>CALCHY010000035.1 GCA_937907415.1 uncultured Trueperaceae bacterium
GGGTTGGTTGGTGCGTTGTCGAGCATGACGTTCCTCCCAGGCTGCGGGTGGTCTACCCCACCTACCTACTGCGTGCTGTGACTGCTGCCCGACGGTCGGTCGTGCTCGGGCGGCGATGTTTGACTACTTCCCTCGTGCGTCAAATACAAGTGCTAGTACGTTGAAGTCTAGCGCATACTACTGGTGGCGGGCCACGCTTGCGATCACTGACCGCGCACTGCCGCCCCGATGTGGACTATCTCACCGGAGCTACGCCGAATGGAGCAGAGCCAGGCTGGCCTGGCGGCGATGAGCGCGACCAGCAGATTACCACCGGGGCACCGCCCGGGCAACCCACTGGCACGCCCGTTCCTACAAGCACAAGCACCGCCTGCCGCGCCAGCTACCAGATGTAGTACCTGCAGCACCATGCCGCGCTAGTGGCGGTCACGGCCGCTCAGCGCGAAGAAACCTCAGTGCCTGAAGTGTCTTTCGCCCGTGAACACCATCGACATGCCGTGTTCCTCTGCAGCCGCGATGATGGCGTCGTCCGCGATAGACCCGCCCGGCTGCACGACCAGGCCGATGCCGGAGGCTGCCACGGCGTCCAGGCCGTCGCGGAACGGGAAGAACGCGTCGGAGGCACACACCCCGCCAGCGGCGCGTCCAGCGGCCTTCCTCACGGCGATCTCGGCCGCGTCCACGCGGCTCTGCTGCCCAGCGCCGATCCCAACGGCGCAGCCGCCAGCCACCAAGACGACTGCGTTGGAGGAAGTCGCGGCGCACACGAGTTGAGCCATGACCGCGTCACGCCACTGCTCGCCAGTCGGCTCCTTGGAGGTGACTACGCGCCACAGGGCACGGTCGAGGGTCACGGCGTCTGGTCCTTGAAGGAGGAAGCCGCCATCTAAGCGCCTGAGCCCGTAGGAAGCCGCGTGCGGCGCCGGCAGTTCGATTATGCGGGTGTTCTTGCGCTTGCGCGCCAGCAACTCGAGCGCCTCAGGCGCATAACCGTGGGCCAGGACGACGTCGGCCTTCGGCCGCGCCACGATGAGTTCCGCCAATGCCGGGTCGACTACGCCTGCCAACGCTACTACGCCCCCGAACGCCGACTTCGGGTCAGCGTCGAACGCCCGCTCGTACGCCGCACCAAGGTCCTCACCCCACGCGGCGCCGCATGGGTTCGCATGCTTGACGATCACGCAGGCCGGCGCGTGCGCCGCCAGGTCGTGCGCGAGGCGCCAAGCCGCCTCGGCATCGAACAGGTTCAGATAAGACAGCGCCAACCCGGAGTGCAGCTTGGCCGCGTCCCAGATCGACGCTGCCCCCACCTCACGATAACGAGCGCCCATCTGGTGAGGGTTCTCGCCGTACCGCAGCACCTCTGCCCGTTCGAGCGCGACGGCCAGGTGCCGCGGCAAAGCCTCATCGCGGCTCAAGTACGCCACGATGGCCGCGTCGTAAGCAGCGGTGTGCGCGAAGGCCTTCAGCGCCAGCTCGCGGCGCTCAGCTAGCGTCATGCCGCGGGCGAGGGCCTCCAACGTGATCGCGTAGTCTTCCGGGTCGACTAGGACCGTCACGTCGGCATGGTTCTTGGCCGCCGCGCGCAGCATGCTCGGACCGCCGATGTCGATCTGTTCGACGGCCTCCGCGAACGTCACGTCTGGCCGCGCGACCGTCTCGCGGAACGGGTATAGGTTCGCCACCACCACGTCGACCGGCGCAATCTCGTGGCGCGCCAACTCGGCAAGGTGCCCAGGTTCGCGCCGGGCAAGGATGCCGCCGTGAACCTTCGGGTGCAGGGTCTTGACGCGTCCGTCCAAGATCTCGGGAAAGCCCGTCACGTCGGCGACGGCGACGGCAGGCAAGCCCCAACCGCGAAGCGCGGCCAGCGTTCCGCCCGTGCTTACGAGCTCGTAACCCAAGGCCAGGAGCCCACTAGCCAGCTCCTGAAGCCCGCGCTTGTCAGAAACGCTGATGAGCGCCCTCGGCGCCGGTTCCTTGTTCGGTACTGCCATGCGTTGCCCTCCTAAGCGAAGGGCGGTCACTCCTACTTCGAGTGACCGCCCCAACTCGTGTCGATCCAGTTCAGTTGGTGGTGCTTGGCGCCTCGGTAGGCTCAGCGCCTTCTGGTGCGGCGCCGTCTGGCGCCGCGGCGCCTGGCAGCGAGTCGGTCGGCAGGACGAGGGCGGGGTTCGCGGTCTCGATGACGTCGATCTGTGCGCGCTTGTCAGCGAGCCACGTCGTGCGCTCGGCCTGACGCTTCTGGGCGACGACGGCCTGTTCGACTTGCGCGTGAACGGCGGCGAGGCTCCTAACGCGCGCAGGAACGCGGTCGGCAACGAGCACTACGAAGCTGTCCTTGGTAGCGACTTCCGGGGTGGTTGCCCCGCCGTCGCCGGCCACGTCGTCGGTTGCGGTCGCGTCGGCCGCCGTGGCGTCGGCTGCGGTCGAGTCAGTAGCGGTCTCCTCAGCTGCTGCTTCGTCTGGTACCTGCAGCACGAGGATGTCGCTAATGGCCAAGCTGCCGCCAGGTAGAGCGTCGAAGGCGTCGGTCGAGAAGAGGGCGGTATCGAACTCCGTCTGGAGGTCGCCTGGCTTGACCCGCCCTAGCTCCGTGATGGTGCCCGCGGACGCCTCGTTGGCAGCAGCAGTGTCTTGCCCCGCGAGGAGGGCGGCGCGGAAGCCCTCAGCCGCGGCCTGGGTGGCGAACTCGGCCTTGGTGACGGTGGCTTCTGCAGACAGCGTGTAGAGCGACTGGTTGTCTGCGTAGTACTTCTCGATCTCCGGCTCCGTGGCGGTCGCGTCGCGGCCAACGTAATTGAGCGCCGCCTGGGCGATGCCGCTGCGCGAACCGACGAACGGCACGCCAAGCGAACCGGCGCTCTGGTAGGCGACTTCCGTATCGATGAGCTGGTTGAGAACGGTCGGCTTGAAGAGCCCGACGATGAGGTCGGCCGTCTGCGGCGAGAGCGCCTGCTGGATCTGCGTGTTCGTGTAGAGCGCGCGGTCCAACTGAACGGCCTTGATCTCTTTCGCTCCGACGGTGGCGAGTACCGGGTTGTTGAAGGAGAGCGTGCTGCCCGCCGGGAAGGACACGACGGCGGCGTCGCGGAGCTTGTCGAGTTCGTCCTCGACGATGCCGGACTTCTTGGCGTTCAGTGCGTCATCCGCGACGGTCGGGCTGGCGTCAGCGAACGAGAGGTCGGCAGCCGGCTGGTAATCCTCGACGTCGACGACGTAGTAGCGCTCGTTGTAAACGATGACGTCGGTGATGCCGGCGCCACGCAGCGAGAAGGCCGCGTTGGCCACAACGGTCGGGAGCGCGGGGCGACCAACGGCTTGCGGCTCCGTCGACCCAGCTGCCGCACCTACGGCGCCGTCGCGATCGGCAAGCTCGAGGCTGTTCTCGCGCGCGATGGTGGCGAAGTCGGCGCCGGCCAAGACTTGGCGGCGCAGGTTCTCGGCGAGGTCCTTATCGGCAACGACGAGCTGCCGTGCGAGGATCTTCTCCTCGGACTGGTAGGCGGAACGGTGCGACTCGAAGTAAGCCTGGACTTCGGCGTCAGACACCGTGACGTCCTTGACGAGGCGGTTCTCCCACTCCTGCAAGCGGAGCTGGCCCTTCATGTAGTCGCGGAAGCTCTGGTCAGTGAAGCCGGCGCTGCCGATGAGTTGGAGGTAAGCCTGGTCGTTGCGCCCGCCGTCCACGCCGCGTTCGGCACGGAAGTCGTTGACGGCCTTGCGGACCTGGCCGCTGCTGATGCTCACCCGTGCAGCCGCCTGGTCGAGGACGGTGTTGCGCACGATCTCGTCGACCATGAGGCGTTGGAGGTCCTGGCCAACTTCGCCGTCGGTGACGGTGTTGAACAGCGCGTTGCTGCGGATCTGCTGTAAGTCTGAGTCGTAAAGGGTCTGGCCGTTCACCACGACCTGGGCAGCGCCCTTGACGATACCGCCGCCGGTGACGCCTAGGCCAGGCGTGAACATGAGCACCATGCCCGCCAGTAGGCCAATGGAAACGACCCACAAGATGATCGTGTTCGAGCGCTTGCTGAGCTTCATCTAGGTGACTTCCTCCCGGCACCTAGGCCGGCGTCTTAGCGCCGCCATCGGTACCCGCGTGACTTGAACGAACTGGAACCTGCTGCCTTGGCGGGCCTCAGGGTGCGCGCCGAAGTGCCGATACTGGCGTGGCCAGTGGTCGTGGCAGATTCGAAGCACGCCCCGGAGTGTACCAGAACGCATGGTGAGAGCCGCTTACGCGGCAGGTGCTATATTGCTGTTCGCCTCAGCGACGTTGTCGCGTTGGGCGCCCGTAGCTCAGTCGGATAGAGCGTTCGCCTCCGGAGCGAAAGGCCACAGGTTCGAATCCTGTCGGGCGCACCACCTCATGTAGGATGCAGCCGTGCAGCAGCCCCTGCCAACAGCCGTCGCCGCCCTCTACGTAGCAGGCGGCGGCGCCCTCGGCAGCGTACTTCGTTATCTCTTGACCTTGTGGCTACAGCCGCTCAGCCGCGGTTTTCCCGTTAGCATCCTCATCGTCAACGTGGTCGGCTCGTTCGCCATCACGTCGATCGGCGCCGCCACCATGGCGGACGCGCGCTACCCCCTCTCGGAGGGTTGGCGCCTGGCGCTGCTCGTCGGCGTGTGCGGCGGCTTCACGACTTTTTCATCGTTCAGTCTGCAGACGCTCGACCTGCTACGCGCCGGCTTCCTCGGCAGAGCCGTGGCGAACGTCGGCTTATCACTGGCATTGTGCTTGGGGGCAGCCGCCCTCGGCTACCTGGTAGGCACGAGGGTAGCTGGAACCTGATCACCACACGGGCAGGTCAGGCTGCTCTTCACGCACCCACGGTGAGTCGATGATCAAGCCGTCGCCTGAGAACACCGTCACGGTCGCACCCTCGATCTGCAGCACGACCGCGTCGATCTGGCTTGGCTGCGTGAGGGTGTAGAAGAGCTGCGCCAAACGGCCAGTCATCGCGGCGGTGCCGCCGCCGTGCTCGAACGACGCGGCGAGGTTCACGGTCAAGACCCCGTCGGTAAGCCCTGTGCTTAGCACGCTCGTGGTCGAAGGGACGGCGCTGCTCAACCCGCCCGCCGCCTCCGCCGAGGTCGGCCCCTTCGCCAGTTCGGCGACCTGGAGCGCAACGAACTGCTCGATGTTGGAACGCCCGAGCCGGCGCTTGACCGGCTCGAGCGTGAAGGTCGTGCCGCGGTCCCGCACGAAGTAGACGACCGCGTCTGGAACGCGTTGCAAGGTGCGCAGTGCGATGACCCCGACCAGGGTGAGGAGCAGCAGTAACGCTAGCGCCACGACCCTGAGGACAACGCTGCGCACCAGTGCTCAGGCCCGCCTGATGGGCAGGTAGCGCGGCTCCCAGATGCCTGCGCTAACGGCCTCCTGGGTGTCTTTCACTTCGCGGCGCGCCACGCCGTCTGCCATCGCTTGGTTGGCGACGGCCACGGCCACGTGCCTGCTCGCCCTGCCAAGCGCGCTGACGCTTGGGTAGACGGCGCCCTCCATGAGGCGCATCGGGTCCGTGTACTCAGACAGCGCTTCCGCTGCGGCGGTGAGCATGTTGTCGGTGACCTTTGTAGCGCGCGTGACGAGGGCACCAAGGCCGACGCCAGGGAAGACGAAGGCGTTGTTGCCTTGTCCGACGACGAACGAGCGGCCCTCATGCTGCACGTTAGGGAACGGGCTGCCGGTCGCGACGATCGCGCGGCCGCCGGTCCAGGCGTACACGTCCTCAGGTACCGCCTCGCTGTTCACGGTCGGGTTGGAGAGCGGGAAGACGATGGGCGCGGGAGAGTTCGCGAGGACGGCCTTCACTACGGCCTCGTCGAACGCCCCCGCCTGTCCGGACAGGCCGATGATGCCGGTGGCCTTGGCGTTCGTCACGGTCTCGAGGAGCGAAGGCACGGCTCCGGCCACCTGCCATCCGGCCGTGCGTGACGGGTCTTGCGCCAACTCGCGCTTGTAGCTCTCGAGGCCCGGGCGATCGGCTACCACGAGCCCGGCCGAGTCGATCATCAGCACGCGCGCCACTGCCTCTGCGCGGCTTAAGCCCTGGCGCTGCAACCCGACGACTATCTGGCGCCCAACGCCCATGCCGCCAGCCCCGGCGCCGTGCACGACGTAAGTCTCGTCCGTCATCGGCCGACGCGTCTTCCTTGCCGCCGCGAGGAGTCCGGCTAGCACGACGGCGCCCGTTCCCTGGATGTCGTCATTGAACGACGGCAGCACGTCGCGGTAGCGGTTCATGACGTCGACGGCCTTCTGCTTGCTGAAGTCCTCCCACTGCAGGAGCGCGTCAGGGAAGCGCTTCTTGAAGGCCACGACGAAGCGTTCGATGAAGTCCTCGTACGCCGGCCCAACGAGCCGCTCGTGCCGCACTCCGAGGTAGAGGGGGTCGTCGAGGAGGTCGGCGCGGTTCGTGCCGACGTCGAGTTCGATGGGCAGCGTAGTCGCAGGGTCGATGCCGGCCGCGGCCGTGTAGAGCGAAAGCTTGCCGATGCAGATGGCCATGCCCCCGAAACCCTGATCGCCGATGCCCAAGATGCCCTCAGAATCGGTCGCGACCACCAGGCGCACGTCCGGCAGTGGCGCCGTGGCAAGCACTTCGTCGATACGGTCGATGTTCTCGGTGCTCACGACCAGCCCTCTAGGGAAACGATAGATGAGGCTGAACTTCTGCACCGCCTCAGCGACCGTCGGGGTGTAGATGATCGGCAGCATCTCCTCGAGGTGCTGCTCGAGGAGGGCGTAGAACAGGACTTCGTTGCGGTCCTGCAGCACCCGCAGGTAGACGTGCTTGTCCAACGCCGTCGTGAAACCGGAGTAGTTCGCGTAGGTGCGCTGTACTTGTTGCTCGATGGTGGATGAGTGCGGCGGCACCAGGCCCTCTAGGCCCAGCTCCCTGCGTTCCTCACGCGAGAAGCCCGTGCTCTTGTTAAGTAGCGGCAGGCGCGTTAGGAGGTAGCCGGACAGTGGGGTGGCTAGATAGGGGTTCCCCTTGTCGTCGATGCGCTTCTCGAACTGCTTCATGATCTCGTGCTCCCGCTGCGCCCCGTGGCGCGTGAAATAACCCTGGTCTGATGTCGTGCTTGCCGCCAGCCGCTCGCCTACTGCTCACCACCGGGTGAGGCGCCAGCCAAGCGCGCCGCCTCGGCGGCGAAGAACGCGTAATCCTCGTCTGCTGGCGCGAGCCTTGCGGCGTTGGCGTACGCGCTGGCTGCCACTTCGTAGTCGCGGTTCTGGAACGCCACGCGCCCAAGCTGCGCCCACGCTTGCAGGAAGTCGGGCGCGGCGGCGGCCGCGGCCGCGAACTCCGCCTGGGCCTTCGGCCCGTCGCCTGACTGGTAGGCGGCCAACCCACGCGAGAAAGCCTCGCTAGCTTCCGTTCCGTAGACGATCGCCTGGCGGGCGTTGGTTATGAAGTAGCGCGCCCTGTCGTCGTTACGGTCTAGCCTCAACACCGTCTGCCAGTAAGCGATGGCCTCGTCTGGCCGACCGAGCTCCTGGCTCGTGCGGGCCGTCCACACGAACGCCTCCTTGAAGGTCGGGGCGGCCTCTGCGGCCTTCAGGAACTCCCCATGCGCCTCTTCGAGCTCACCCGCGTCGTACGCGGCTAGCCCGGCGTAGTAGGCGGTGCCCGCGACGACTCCCCACTTGACCTGCAGCCTGGCGTACTCGAGGAACCACGCTGACCTGCTGTCGCTCGGGTCGAGTGACACGGCTATCTGCCAGTACCTGACGGCGAGTTCTGGCTCCTTGGCCTCGAGGGCGGTGCGGCCTGCCCACACGGCGGCGTTGGCGAAGTCGGGGTTGGCGGCCACCGCGGCCTGGAAGGCCTCCAATGCCGGTCCGATGCGACCAGCCTCGTACGCCCTCAAGCCGAGGCGGTACGCCTCGCTCGCGGCCTCGCCGTACTGCTCGCGTTCACGGCTGAGGTCGAGGAAGAAGCGCGCGCCCTCGTCGTCCGGCGCTACCTCGACCAGGCGCTGCCAGATGACGACGGCTGCGCTCGTGTCGCCCTGTTCGTAAGCGATGCGCGCCAGCCACCTGAGGGCCTCTGGGTCGTCTGGCGCCATGTCGAGGAGCGTGAGGTACCAGGCGCGCGCCTCATCGAGGTCGCCTACCTCGTAACGCGCGAAGGCCAACTGGTTGACGACGCGGTGGAACTCCTCGCGGTCAGTGGTCAGTTGGCGGCTAGCGCCGCCAGGTAGCGGTGGGGCGGTGTCGGTCAGTTCTCCCCCACTGGCGAGGAAGCCGTCCCAAGCCGCGAACGCACGGCTGTACCAGTTAGTCAGGCCGTAAGCGCGCGCCTCGAGGCGGTACGCGCGGCGCGAGGCCTCGAAAGCCGCCTCCTGTCCTTCAGGCGGCGCGGCCTGCTCGGCCGCCACGGCCACGCTAGTGGCTAGGCTCGCGGCGTCCAGCGCCGCGCGCCACACGGCGTCGTCTGGGCTGGCTGCCCGGCCGAGCGGCGTTTCGATGGCGACTACCAGCGCCTGCTCGGCGGCGGCGTAAGCGGCCGCCACGTCCTGCGCGCCTTGAGCGTACGCGGCTGCGGCCACGAGCAGAGCAACTACCAGCAGGGCACCGTGCGTCAACGCGCCGTGCGTCCGCGCGCGCCAGCCGTTTCGCCTATCGTCAGCCGCTGTCAGCGCGCCCGCGCCGTTAGCCACACGACCTCCTGGCCCGCTCTGATCAAGTACAGCAGACGCGAAGTTCCGTCGTCTCCAACGAACACGATGCGCGTGTGCGTCTCTGGCCCGAGCGGCCCGGACGCCGCCGTCTCCGAGCGTTCGCTCTCGAAGTAACCGGCGACGGCGTAGGCGGTAGAGACCTCGTGCACCTTGGCGGCAGCGAGGGCGGTGACGACGCCGCCAAGCGCGTACGCCTCCCAGTCCGTCCAGTTGCTCGAGCCGGGAATGCGCGCTACTAGCGCGTTCACGCCAGTGCCAACCGCGCGCATCGTGCCGCGCGGAAAACTGACACCGCTATCGAACTGCGCCGCTATGGCGGTGGTCATGAGCACGTCAGCCAGGAGTTGAGCGTGCGCGGCCGGCGCCAACAGCAGCAGCGCTATCATGATGGCGAAGCCACCTGCGCGGCTACTGCCGCGCCGCAGCGGTTGGACTGGGGTGGTAACCGGCGTCATGCCGCGAGTTTAGCACCGGGCCCCAGGACTTTCGCCTGCCTCAGGTTGACCCCCTACCGCCGAGCCGCTACCCTGATAGCTCGGCGCCGCGCACCTCCCGTTCCCGAACCGAACGGTACAAACCACGCGCATGAGCGCTAGAGACTCCTGATCATGTTCCAGTCATTAGGCGACAGACTGCAATCCGTTTTCGAAGGTCTACGCGGCCGCGGCCGCCTGACCGAAGCAGACGTAAAGGCCGCGCTCCGCGAGGTGCGCGTTGCTCTCCTCGAAGCGGACGTCAACCTCGAGGTGGCGCGCGAGTTCACGAACCGCGTGCAAGAGAAGGCCATCGGCTCAGACGTGCTCATGTCCCTCCAGCCCGACCAGCGCGTGATCGCCATCGTTCACGAAGAACTGCAAGAGGTGCTGGGCGGCAAGGCGGTGCTGCCGACGCTCAAGTCGGACGGCAACATCTGGTTGCTGATGGGCCTGCAAGGCGCAGGCAAGACGACGACGGCAGGCAAGCTCGCGTACCGCTACAAGAGCCAAGGGCGGCGCGTGCTGCTCGTAGCTGCTGACACGCAGCGGCCGGCCGCCCGCGAGCAACTCAAGGTGTTGGGTGACCAGATCGGCGTGCCCGTCTTCGAAGTGCATGACCGTGAGGAGCCAGCCGCGATCGCCGCGCGCCTCAAAGCGCACCTACAGAAGGACTTCCGCGACCTGGTCATCGTCGACACCGCAGGTCGACTCCAGGTCGACGAGGCGCTCATGGCCGAACTCTCGGACCTCGGTCAGCGCATAGCACCGAGCGAGAAGATCCTGGTGGTCGACGCCATGACGGGTCAGCAGTCGCTGCCGGTAGCCACGGCGTTCGACTCGCAGGTCGGCGTCACAGGCCTCATCATGACCAAGCTCGACGGTGACGCCAGAGGCGGCGCCGCGCTCTCCGCCAAGCACGTGACGGGCAAGCCGATCTACTACGCGGGCATGAGCGAGAAGATCGACGGGCTCGAGCCGTTCCACCCAGACCGCGTCGCCGGGCGCATCCTTGGCATGGGCGACGTGCTCACCCTCATCGAGAAGGCGCGCGCGCTCGAGGGCGACGACGACGAGACCGAGATGCGCAACCTCGGCGACTTCTCGCTCCAGGACATGCTCACCCAGATGCGGCGCATCAAGCAGATGGGTTCGTTCACGGACGTCCTCAAGATGATCCCTGGCGCCAACAAGATAGTTCCGGCAGGCACGAACATCGACGAGCGTGAGATCGGGCGCGTGGAAGCCATCATCTCGAGCATGACGGACGTCGAGCGCCGTACGCCGCGCGTACTGAACGCCTCGCGCCGCAAGCGCATCGCGCGTGGCTCTGGAACCACCGTGCAGGACGTCAACCGCCTCATCAACAACTACGAGGAGATGCGCAAACTGATGAAGCGCATGGGCAAGCGGCCGCCGCGCGGCGGCGGGCGGGCCGGGCTGAGGGGCTGACGTCGATCGCGCGCTGAGCCGCGCCACTGGAACAGACGGGCCATGCCGTGTAGACTGGGTGGCTTTTAGGAGGCTGGCCGTCGTATCGTCGGCTCGGGGCCTCGCCACGATCGGCAGCAACTACAGCCTTCCGAGGCTCTTGGAGGAAACAGAAGTATGGTCAAGATCCGCCTGATGCGCATGGGATCAATGAAGAACCCGCATTACCGCCTCGTCGTCGTGGACGGCCGCACCAAGCGTAGCGGCGACTACATCGAGCAGATCGGGTACTACGATCCGCGCGAGACCACCAGCGAGAACCTGCGCGTAGACGCCGACCGCGCCAAGCACTGGATGGCGCTGGGCGCCCAACCGACCGACACCGCTCTACGCCTCCTCCAGAAGACGGGCGTCGAGCTACCTGCCTCGCTAGAGGCCAAGCGCCGCAGTTCGTTCGTCAAGCGGCAAGAGGCGCAGGCCAAGGCTTAAGGCCTGGCCTAGCGCTACCGGAGGCGGCATGCCCCTCGACCTGGTCACGTTCGTCCTGCAGAACTTGGTTGCCGAGCCAGAGCACTTGGAGGTCACCTCCACGTCCGACGGCCGCAACGTGCGCATCGACGTCACGTGCGCTCCGGACGACGTCGGCCGCATCATCGGCCGCGGTGGCCGCGTCATCAACGCCATCCGGACCTTGGCGCGCGCGGCTGCCGACGGGCGCCAGCGCGTAGAAGTCCAGCTGCTGGAGTAGCGACAAGCGCCTCCGCATGGCATTGGACCCCACCGCCACCAAGCCACCCGCTAACTACCTCCCCTTCGGAGACCTCGGGCGCACCTTCCAACTGGAGGGGGCGCTGCGTTGGCATGTGCCTGCTGGCGCCGCCAACGCCGGGGCTCCCACGTCCACCAGCCTCGCTGCGCAGGCGGTGGCGGCCGCTGGCCGCCTGTTCGTCACCGGCCTAGGCGACGTGCGCGTGCGCGATCTGCGGTTTCCCACCGCGGGTGGGGCGCTGCTGCTACTCGAGGGCGTGCGTGACCGCACCGCGGCCCAGCGCGTCGTCAACGCGCAGGTGTGGCTCGACCCCAGCTTGTTGCCGCCTGACCTGGCGGACGAGGTCGCCGCTGCGTTGGCCGCACCGAGCGAGGAGGAGGCGCTGATCGGGCTCGAGGTGCACGTGGACGGCGCCGCGATCGGCACCGTCACCGCCGCAGAAGTGGGCGGACCGAACGACTACGTCGTGGTGGCGTTGAAGGCGGGCGGCACGTGCCTACTGCCGTTAGCCGCGCCGTACGTCGCTCTCAGCACGAAACCGGCCATCGAGCTGACCGACCCGCCAGCCGGCCTCCTCGACCCAAGCTGAAGCGCGGCCGCCTTGCGCTTCACCATCTACACCCTCTTCGCTAGCCTGATCGAGCCGTACCTGCAAGAAGCGCTCCTCGGCAAGGCCATCCGCAACGGCCGCTTGAGCGTAGAGTTGCGTGACCTGCGCCGCTTCGCGGGCAACCGCACCAACCGCGTGGACGACGCGCCTTACGGTGGTGGGGCGGGCATGGTCATGCGCGTCGACGTTGCCGCCAAGGCCGTGGCCGAGTTGCGGGAGGACTCGCCGCCGCCTGACGAGACGATCCTCCTCACACCGGCAGGCGAGCCGCTAACGCAGGACCTGGTCGAGCACTTCGCTTCCTTGCAGCACGTCGCCATCATCTCCGGCCGCTACGAGGGGTTCGACGCGCGCGTCGAGGAGCTGGTCACCCGTCAAGTGTCGATAGGCGATTACGTGCTCATGGGCGGCGAACTCCCCGCCCTAGTGCTGCTTGAGGCGACCGCTCGCCTACTGCCGGGCGTGCTTGGCGACGCAGAGAGCCACCGCCAGGAGTCGTTCAGCTCCGGCCTCCTCGACTACCCCGAGTACACGAGGCCGCCCTACTTCGACGGCCTGGTCGTACCCGACGTTCTCCTATCCGGCCATCACGAGAAGGTCGCCTCGTGGCGCCGGCGCGAGGCGCTCAGGCGCACGTTCGAGCGCCGACCTGAACTACTTGAAAGCGCGCCCCTCACGGATGAGGAACGCGCTCTGGTAGCTGAATGGCGGTCTAGGCCAACGAACGAGGGTTAGGCGGTCTTAGTTGCCTGCCGTCACGCGGTCGATCACGAGCTGAGTGATGTCCAGGTCGTCGTCAGCGTAGACCACGATGCGCTGGTTGGCGGCCTCTACCCGGTCGAGTACGACGGTGTAGCCGTTCTCCTTGGCCAGCTCCGTGATGGCGACGTTGGTGGCCTGCACCGCCGGAGCCGCGGCCGCCTCGATGTCGTTGAGGTAGCGGGTCTGCACCGCCTGCAGCGTGGTGCGCAGCGTCGCGTACCGCTCACTCTCGTCTGGCGTCAGCGTTTGGCCCGCACCGAGCTTTGCCTCGAGCGCAGCGATGCTGTCGGTCAGGCCCTTGACCTCGGTCTGGGCCTGCGCACGGAGCGCCTCGACAGCCTGACCAGCCGGGTGAGCCCGCAAGACGGCCTGCGAGTCCACGAACACGAGCTTGGTTGGGCGCGACTGGGCGCTTAGGGACGACGCGGTCACGGCGATGACAACCGCTGCAAGTATGCCTAGGAGGGTGAGTCTTCTCATAGCGGAGGTCACCTTACCACCGGGATGATGAGAAGCCTTGCGAGGCCTTAACTTGTGCTTGAACCTCTGCGAACTCTCCCCCATCCACTGCACCAGCCAACATGACGACGCTGTTCGCCGTCTTCGCCGGCGTCCTCGGTAGCCTCATCGGTTCGTTCGGCAACGTCGTCATCTGGCGCCTGCCGCGCAACGAGTCGATCGCCTTCCCCGGCAGCCACTGCCCCAACTGTCAGCACCGCCTCGGCCCACTAGAGCTCGTGCCCGTCTTCTCGTGGCTCGCGCTGCGTGGCCGCTGCAGGCACTGCGGTGCACGCATCTCGCCGCGCTACCCGCTCGTCGAGGCGCTCATGGCGGCACTCTTCGTGGTGGTGGCGCTGCGCTGGCCGCCGCTCACGACCGGTCTCGCCTTCCTGCCGCTATGGGTCGTCCTCGCCATGCTCGTCATGGCCGCCCTGATCGACGTCGACCACTACATCCTGCCTGACGCCCTCACCCTGCCGGCGGTTGCGCTTGGCGTGCTGGGGGCATTCGTGACGGGCGAGGCGGCAGACTTGCCGACGCCGCTCGCCGCCCTAACCGGCGCGCTGGCGGGCGCTGGCGTGCTCGTGCTCATCAACCGCATCGGCGCGTTGGTGCTGCGGCGCTTCGCTGATACCGAGGAGCGCCTCTTCCCCATCAGCCTCGACCAGGTGAACCTCGCAGCGGTCGTTGGGGCGTTCGCGGGCGTGTGGTGGGGCTTGGCTGCCGGCGCGGTCAGCGTGCTCGTCAACCTCGCTGCGCGCCGCAGCGTGCGCTTGCCCGAGGCGCTCGCGTACGGCCTGTGGGCCGTCGGTCTCGTGCTGTCCACCACCTCGTTCACGGTGCCGACCATCACCGCGCTCGGCGGCAGCGTGGTGGCCGCAGGCGCGTGGGCGCTCATCGGCGCCACTTACTGGTGGCTGCACGACGCGATTAGGCCAGCCGCCGCCGAGGCAGCGCGCCTCGCGGAGGAAGCAGAAACGAAGCCTGAGCCGGTAGCCATGGGCTTCGGCGACGTGAAGCTCGCCGCCGCCCTGGGCGCCATCCTAGGGTGGGAGAAGCTGATGGTGGCGGTGCTGTTCGCCGTCTGCCTCGGCGCGCTCTTCGGCGTCGTGGGGCGCTTGGCTGGCGGGTCGCGCGTCATCCCGTTCGGGCCTTACCTGCTTGCTGGCGGCGTCGCTGCACTGTTCTTCGGTGACGCCGTGATCGCCTGGTACTTAGGGCTCCTCGGCGTCGGCTGAGCACCACTCCAAACGCAGTGCCGGCAGCGAACGGATGCTATCCTGCTCGGCATTCGCCGCCACCGGCCACGGCCGGGACCTCGGCCCATGCGCTAAGGGCGCGGCGCGGACTTCCCTGACGTTGGGATTGGAGCTGGAATGGAGCCAACACACCTCCCGAGTCTTGCAGGCCGGGATTTTCTCTCACTGGCTGACTTGAGCCAAGAGGAGTTCAGCGGCCTGATCGCCAGCGCCATCGAACTCAAGACGGCCTGGAAGAGCGGTGTGAGACCCGCCCTCATGCAGCACAAGACGCTCGCCATGATCTTCGAGAAGCAGTCGCTAAGGACGCGCTCCACGTTCGACATCGCCATGGCGCAGCTCGGCGGGCACGCCATCCTCCTCAGCCAGAACTACATCGGGTGGGGCGTGCGTGAGACCGTGCGCGACGTGGCTTCCAACCTCGACCGTTGGGTCGACGGCATCATGGCCAGAACTTACGGCCACGACACCCTCGTCGAGCTCGCGCGGCACGCCACGGTGCCCGTCATCAACGGCCTGTCCGACCTCCTGCACCCCTGCCAACTCCTCGCCGACTACATCACCCTCAAGGAGACGTTCGGCGAACTGAACGGCTTGAAGCTGACGTTCGTCGGCGACGGCAACAACGTCGCCAACTCGCACGTGAACGCGGCGACCCTCGGCGGCGTCGAGCTCACCATCGCCTGCCCGCCCGGCTATGAGCCTGACGCCGCGATCCTGGCCGCGGCACGCGCCCGCGGAGGGGTCATCCACATCTCGCACGACCCGCGGGAAGCAACGCGCGCTGCGGACGCCCTCTACACGGACGTGTGGATCTCGATGGGCAT
Organism: uncultured Trueperaceae bacterium; assembly: GCA_937907415.1. The sequence goes on from CALCHY010000035.1 coordinate 15,327, forward strand.
GGAGGAGGAGACTGAGCGCCGCAAGCGCGACTTCGCTGGCTACACGATCACGCCGGAGTGGTTCGCCGACCTAAGCGCGCACGGGGTGTTCATGCACGACCTGCCAGCCCATTACGGAGAGGAGTGCACGGAAGACGCCGTTTACCACGAGCGCAGCGTGGTGTTCGATCAAGCTGAGAACCGTCTGCACGCACACAAGGCCGTGATCTTTCAGTTCATGAACGGTGCGTGAGCACACATGACCGGAAGTAGCAGCGCTTCGGGGTTGCGCGTTGGCGTGCTTGGCGCGAGCGGTTACGGCGGCGCCGGCCTCATAGAGCGCTTGGTGCGTCACCCGCACGTGCGGCTCGCCGCCATTGGCTCGCGTGCCTACCTCGGGCAGCCGCTGTCCGCCAGTTGGCCTCACCTCGCTGGGCTAGACATCCCCCTGCGTTTCGCGAGTTCAGACGATGTCATAGCCGCCTCCGACGTCGTGTTCTGCGCCACGCCTCACGGCGCCACCGCGCCGCTCGTTGCGCAGGCCGTGGCTGAGGGCAAGCGCGTGATCGACATGTCGGCCGACTTCCGCCTTGACGCCCGCGAGTACGAGCAGTGGTACGGCGCGCCTCACCCGCACCCAGAGCTGCTGGCAGACGCCGTTTACGGCATGGTAGAGCTTCACCGCAATGAGCTGCCAGGGGCGCGCATAGTCGCGAGCCCCGGCTGCAACGCGACGGCCGCCTCGCTCGCCTTGGCGCCGCTAGCGGCGGCTGGCTTGATCGGCGACGCCGTCATCGTGAACGTCTTGACAGGCGTGTCAGGCGCAGGGCGCGGCACCTCGCAGGCCATGCACTACAGCGAGATGAACGAGAACGCCCGCCCGTACAAGCCAGCTGGCACCCACCGCCACACGGCGGAGATCGAGGCCGTTGGCGGCCGCGCGCGAGCGGCAGCGGCGCGCGGCAACGGCAAGGAGCTCCTCACGCAGGCGCCGTACGAGCCCGTACCCGTGGCGTTCACGCCGCACATCGTGCCGATGAGCCGCGGCATCGTCGCCACCCTGGCGACCAGGCCCGCCACCTGGGGTGGACTGACGCCCTCGAGCGCGGCGGTCGTAGGGCTTCTGAACGACTACTACGCAGGCGATCCGCTGATCGGCGTCGGTACTGCTCTGCCTGAGACGAAAGCCGTTAGCGGGTCGGACCGCGCGCTGCTCAGCGCTCATTACGACGAGCGCACCGGGCAAGTGTTGGTGTTCTGCGCCATCGACAACCTCGGCAAGGGCGCGTCAGGTCAGGCAGTCCAAGGCTTCAACGTGGCGTTCGGGTTCGAGGAGACGACGGCCCTCTCTCTCACGGGGGTGTGGCCGTGAAGTTGAACGTGGTCCCAGGAGGACGGCAGTGAAGGTTCCAAAAGGGTTCGAAGTGGCTGGCATCACGGTTGGCGTCAAGCGCTCTGGGCGGCCAGACCTCGGCATCATCTACTCGGCCGCGCCGCTCGTGTGGGCGTATAGCGCCACCACCAACGCGGTCGTCGCCCCGTGCGTGGTGCGCGACAGGTCCCTCGCCGCCAGCGGTAAGCCCGTTAGGGCGCTGGTGATCAACAGCGGCAACGCCAACTGCGCGAACGGCGAGCGCGGAGAGATCGACGACCTCAGGCTCGCGAGCGCTGCAGCGGAGGCGCTGGGGTTGAGTGGCGCGGACGAAGTGCTGAGCGCCAGCACCGGTGTGATCGGACACGCCATGCCGATAGACAAGCTCGTGACTGGCCTTCCCCAAGCTGCCGCGGCGCGCGGCGACGACAGCGAGGGCCTCGCCCGCGCCATCCTCACCACCGACTTGGTCGCCAAGGAGGCCGTGCGGGACCTGGCTGGCGGTGCGCGCGTGCTTGGCGTCGCCAAGGGCTCTGGCATGATCCACCCGAACATGGCGACCTTGCTGACGTTCGTGATGACGGACGCCAAGGTCGACCAGGACGCGCTCAGGGCCATGTGGAGCAGAGTGGTCGACCGCTCGTTCAACCAAGTGACGGTCGACGGCGACACGAGCACGAACGACATGGCCATCGTGTTCTCGTCTGGGCTGGTGGCGGCTGACCTCAAGGAGTTGGAGGCTGCGCTGCTCGAGGTTGCCTCCTCGCTAGCCAAGCAAGTGGCGCGCGACGGCGAGGGCGCCACCAAACTCATCACGGTGCGCATGACTGGCGCCAAGGATGAAGTCGAGGCGCGGCGCGCGGCGCGCACGGTTGCCGGCAGCAACCTGGTCAAGGCTGCAGTGCACGGCTCGGACCCGAACTGGGGCCGCATCTTGGCCGCCGTCGGCCGCGCCAACGTCGCCCTCAACGAAGCGCACGTGCGCGTGCTCGCCCAGGGTTTCGAGCTCTACTACGGCGAGCCGCAGCCGTTCGACGCGAAAGTGGTCTCCGACGCCCTGCGCTCAGATGACGTGCTGCTCGAGGCCGACCTCGGCGTTGGCAGCGCCCAGGGCGAGGCTTGGGGTTGCGACCTCTCGGAGGGTTACGTCAGGATCAACGCCGACTACACGACCTGAACCGCTGCTACTAGCTGGAGTTGCGGCCCCCGCGAAGGTTCGCGGGGGCCGCAACGTCTGTTCGGCTAGGTGCGGAACTGCTGAGCGCGCCGCCGCCTAACGCCGCCGGTTGGCGATGTGGATGGCCTTGCCGTGCGCGTGCTCCGCGGCCTCCATGACTCCCTCCGAGATTGTGGGGTGCGGGTGCTGCGTGAGGGCGATGTCCTCGAGCGTCGCGCCCATCTCGATGGCGAGGGCGGCCTCCGAGACGATGTCGCCCGCGTTCGGGCCGACCATGTGGAAGCCGAGGAGCATGTCCGTCGCGGCGTCGCCGATGAGCTTGATCAGGCCGCTGTTGACGCCGAGGGTGGAGGCGCGCCCGGAGGCAGCCAGGGGGAAGCGCCCGATGCGGACCTCGAAGCCCGCCTTGGTCGCCTCTTCCTCCGTCATGCCGACGCTAGCTAGCTCCGGGGACGTGTAGATGACGCTCGGCACGACCGTGTCGTAGGCCGTCGGCTGACCGGCCGCGTGCTCGGCGGCGACGACGCCTTCCTTCATGGCCTTGTGGGCGAGCAGCGGCGCGCGCGCCACGTCGCCGATGGCGTAAACGTGCGCTGCGCTCGTCTGCATGTGGTCGTTGACGACCGTAACGAAGCCGCGCTCGTCGACCTTGACGCCGGCGTTCTCCAGCCCGAGGTTGGCGCCGTTAGGGCGGCGCCCGACGGCCACCAGCACGCGGTCGGCCAAGATGACCTCTTCCTTGCCGTCCTCTCCTTGCACCGTGACCTCGGTGCCCTTCTTCGTTTCCTTCTGCCCTAGGACCTTGGTAGAGGTGAGGATGCGGATGCCGCGCTTCTCGAGCGCCTTGCGTAGTTCCTTGCTCGCGTCTATGTCTGCCGCGCCTGCGATGTTGGGGAGCATCTCGACCACCGTCACCTCGCTGCCAAGCGAGGAGTAGACGTCCGCGAACTCCAGCCCGATGGCGCCCGCCCCGATCACGACCATGCGCGCAGGCACGGTCTTGCCGATGTTGAGGGCGCCTGTCGAGTCGACGATGCGCTCGCCGTCAAGCTCGAAGCCGGGTATGGCGGCTGGCCGCGAACCGGTCGCCACGATGAACTTCGGCGCGGAGTACGGCTTACCCGCCACCTCTACGGTGTTCGGCCCCGTGAAGCGCGCCTCGCCTTCGAGGAGCGTGACCTTGTTGCCCTTGAACAGCATGCCAACGCCAGAGGTTTGCTTCTTGACGACGTCGAGCTTCCACTTGTCTACCGCCTGCAGGTCGACTTTCGGCGTGCCGAAGTCGATGCCGAACGCTGCCGCGTCCTTGGCGTTGCGCAACTCGGAACCAACGTGCAGCAGCGCCTTGGTGGGAATGCAGCCGATGTTGAGGCACACGCCGCCGACGGCGCCCTTCTCGACGCATGCGACCTTCAGGCCCAACTGCGAGGCCCGGATGGCGGCGTGGTAGCCGCCTGGCCCGGAACCGATGACGATGAGGTCGAAGTCCATTGCTTCCTCCAGGGTGGCGCCCAAGCGAGCTGGCGCCGCGCGTTATGGCGTTGAACGGCCGGCGAACCGGCGTACTGCACCAGTCTACCGCTCGCGCTTGGGGGCGCCGAAAGGCGACGTACACCCCCCGCGAGCGGGCCGCCTCTTCTGGAGGAGTAGAGGACCTACTCGCCCACCACCTCGAACGCCAGGTGGAACGCAGGCAGCTCCTCGCCAGGGTGATCGATGGCGTTGAGCATGGGCAGTTGGAAGTGGTCGTTGGAGGTCGTGGTGGTGGGCACGTCACTCGTCCCTTGGTAGATGGACGGGTAGAGATCCAGGTAGTGCCAGCCCGGCTCGAGTGGCGCCGTGAAGTTGATGACGATGGTGCCGTTGGTGTTGAAGCCACAGGCGTAACCGAAGTAGCTGTTGTCGATGACGACCGTGTAGATGTTGCCTGTATCGCTCCAGCCCGTGCCTTTGAGCGTGAGCTGGAAGGTTGCGCCCGGAGCGACCTGGGACGGGGTCAGCGCTTCGACGTTTGGCGTGATGGTGTAGTCGACGGTGGCGCTCGTTCCGCCGGCCACGGCGGTGATGGTGCGAGCACCCGCGAGGTCGTCTGGCGTCGGCCACGTCACGTCGAAGCCGCCGGCCGCGTCGGTCTTAACGCTGCCCCACGGCACGTCGACCGTCTGCCAGCCGCCGCCGCTGATGCGGTTGCCGCGCACGGAGCTGTAACTTAGCTCGACAGTCGTTTCAGGCGGGTAGTTGACGCCCGTCAGGCGTATCGGGCTGCCGACTATGCCGGATGCGAAGTCGACGGCGAGCGCTGGGCCGGAGCCGGGCGCTTGCTGACCCTTGACGCGTGGCAAGGTCTGGTCCGCAGCGTCCGGTGGCGTTACCGCTTGCCCAGGCGTGATGGTGAAGGTGGCGTGCTCGTGATAGGCCATCGCCGGCTGGTAGTTCGGCGACTGTTCGATGTTGAGGTACGGCCGCCGCGGTCCAGTCAGGAGTTGGAGCAGGTGCGGGCCCTCGTTGCCGGTCGCCGGGATGGTGAAAGTCGCGCTGCCCTGCGTAGTGATGCCCGTAACCCAACCGGTCTGCGCGTTGTCGTACATGAGGTGCCAGCCGGATTGGTAGAAGTTGAAGCCTAGGCCCGTGACCGTGACGGTGATCGGGGTGCCCAACGGCCCCGAGGTCGGTGAGAGGGTCAGTGCTGGCGTCAGCGTGAAGCCTTGCCTGGCAACCACCTCTTCACCTTGAACGAGTGTGGTGTTGTGAACGTAACCGAAGTCGGTCGGTACGGTGAATGTGAATGACGCCTTGCCGTCCTTGTCCGTCACGACGCTGAGCAGCACGGCTTGGGCCGCGTCCGCATCTTGCCCATAGAAGTGCCCGTCCTCCACCAGCCAGCGCGCGTCAGCCGTGGCCCACACGAAGTCGAGGGTGGCGTTGGCCGGTAGGCCGCTCGCGGTCGCCGCCACGGCGGTGCCAACGGGGCCGCTGTTCGGGGAGAAAGTCAAGACCCCCTCTGCAACGCCGAAGGCCAACGTGGCGACGAGCCACAGAGAAGACGCGAGAATCAGGGATCGCTTCATCGGTGTTCCCCCCTCAAAGGGTAGACGTGAAGATTAGCCAGGTGAAAGCGGCAGCTCGAGTCTCGCGCGGGCTGCCGCTTTGCGGTTAACGGCACGCTAGGAACGCTGCGCGCCGACGACTTCCGGGTTGCGTTTAGTCTTTGCTCGCGATGGTGAGCAGGCCTAGGCCGGCCTTCTGCCCGACGGGCTCGAAGGTCGCGCTGTTCCCCTTCGAGTCTTTCGCGGTAGCAGTCCACGTCAGCGTGCCGGCGGGTTCGTCATCCGGGATTATGAGGTGGTTAGTGAAGTAATAGTCGAGGTTCGCGCCGGGCGGGTGACCAGCGTAGTGGAGGTCTAGGTTCTGACCGTCGCTGATGCTGATGGCTATGGAGATCCCCAACTCTTCGATCTGTGCGGCCGTCAGTTCGGCGCCGGTGGCGCTGTCGTAGACCTTGGCGCGCCACACCATGGACTCGCCAGGCAAGAACACGCTGTTAGGAACGCACACCGCGCCCTGTGGAGCCCCTTCTGCGCCACGGACGAGGTCGACGTTCAAGTAGTACAGCGGACCCGCGGCAGCAGCCGTGAACCCCACCGTCAGGAGAACGGCTGCGAAGATCGCATAGGACAGGCGTTTCATACTTCTGGCTCCTCACGCACTTCTTGCATCATTGGACTATCACGCGAGTGTAGTGTCCGCCAGCTCGTCTCGTGGTGCACGCGTCACAGCGCCAAGACTTGCCGGCCTAGCTGAAGCGCGCTGGGTCGTAAGGCGCGAGGTTGAACGTTGACTCCTCGTCGTTCATCAGCTCGCCGACGGCGGCGGCGGTCGTGGGTCCAAGCGTTATTCCGAGCATGGCGTGACCCGACGCGATGTAGGCGTTGCTGCGCCTAGGCAGCCGCCCGATGACGGGGAGCCCGTCTGGGAGTATGGGGCGCATGCCGACCCACTCTTCCGAGCGCTCGCCTTGCTCCCAGTCCAGCATGTACCTGTGCGCGGAGTTCTTGAGGCCCCGCACGCGGCGCCCGTCGAGCCGCGTGTTGACGCCGGAGAGCTCCATGGTGCCGGCGATGCGCAGCGCGTTGTCGAACGGCGTCACGGCTACCCTGGCCTCGTGCATGTACATGGGGCCGTTGACGGTGAGGCGCGGCTTATCGATGGTGATGCTGTAACCCTTACCGGCCTGCATCGGCACGTGGGCGCCCAACGCTCGCGACAGACGCGCTGCCTCCGCCCCGGTGGCGATGAGCACCTGGTCGGCGTCGATGTCGCCCGACGTGGTCTGCACCGCCTTGACGGTCTCGTTCTCTACCCGGAAGCCAGTAACGGAGCTGCCGCTGCGCAGCTCGACGTCATGAGCACGGAGCCAGACCACGGCCGCCCTGTTGAGCTCGTCTGGTTCCACGTGGCGCTCTTCAGGCATGAGCACCGAGCCCGCGACCACGGGCCGCAGCGAAGGTTCGCGCTGCAGCGTGGCGTCACGGTCGAACCTGATGGGCTCTCCAAGGCCGTAGCCGGCCAAGTCCTCGAACTCTGCGTAGAGCTCGTCTAGGTGCTTGTCGTCCAAGCTCACGAACAGGAGACCGTTCTTATGCAGCCCGAAATCGAGCCCTGCGGCCTGCAGCGCCTCGTAGTCGGACATGGTCCTTTGGTTCAGTTCCGCCAGCGCGTTGAAACCCGCACGGTACGCCTTGGCGTTGCAATGCCGCCAGAAGGAGAAGAGCCACCCGACCATGCTCGGGACGGCCGCCGGACTGATGAACAGCGGGCTGTCGGGCTTGAGCATCCACTTGATCGATTCGGAAACGACGCCCGGTGCCGGCACTGGGCCGGAGAGGGATGGAGTTATCCAGCCAGCGTTGCCGTGCGACGCGGCCGCGCCGAACTCGCCGCGATCGATGACGACGACTTCCCGCCCCCTGCGGCGCAACTCGTAGGCGCTAAGCAGCCCAATCGTCCCGCCGCCAATGATCACTGTCTTCACGGCTACCAACTCTCATCGCGCTAGATTTCAGTTAGCGGTTGATCCTGCGCCGGTGGCTTGGTCCCTAAAGTCAGGTCGTGCGACGCCGGCTCGCAGGTCACCGGATGCTGCCAGAAGATTACCAGTACCCCACCGCCGCTTGGTGGGCCAGAGAGCGGTTCCGGGCCAACGCCATCCACCTGTCCGCCCGTTGACAGCGCACCGCCCAGCGCCTACCATTCCCGCATGAACGAGGCGCCAGCGCGCAAGGCAGCAACCGAGCGACTAGCCACGCGGCCCGACGCGCCGCCGAGGTGAACTGACACGACCTCACGCGCGTCGACCCCGGCCCGGCTGCCGGGGTCGAGTTTTTGGCGAACCCAGACTCTACTTCTAGCGGACGGCCTGCGGCCGCGCGGCGCGAACCCCGCCCTATACTGGAGAAATCATGACCGAGACAATTGGCAGCGCCAACCCCACGGGGCACGCCGAGCGCTACTCGCCTGAGACCGTCGAGAAGAAGTGGCAGCAACGCTGGCGCGAAGAAGGCCTCTACGAGGTCGACCTGCACGACGACATCCGACCGAAGTACTACTTCCTCACCATGTACCCGTACCCGTCGGGCGACCTGCACATAGGTCACTGGTACGCCGAGGCGCCAGCCGACGCCGCAGCGCGCTACAAGCGCATGCGCGGCTTCAACGTCCTCTTCCCCATGGGCTACGACGCCTTCGGCCTTCCGGCAGAGAACGCCGCCGTCAAGGCCGCGCGCGCAGGCGACACCTCCGTGCACCCGGCACGCCTCACGTACGAGCGCATCGACCGCATGACGCAGCAGTTCGAGCAGATGGGCGCGATGTTCGACTGGTCGAAGCGCATCGTCACCTGCGACCCTGAGTACTACAAGTGGAACCAGTGGTTCTTCGTGAAGATGCTCGAGAAGGGCTTGGCCTACCGCAAGGAGTCGTTCGTCAACTGGGACCCCGTCGATCAGACGGTGCTCGCCAACGAACAAGTGATCGACGGTCGTGGTGACCGCTCCGGCGCCCTCATCGAGCGGCGCCTCATGCCACAGTGGCACTACCGCATCACCGATTACGCCGACGAGCTCCTCGACTTCTCCGGCCTCGACTGGCCAGAGCGCGTCGTGGCCATGCAGACGAACTGGATCGGGCGCTCCGAGGGCGCGGAGGTCACCTTCAAGACGGAAGGTGATGACGAGATCGTCGTCTTCACCACCCGGCCAGACACGCTGTGGGGCGCCACCTTCATGGTCCTCGCGCCAGAGCACCCGTTGGTCGAGAAGCTCACGACGCCAGAGCGCCTCGCCGCCGTGCGCGCGTACGTCGAGCGGGCGAGCCACAAGACCGACCTCGACCGCATGGCTGACACCAAGGAGAAGACTGGCGAGTTCGTCGGCGCCCACGCCATCAACCCCGTCAGCGGTGCGCGCATCCCCATCTGGATCGCAGACTACGTGCTCATGGGCTACGGCACGGGCGCCATCATGGCCGTGCCGTACGGCGATCAGCGCGACTTCGAGTTCGCGCGCGCGTTCGGCCTCGAGATAGTGCCCATCGTCAAGCCGGCCGGGCACGACGGCGAGCTGCGCGCGGCTGAGCTTCAGGAGGCGTGGGCCGGCCCAGGAACCATGATCAACTCCGGGCCGCTCGACGGCCTCTCGCACAACGGCGAGAAGGGCAGGGCCAGTCCGGCCATCGCCGCGGCCATCGAGTACTTGGAGGGCAAGGGCATCGGCAGGGCCCAGACGACCTACCGCTTGCGCGACTGGCTCATAAGCCGCCAGCGCTACTGGGGCACGCCCATCCCCGTCGTGTACTGCGACTCGTGCGGCATCGTCGCAGAGAAGCTCGAGAACCTGCCAGTGATCTTGCCACAGGACGTGGCGTTCATGCCGACGGGTGAATCACCGCTCAAGACACACGCCGAGTTCCTCGAGACGACCTGCCCGAACTGCGGCGGCGCGGCGCGGCGCGAGACCGACACCATGGACACCTTTCAAGACTCGTCCTGGTACTGGTTCCGTTACCTCAGCCCCCACGACGCCACCCGCCCGTTCGACCCCGAGCTGGCCGCCAAGTGGACGCCGGTCGACACCTACACGGGCGGCATCGAGCACGCCATCTTGCACCTCCTCTACTCGCGCTTCTTCACCAAGGTGCTGCGCGACCTCGGCTTCACGACCGCGAACGAGCCGTTCAAGCGGCTCCGCAACCAGGGCATGATCTTGGGTTCGGATAACGAGAAGATGTCCAAGTCGCGCGGCAACGTCGTCAACCCGGACGACTTGGTGGCGCAGTACGGGGCTGACACCGTTCGCGCCTACCTCATGTTCCTTGGCCCGTGGGACCAGGGGGCGCCGTGGAGTTACAGCGGCATCGACGGCCTGGCGCGCTTCTTCGCCCGCGTCTGGAACCTCGCGCTCGACGACGCCGGCGCTACCAAGGGTGGTGAGTACACGGAGGCCGAGTTGCGGCGCGCCGTCAACCACGCCATCAAGGAAGTCACGGAGGACATGGAGGCGTTCCGCTTCAACACCGCCATCGCCGAGTTGATGACGCTGCAGAACGCCATGCAGAAGGCCCGCGCCGCCGGGCTCGCGGCCAGCGGCACCTGGCGCGAAGGCGTCGAGGCGCTGCTGCTCCTGCTGGCGCCCATCGCCCCGCACATAACGGAGGAGTTGTGGCGCCGCCTTGGGCACAAGGAGTCCGTGCACCTGCAGACCTGGCCGACCTTCGATCCAGCCGCGCTGGTGGCGGACACCCTCACGCTCGCCGTGCAGGTCAACGGCAAGCTCAGGGGCCAGGTTGAGGTAAGCGCCAGCGCCGACGACGCCAGCATCCTCGCCGCGGCGAAGGCGGAGCCGAACGTCGCGCGTTACGTGGGAGAGTCGCAGATCGTGCGCGAGATAGTCGTGCGCGGCAAGCTCGTCAACCTCGTGATAAAGGGCTGAGGTTACTGAGGGGCCAAGAGCACGACCTGCTGCAAAGTAGCTAGTTCCACGCTGGGGCGCACGATGAACGTGCGCCTCAGGTCGTTAGGGTCCGGCGGCAGGACCTCGACGACCTCACCGACGCTCACGCCTGCAGGGAAGAGGCCGCCGTAGCTTGACGTCTCCACCACGTCACCGACGACGACGGGCTGCTCGAGCATGAAGCGCGACACGCGCACGAGGCCGCCTACCTCGCCGATCGCCACGCCCTGACCGCCCTTGCCGCGCACGGTCACGCCGACGCGCGACTGCGGGTCAACGACCGTGCGCACGACGGCGCTGCCGCTCGCGACTTCGGTGACGATGCCGACCAACCCGGTCGGCACCGTCACGGGCATGTTGCGGCTCACGCCTTCGTTCGCGCCGAGGCCAACGCGCAGGCGGCCGAGCTCTGCGCCAGCGTCGCCACCTATGACGGCGGCGGTCCCGAGCACCCCTGGCGACTGCGCCTCCGCCACCCTCACGACGTCCCGGTACCGCCCAACCTCGAGCTCGAGCTGGCGTGCGGCCTCGCGCTCGGCGGCTAGTTGCACCTCCAGGTCGGCGAGGAGCGCGCGCATGTCGCGGCGATCGACGGCGCTCTCGAGCGACAACCTCACGTTCGTGCCTGCCCGGTGAAGTAACTCGTGCGGCAGCGCGATGGCGGCCGTGACGTCACTCGGCACCGCGCCGACGAACGCCGTGAACAGCACCGTGAAGAGCCCGAGGCCGACGAACACGTACCAGGCGCGCAGCAAGCTAGACAAGGGAGATACCCAGGCGGCGCGCCGCCATCACCACGTTGACTACGCTCAAGCCCATGACGTTCGCGTAGCACCCGCGAACGCCGGAAACCAAGGCGCCACCTAACCCCTGGATGCCGTAGCCGCCTGCCTTGTCAAGGCCCTCGCCGCTGGCGCAGTAGCGGGCGATCTCCTCGTCAGACAAGGGTCGGAGCTCGACGACGGTGCGCACGACGGCAGTCTCCGTTCGCCCGCGGAACGCGAGGGCGTGGCCGGTGAACACTTCGTGCTCGCGACCCGCCAGCCGCTCGATGAACGCGCGGTTCTCGCCCTCATCCGCCGGCTTGTTCAATATCTCGCCGCCGAGCGCAACGGTCGTGTCTGCCGCTATCACGAGCGCATCCGGGTATGCATGGGCAAGCGCCGCTACCTTGGCTAGGGCCAGGCGGCCAACCAGCTCTGCCGGCCCCTCGCCGGCGGCGGGGGTCTCGTCGATGTCAGGGGCGGCCACGTCGAACTTAAGGCCGATGCTGGCAAGCAACTGCGCGCGGCGCGGTGAAGCGCTGGCCAGCAGGATTGGTGGCAGCGGCTCGTTGCTTAGCAACGAGGCGTTGCCGTTCGAACTGGCGGGCTGGTCCGGTAACACATGGCCCAGGATACCGGCTGGGCAGCCGCGCATGTTATTCCGAGCCGCCGTCCGGGCGCGCCGGTGCGCGGCGAGCAGAGCCTCCCTGACGGTATGCTCCCTGCCATGACGGGAAACCCAACGGGCCTCGAGGCCATGAAGCGCGCCGCAGCGCTGCGCGCTCTCACCCTGGTTGAGAGCGGCATGTTGCTTGGACTAGGTACCGGCAGCACCGCCTGGTGGTTGGTTGCCGAACTCGCGGAGAGCCTGAAGCGCGGCGACCTGCAGAACATCCGCTGCGTTGCGACGTCGCGCCAGACGGAGGAGCAGGCGAATGGCCTGGGCCTGAGCATGGTCGAGCTGCCGGCAGGCGGCGTCGACGTCGCCATCGACGGCATGGACGAGTTGACGCCCGGCCTGCAGGCCATCAAGGGCCTCGGTGGGGCGTTGACGCGCGAGAAGATCGTGGCCGCCTCGGCTACGCGCTTCGTGCTGATCGGCGACGAGAGCAAGTGCGTAACCTACCTTGGCGAGAAGGCGCCGCTGCCAGTCGAGGTCGTGCGCTTCGGGCGGCAGCGCACCGCGCAGCTACTGGCCGAGCTGGGTGCCGAGCCGCAGCTGCGCGTCAGGGAGGGCGCGCCGTTCCTCACGGATAACGGCAACGTCATCTACGACCTGCGCTTCGCGGGGCCGTTCGATGCCACGGCCGTCGCCGCCCAGCTCGCCGCCATGCCAGGCGTCGTCGAGCACGGTTTGTTCCTCGGCATGACGGAGCGCGCTTACGTCGCCGGTGCAACGAGCGTCACGGAGTTCATGGCGTGATCGTCGCCGTCGGCATCGACCTAGTCGAGTTGTGGCGCATTCGGCGCGCGCTCGAGCGCTTCCCTGGGAGGTTCGCCGAGCGCGTCTTCCACCCGGAGGAACTGCTCTCCCTCGACGGCCGCGCCGACCCGGTGCCGGGCTTGGCCGCCCGCTTCGCCGCCAAGGAGGCGTTCCAGAAGTGCTGGTCTGAGCCTTTCGGTTGGCGCGACGTGTGGGTGGTCAAGGAGGGCGCCCGCCCGTCCTTGCGCCTAACGCCGAAGCTCGAGGAAGCCTGCCGCGCGGAGGGGCTGGTGCCGCACTTGTCACTCACGCACGGCCGCGATCATGCTGCCGCCGTGGTGGTGCTCGAACGCCAGGTTAGAGTGTCCGACCATGCGCCCTTCGAATAAGTCAACCACGGGCCAAGCGTCGCTTTTCGGCAGCGCTGACGCCGAAGCGACCGCACCAGTTACGACCCGCGCCAGCGCGAGGGCCTTCACAGACGGCTCCTGCGACACGGCTAGCGGCCACGGCGGTTGGGCTTACCTGCTCGACGCCGCGAGCGGCCGCAGCACGGCTTCCGGCTACGAGCCAGGCACCACCAACAACCGCATGGAGTTGACGGCTGCCGTGCGCGCCCTCGAGGCGCTTAGCGAGCCCACGGACGTGACCATCGTTACCGACAGCGAGTACTTGAAGAAGGCCTTCACCGACGGTTGGTTGAAGAAGTGGCAACGCAACGGCTGGCAGACCGCCGCCCGTCAGCCGGTCAAGAACCGTGACCTGTGGGAGGAGCTCCTGCAGCTAGAAAAGCGTCACCGCGTGAGCTGGTCTTGGACCCGCGGTCACTCTGGCCACCCTGAGAACGAGGCCGTCGACGCCCTCGCGCTCGCCGCTCGGCGCAGCCACGGCCGCGGTTAGCGGCGGGCAGTTAGCTCCCAGCAGTCAGGCCAAACGCGCAAGTAGTTCGCTTAGCGCGAGCAGGCCGACGCCGAGGGAATCCGGCTCAAGCCACTCCTCAAGCCGGTGCGCGCCGCCACCGTGATAGCCACCGAAGGCGATGGCCGGTATTCCGGCTGCCATCGCCGGGTTGGCGTCCGTGCTGCCTGCAGCGGTCTGCCCGACCACGCCGACGGCGGCGTAAGCGGCCATGGCCGCAGCGACGAGCTGCTCGTTGTTGGAACCGCCAGCCGGACGGTCACCAACGAGCACGAGCTCGACGTTCGCGCCCGCTTCGGCCGCAGCCGCACGCACGGCACCGACAGCGGCGGCGTCGAGGTTCGCCAAGGTAGCGGAGTTGACGCTGCGCAGGTCGAGGTTGAAGCCGGCCGTCTCCGCGATGGCGTTGACGCTAGTGCCGCCCCACATCTGGCCTACGTTGAGACTCGAGCGCGGCACGCGTGCCACGGGCAAGCGCGCCAGGGCCGCGATGGCGGCGCCCGCCGCGTGCACGGCGCTGCTAGCGCCGTAGTCGCCCCACGAATGCCCACCCTGCGCCGAGAAGCGCGCCTCGTAACGCCGCGAGCCTACCGCCACGTCGGTGATGGTGCCTAGCAGCCCGTCGAACGCGATGAAGGCGCTCGCACCGCTGCCCGCGCCGGCCACGAGGTGGCGGGCGCCACGCAGGTCACCGAGGCCCTCCTCCCCCACCGTCGCCCCAACGAGCATGGCTGGCCTGGCGGCACGGTCGCTGCGTTCACGCGTCTGCAGGTAGCGCGTTAGGACGGCGAGCGAGGCAGCGTTGTCGCCGATGCCTGGGCCGCTCCAGCGGCCAGGAGCCTGCTTGACCGTCACGTCCACCTCCGGGCCGAACACACTGTCTAGGTGAGCAGCTACGACCACGCGCCTCGCGCCAGCGGCGGCGGCGCCGACCTCCGCGAGCACGTTCCCTACTTCGTCCTGCCACGGCTCTAGCCCCGCCTCTGACCAGAGCCGCATGACGAGAGCGGCGCGCGCGGCCTCGGCCCCGGTAGGAGCGGGCGTCTGGGCGAGCGCAAGCAACAACTCCCGTAACGCGGCCGCGTCGTCTGGAGACGCGCGGCGGGGACTCACTGCTCGCTGTCTTGCAAGGAGGCGATGCCCTCGCGCAGTGCGTAGAGGGCCGCTTGGGTGCGGTTGTTGAGGCGCAACTTGGAGAAGATCTCGGACAGGCGGTTACGCACGGTCTTCTCGCTGACGTTGAGGGACGTGGCTATCTCTTGGTTAGTCGCGCCCTGAGCCAGCAGCCTCAGGATGGCCTCCTCGCGCTCGGTCAGTTCACTGAGTTTGTGCTCTGGGTGGGTGGGGATCTCTCCGAGCTTACGGAACTCGTCGAGGATGGAGGCCGCCATCTCGGCGTTGAGGAGCGTCTCCCCCGCCGCCACGCGGCGGATGGCCTCGACGAGCTCGGTCGCACCAGCGTCCTTGAGGAGGTAGCCGCGGGCACCGACCTTCACCGCCTCGAACACATAGCGATCCTGCCGGTACATGGTGAGGATGATCACGCGCGCGTCAGGCTGTTCGGAGAGGATGGCCTTCGTGGCAGCTACGCCGTCTAGTTCGGGCATCTGGATGTCCATGAGGATGACGTCTGGGCGCGTCTCGATGGCGTAACGCACCGCCTCACGCCCGGTAGAGGCCTCACCTATCACCCTGAAGTCGTCCTCCGTCTCGAGGATGCTCCGGAGGCCTTGGCGGAACATGGCGTGGTCGTCGCACAGGAGCAAGCGGGTCATGGCGCCAATGGTAGCGCAAGCGTGGCCCTAGTGCGCGCCCGGCGCCGTGCTACCCTGCCCTTGCAGCTGCCGGGCTCGCGGCGTCACCCTTGAACGCATCCGCACCGCCGCACATGGCATGGAGGCGGCCGAGGGCAACGGCGGGAGCCCGGCAGCTGCTGCGAGGGCACAGCGGCAGAGCCGTAGACCAGGTATCTCGCAGCGTTAGAGGAGTAAACATGGCGCACCCCAAGGGGTTGCTGATCGAGCGCGCCCAGAAGCTCGGCCTCGAGCGGCCAGAGTTCGACACCGCGCAGACCGGACCGGAGCACGAGCCGTCCTTCCTTAGCGACGTGACCATCGCAGGCGACCTACTTGGCACCGGCCAAGGCGGTTCGAAGCGCGACGCCGAGCGCCGCGCAGCCGAAGAGGCCTTAGCGGCGCTCGATAAGCGCGAGAACGAAGGAAACGCCACGGGTAAGGGCGGCAAAGCAGCTCCGGCGCGAGCGGCGGCCCGGACGAAGGAGAGCAAGCCGGCCCGCTCGCAGGCGGCCGCGGCGACCACCCCGGCTGCGGCTCAGCTGGCTAGCACCGCGACTGGCCCTGTAGATGACGCTGACGACGGCGCCCCGTTCCAGGGTCCCTGGCCGATGGTTGATGACGTGCTGGCAGCCGTGATCCAGGCGGCCGAGCGCCGCGTTAGCGCGGACCTACGCGGCGACGATGCCCTGAACGCCATCCGCGACTTCACGCTGCGGCTCTACAAGGAACTCCTCGCAGATCTGGGCGAAGTCGTAGACGAGGACGACGAAGAGGAATAGTCGAGTCGCGTCTCTAGCCGCCCCGCCAGCTGCTCCTTACTAGGCCGCGCGAGGTGGGAACGCCCGGCGCCTCACGTAGGACCAGTGGCGGCGCGCTCCCGGGCATACCGTTCGATGCGCTTCAGTTCCTGCGTTGCCTTCTCGCGCACAAGGAGTTCACGCAGTGCCGGGCTTACGTCGACGTCGCCTAGTCCCTGCATCTCGATCAGGTCCACCATCTTGGCGCCGAAGGCACGCAGAGGCGTGACCATCGTGAGCGCGGACGAGTTGGCGGCGTCGGCTGGCTCAAGCGCGAGCAGGTCGGTATCCAACCCGCCCGCGGCGGGGTTTACGCGCACGACGACGTCGCCGTGGTCGGTGCTTACGAGGAAACTTCTGACCTGCGCCACGAGCAGACGCTAGCATGCGCCCGGAAGAGGGGGCGTACTAGAAGACTGCCACCATGTGGAGCGGGTCGTGTAAGGTCGGTAGCTGACCGGGCCACGGCCCACCGCGCCTCATCAGTACCCACGCCGTTGCTGACGCCGAAGTGTGGGGACGACCGGACAACCACGCACTTGTCCGCGCAAGCAAGGAGACGACCACGGCACCGTTCACGGCAGCACCTCACGAAGACATCCTGCACCTGCTCATTCAGGTCGCGCTACTGCTCCTGGCGGCGCGTGCCCTTGGCGAGGTTGCACGACGGTTCAACCAGCCCGCGGTCGTCGGCGAGCTGCTGGCAGGCATCCTGCTCGGCCCGTCGCTCGCGTCGAGCGTCATCCCAGCTTTCGGGCAGTGGATGCTGCCTCAATCTGCCTTGCAGGGCTACCTCCTCGAGGTCATCGGCCTGCTCGGCGCCATATTCCTGCTCCTCATGACGGGGCTGGAGACCGATCTGCAACTCATCAGGCGGCACGCCCGCACGGCCATGGGTGTCTCGTTCGGCGGGGTCCTCGTGACCTTCTCGAGCGGTTTCGTGCTCGGGCAGCTGTTACCAGAGAGCCTGCTCGGCACGCAGCATTCGCGCCTGGTGTTCGCGCTGTTCGTAGCCACGTCCATGTCGATTTCGGCGATTCCAGTCATCGCCAAGGTACTGATCGACCTGAAGCTCATGCGTCGCGACATCGGGCAGACCATCCTCGCCGCTGGCATGAGCGACGACACCGCCGGTTGGATCCTCCTGTCGATAGTCGCTGGCTTGGCGAGCGGTGAGGCCGTGACGGCGGGCAGCGTGCTGACCACGGTCGGCAGCGTGCTGGCATTCATGATCGTCTCGTTCACGCTTGGGCGCGTGGTGGTCAGGCAACTCCTCAACTTCGTTCAAGACCGCATAGCTAGTCCATACCGGCTGCTTACTCTCGTGGTGGTGCTCACGTTCGCGTGGGCGGCCGTCACCCAGGCCCTCAACCTCGAGGCCGTACTCGGCGCGTTCGTCATGGGGGTGCTGTTCGGCCAGATGAGGCGCCTGCCGGACGAAGTGCATTCACGCATCGAGAGCATGTCAGTTGGCGTCTTCTCGCCCGTGTTCTTCGGCGTGGCTGGCTTGAAGGTCAACCTTCAGAGCCTCTTCGAGCCGCGCCTGCTGCTTATCGCGCTTGCGGTGATCGCGGTGGCGTCCGTCGGGAAGGTGGCGGGCACTTACCTGGGCGCCCGCCTGATAGGCAAGCGCGACCACTGGACTGCCCTTGCTTACGGGGCTGGCCTCAACGCCCGCGGCGCCATGGAGATAATCATGGCGACGATCGGGTTGCAGCTCGGCATCTTGGGTCAGGACATGTACTCCATCATCGTGGTGATGGCGATGGCGACCTCCTTGATGGCGCCAACTGCGCTGCGTTTCGTACTCAAGCGCGTCAAGCCGGACGAGCAGGAGGCCCTCAGGTTGCGCAACGAGGAGCTGTCGGAGGACAGCCTCATCGCGAACGTGCACCGCGTCCTCTTCCCCGTGCGCGGGCCGCGGCCCGGCAAGAAACGGCCCGAGCCGCGCGCCATCGAGTCTTACGTGCTCGACAGGCTTGGTGAGGACCTAGCCGTTACGCTCCTCAACGTCGCCAGGCCTGGTGAGAAGGCGGATGGTCAGGCGTACCTCGCTGACTTGACGGACGGCTTCGCCAACGGCAATGTGACGCGCCGCGTCATCGAGTCGAACTCAGCGGTCGATGCCATCCTCGACGAGGCGCAGAAGGATTACGACCTGATCGTGCTGGGCGCGTCGGAGGCGTCGGGCACGGACGAGGTGGTGTTCAACCGCATCGTCGACCAGGTGGTGAGGATGGCGCCGTGCCCGACCTTGGTCGTCAAGGGCGCATCCACCCCGGAAGCGTGGCCGCCCAAGCGCATACTGGTGCCGTCTGAGGGTACTGCCGCGTCCCGGCACGCGGCCGAACTGGCGTTCGCGCTCGCCAAGGGTGGCGCCAGTCGCGTGTCGCTACTCAACGTGGTCGTTGAACAGCAGGCGCCCTACCGCATGAACGACGGCGGGGCCGCACAGCAGCGGCAGTTGGCCGCCGCCTACCAGATCGTCAACAACCTTAGGGAACTGGGCGAGGCTCGCGGCGTGAACCCAGACACGGAAGTGCGGGTAGCGCCCGACACCGTTTCAGCCATCCTGGAGGTTGCGGCCAACCTCGGGCATGACCTGATCATCCTCGGAACGGACTTACGGCCCGGTTCGGAGCGCCTCTACCTAGGTCCGCGGGTCGAGCAGATCCTCGCGGCCTCCAAGGTCCCCGTCATAGTGATCAACGCCGGCTGAGGCCGAGTTGGCTGCTGTGGGTTCGGAGCCGTCCTTCAGCCGCTTGCTTCGTCGAGGAAGGCCTGCAGGCGCTCGGGGTTCACCGTGATGGGAGCGCGGCGGCGGCGCACCGCACCGTACTCCAGCAGGCGCGCTAGGCAGTGGCTGACCGTTTCACGAGTAGCGCCGATCATCTTGGCGAGGTCTTGCTGCGTGAGGGTGAGGTCGATGACCGTGCCGCGATCGGATGGCACCCCGAAGTCGTTCGCCAAGCGCAGCAGGAGGTTGGCGAGGCGGCCTGGGGCATCGAACGCCCCGACCTCCGCTTGCCACTGTTGCGCCTGCCAAAGCCTGGTGCTCATCACCTGAATGAACTTCATGGCTATGCGCGGCTGCTGCTGCAGGAGGCGCTGGAACTCCATCTCCGGCATGACGATGATGGTCGTGTCGGTAACGGCCTCCGCTTGGTTCGGGCGGCGCTCGCTCTGTAACAGGAGAAGCTCGCCGAAGATGTCGTACTTGCCCAGGAGGCCCAGGATCATCTCCTTGCCGTTCGGGAAGTACATGGAGATCTTCACCATGCCGTCGCGCACGAAGTACAGGGCGTCCGCCGGGTCCTCCATGTGGTAGATGATCTCGCCGGCAGCGAACTTCTTGTACGGCGTTATGCGCGCCATCTGCTCGATCTCGTCGGGCGTGAGGTCCTCGAACAGCTCGGTGTTCTTCAGGTGCCACACCAGACTCGGGTATTGGCTCGCTTCGGTCATCTAGCTCCCCTCCCGTGCACTGCGGGGCAGGGCGGTCAGTCTCGTACCGCCCACTCGCCGCATCTCCGCGTTGCGTCTACGGCCTACTATCGCACATGCACAGCCCACGTTGCGCGCCCGCCAGGGGCCGCGGTTCGGTCAGGGCTGCTGTGGCTGCGTCTCACGGTGCGAGATGGCCGCACCGAGGCGCATGAGCCTCAGGTAGTCCTCGAGGTTGCGGTAATCGCCAAGCTTGAGGCCGTCAACGAACACCGTCGGGGTGCCAGTGAGGCGGAGGTCTTGGGCCGCCACGCGGTAAGACTCCTCGACCGCAGCACCGAACTCACCGCTCCTCACGCAAGCCGCGAGGCCCTCGGAGGGGAGTCCGAGGTCGGCCGCCAACGAAACGAACAGCGGCAACGGGTCGCCTAGGTTGGACCAGTCCCGCTGAGCGCTGAACAGCGCGCTCTGGTACGTCCAGAACGCCGCTTCGCCCGCCTCGTGACCGCCAGCTGCGGTCGCAGCTGCCGCAACACACTCGCTAGCTTCGGCTGCCACGACAGCGTTGGCGTGAATGCTCTTCAGGGGGAAGTGGTGCAGCTCGAAGCGCACGTCGCCGCGAGGCAGCAGGTCGCCCTCGACTATGGGCATGCCGAACTCGTCGAACTGCGCGCAGTACGGGCACTGCAAGTCGGTGAAGAGACGGATGACGTGGGCGGCGTCAAGCGGGCCGATGACGTGCGCCGGCACCCCGAAACGCTGCGGCTCGACGTAAAGAGGCACGAAGCGCATGCTGACGGTACCGGGCGATCCCGCCTCCACGTCCAAGTACATCATGTACTCCATGACTTCGATCCCGACCTCACCGGCGCCGATGAGTTCGGCTGCGCGCGTGCGGAAGAAATCGGACACGGGGCCGGCGATGCCCTCGCCGTAGCCGCTAGCCGCACCGATCAAGGCGCCGAGGAAGCGCATGTTGGCGTCGCTCAGCGCGCCTGCGCCCCCGACCTCGACGGCCACGCCGTCCGCCTCCGTGATGGTGAAGTGAAACCCGCTGGTGACCTCGTAACCCTCGGCCGCCGCGACGGGCAGGTAGTCGACGAGGGCGTCGAGCGTCCGCTGCGGCGCCTCGCCTAGTTGTGCCAGTGCGACGCTCGGCAGGGTCGCCAGCAAGATGGCGGCCAAGGCAAGCGCTTGCCTACGCAAGTACATTCTCACAGTCTCCTTCTGGCGCCACGACCAACGGCAACGAAGCTTCGGTGACGGGCGCCTCACCCCCCAAGTCTAAGTCAGGGGCGGCGGGGCATATTTACCTTAGGCCGTAGAGATCAGAGTACTTACCGCGCAAGTAGGCCAGGTAAGGCGCGGCCGTAAGCTCCTTGCCGGTCGCGGCAACGAGCAGCTCGGCCGGTCGGTAGCGGCTACCGTGGCGCTGAACGTTCTCCCGCAACCACGCGAGCAGCCCGGAGAAGTCGCCTGCGCGGATGTCGTCGTCGAGGGTCGGGGTGGCCGCCTTCGCCGCCTCGAAGAGCTGGGCGCTCACGAGGTTGCCGATCGCGTATGTCGGGAAGTACCCGATGAGGCCGACGGCCCAGTGGATGTCCTGGAGGCACCCGAGCGCGTCAGTTGGCGGGGTTACCCCGAGGTAATCGCGGTAGCGCCCGTTCCACGCGTCAGGCAGGTCGGCAACGGCCAAGTCGCCGTCGAGGAGTGCCAGCTCGAGTTCGAAGCGCACGAGGATGTGCAGGTTGTAGCTCACCTCGTCCGCCTCGACGCGGATGAGGCTGTTCTCCACGCGGTTCGCGGCGGCGTAGAAGTCGCGCAGCGCCACTCCCGCGAGTTGGCTAGGGAACGCCGCCTGCAAGGCCGGGAACGCTCCCTCCCAGTAGGGCAGCGACCTCCCGACGAGGTTCTCCCACAAGCGCGACTGCGACTCGTGCACGCCGAGGCTGGCGCCGTGACCCAAGGGCGTGCGTCGGTACTCCGGCGCGATGCCCTGCTCGTACATGGCGTGCCCGGCCTCGTGCATAGTGCCGAAGAGGGCGGTGTTGAGGAAGTTCTCGTCGTAACGCGTCGTGATGCGCACGTCCGTAGCGCCGATGGCGATGGCGAACGGGTGAAGGGTCTCGTCGAGGCGGCCATGCTCGAAGTCGTAACCGAAGCTAGCCGCGGTTGCGCGGCACAGCTCACGCTGAGCCGACACCGGGTAGTTGCGTTTCAGGACCGCGTCGGAGTGCTGAACGCCGGTGGCGGCGATCGACTCGAGCAGCGCGACTTGCTCGGCCCGCAGAGGATCGAAAAGCTCCTTGATACCCGCCACCGTTGCGCCTGGCTCGAACTCGTCAAGGAGCGCGTCGTAGCGCGGGCCGCCGCGCCCGACGGCGTCTGCTTCCTCGCGCTTGAGTTCGAAGACGGCGGCAAGCTCGGGAGCGAACAGCTCGAAGCGGTTCTCGGAGCGCGCCTGGCTCCACGCCACCCGCGCGCTGCTCGTGCGCTTGGCGAGCTCCTCGACGAGCCTTGCAGGCACGAACTTGGCGCGGTCGGCCACGCGGCGCGCTTCGCGCACCATGGCGCGGTCTACGCCGCGCGGGTCAAGGTCACTTGCCTCGAGCTCCGCGAGCAAGTCGACCATGCGGTCGTCCGTGATGCGCGCATGCAGCAGGGAGTGAATGGTCGCCAACTGCTGACCACGGCCACTGGCGGCGCCAGCTGGCATGTAAGTGTCCTGGTCCCAGGAGAGAAGGTCGGCGGCCGCTGCCAGGTCACTAAGTATTCCGGCCTCAACCTTGAAGCGCTCGAGTAGCTCGCGGAGGGTCGACATGGGGGACTGTATCAAACGCTTCAGGGTCGGGAAGCGCGTTGGCGGCGTGGTATCTTCGCCACCATGCTCGACCTGCCGACGCCTCTGAAGGATCTCGTCACCCGCGAACGGGGAGCGGTGACTGACCTCCTCGTGCTCCTCGCGAAACTCGAGGCCGAGCCGGAGGCAGTCGCCAACGTCCGCACCGCGGTGAACGACCTCGACGGCATCTTCTTGTTGGTGGTGGCGGGCGAGTTCAACGCGGGCAAGTCGAGCCTCATCAACGCCTTGCTTGGCGAGCGCGTCATGCCGGAGGGGGTTACCCCGACGACCGACCGCGTGACCGTGATCACTCACGGCGCGGAAGTGGGCGAGAAGGACGACGGGAAAGACGTCGTGCGCCGCACCTACCCTAGTGAGTTGCTAGACACGGTGGCGTTCGTCGACACGCCAGGCACCAACGCGATAGTCGCGCGCCATCAGCAACTCACTGAGCGCTTCGTGCCGCGCGCTGACCTCGTGCTGTTCGTCACGAGCGCCGACCGGCCCTTCACGCAGAGCGAGCGCGAGTTCCTCGAGCTGATCGCGTCGTGGGGCAAGAAGGTCCTGATGGTCGTCAACAAGATAGACATCCTGGCCAGCGCGGCTGAGCGTGAGACGGTGCTCGAGTTCGTGGCGCAACATGCGCGCGAAACGCTCGGCTCCACCCCGGAAGTCTTCGGGGTAAGCGCACGGGCGGCGTTCCAGGCGCGCCAAGCGGGCAACGAAGCGGCGCTAGCCGCCACGGGCCTGCCAGAACTCGAGGCGGCCATCCGCCAGCGTCTGGGTCCCGACAGGCTCAAGCTGAAGCTACTCACCCCGCTCGGCGTGGCGAAGCACACGGCTGACCATCACCTGGAGGTCCTGCACAATCGCCTCGAGCTCCTCAACGACGACAGTTCCACCCTCGCGGAGATCGAGCGGCAACGCGCTCACTTCGAGAGTGAGATGAAGCGCGACCTCAAGAAGTACGTCGACTCCCTCAAGGGCGTGCTGTCTGAGGTCGAGCAGCGTGGCGAGGAGTTCTTCGACGACACCATCCGTTGGCGCCGCATCGCTAAGCTCATGAACAGCCAGAAGGTGAAGGAAGAGTTCGAGGCCAAGGTCGTGAAGAGCGCCGAGGCCGAGATCGACGCTGGCTTGAGTGAGCTCGTCGACTGGTTCATAAGCCGCAACATCCACTTGTGGGAAGACGTCATGAGCTACTTGAACGAGAAGCGCGCTGCCGAGCAGGAGCGCGTCATCGGCGAGGTAGGTGGGCGCTTCCAGTACGACCGTCAGGCGCTTCTGCGCGGGCTGCGTGAACGCGCCGAGACAGCCCTTGTGGAGTACGACGCTCCCGCCGCGGCTCGGCAGTTCGCTGACAGGCTGCAGGGCGCCGTCATCCAGACGGGTCTGCTCGAAGTCGGCGGCCTTGGGCTTAGCGCCGCCATGCTCGCCATCATGACGGGCGCGGCGCTTGACATCACTGGCCTCGCCATCGGCCTCACGGCCATGGGCTTGGGGCTCCTCGTCTTCCCGCGCCAACGCGCACGCGCGAAGCGGGAACTGCGGCGGCAGATGGAGGAGTTGCAGGCGGCCATCGACGAGGGCGTCGGCAAGCAGTTCGCGCTCGAGCTTGACCGTTCGCAGGAGAAGCTCACCGGCGCCATCAGCCCGTACACGCGCTTCGTCGGCACGGAGCTGAAGCGTCTACATGAGCTGCAACTCGACCTGGAGGAAGTCACCGGCCGCCTCGCCGCACTGCGCCGAGAGGTAGAGGCGAGCGCTTAGAGTTACACTCCTCGCCATGACCGATTCCCGGCCCGTCCGCGTCGCATACCAAGGTGTTCCAGGCGCTTTCAGTGAGGAAGCCGCGCTAGGCTTCGCTCCTGGAGGGCAAGCGGTCGGTTTTCCCAGCTTTCAGGAGGCGTTCTCGGCAGCGGCCGACGGCACAGTTGACTTCGCGTGCTTGCCCGTCGAGAACAGCATCGCCGGCTCCATCAACCAGACTTACGACCTCCTCACGGATTCCGATCTGAACGTGGTCGGCGAGCGCATCGTGCGCGTACACCACAACCTGCTCGTGCGCCCTGGCGTGCAGCTGGCTGAAGTCAAGCGCGTCTATAGTCACCCACAGGCGTTAGCGCAATGCGCCGGTTACCTCCGTAGCCACGGTTTCGAGGCCGTCACGGACTTCGACACCGCGGGCGCGGCCAAGCTCCTCGCGGAGAACGGCGGCGAAGGCAAGGCCGCCATCGCCAGCCTGCGGGCCGCCGAGGAGTACGGCCTCGACGTGCTCGCCGAGAAGATCGAGGACCTGCCGTTCAACTTCACGCGCTTCTTCGTCCTGGCGCACTTCGATGGCAAGGGGACGGTCGGCACGAAGGCCGCCCACCCCGCCGGAACGGTCTTCAAGAGCAGCCTCGTGCTCGCCACGCGCCACCGCCCAGGCGACCTAGTTACGTGCCTCGAGGTCTTCCCGCGCCACGACATCAACATGACGAAGTTGGAGTCGCGCCCGCGGCGCGACAAGCCGTGGAGTTACCTGTTCTACCTGGACATCGACGGACACATCGAGGACCCGAACGTGGCCGCCGCGATGACTGACCTGATGCGCCGCGCGGCCTTCGTGAAGTTCCTCGGCAGCTACCCCGCGGCCGAGACAGTCGAGTTGCGCTGATGCCGGATCACAGTAGCGCCAAGAAGCCAGAGCTCGACGCTGCGACTGGGGACGCCTCTAAGGGCGACGTCGCGAACGCTCACACGGCGAGCGACGACTCGCTCGAGCAAGAGCAGGCAGAGGCCGCGCCGTCGCTACGCCTAGACGATGCGCTGAAGTTCTTCGGCATCGCGTCTACCGGCGGTCATGCGAAGTTCCTCATCCAGCAGGGCGAGGTGCGAGTGAACGGCAAGGTCGAGACGCGCCGCAAGCACCGCTTGGTGGCTGGCGACAAGGTGACGGTGCTAGGCGAAGGCTTCGTGATGGAGTTCGAGCGCAACCCGGAGCCCTGACCAATGCCACTAGCACGCTAGGCGACCTAGCCGAACTCGAGCGCCAACACCGCGGTCCCGCCTAGCGCCGGGATAGGCACCTCCTCACCCGGGTACCACAGCGTGCGCGAGGTGAACGCGCCGGCCCACGGGGTGCGGTAGGCCTCGGTCCAGCCGCGCTTGAGGTCCAGGAGCCACACTTCCCTTACTCCTGCGCGCGCGTACGCCGCGAGGCGCGCTCCCGTGCGGTCGGCTTCTTCTGCCCTACCGCCCGACGGAGTTGCCAGCTCCACGGCCAACGCGACCTGCGCTGGGCCGACGCTAGCGGTGCCTAGCGCGCCGGCCACGTAGCTCGGCGCTGGTGGCGCGTCGTCATCGCCAGTACGCTCGTGGCCGCGCACGAGTAGCAGCGCCAACTCGGGCCTAACGAGATCGTCCGGTCCAACGCGGACTAGTGGCCTTACCACCACCTCGGCATGGTGAACGGCCCTTGCCCCTGTAGCGCCCTGCTCGACCGCCGCCCACGCCTCGACTGCGGCCCCAAGGCGCGCGTTGAGGGCGAGCACGGCCTCTGCTTGGACGGAGCGCAGGCGCGGCAGCAGCCTGACGCGACCGGCGCACAACTCGCTCCGGGCCGCCTCGGCAGGGCCAAGGGTGCGCAGTAGCGCGATGAAGCCAGCTGCCGCAAGCACCTCCGGGGCGCTGGCGGCTGGTTCGGCGGCGAGGGGCAGCCGCTGGCCGCGCGCGGCGCGGCCCGGCTTTCCAGCCGCGCGCCTGCCTGCGCGCCCTAGTTGCACCTCCAGTGGCTCCGGTACGGCTGCTCTAGCGCCAGCCTCTCCATCTCGCGGCATGCAGTAAGGATGCGCCTCCGCGCATGTTCATGCATCGCCTACCCGGGCATTCACCTAGTGGCTCTAGGGGTTTGGCGGCCAGGCCGTACGGTGCCGCAGGGCGGGGTGCTACACTCGCGCTTTGGTGGTTGCGAGGCCCCTCATACATGCCTAGACGCGAAGATATCCAGAAGATCCTCATCCTCGGCTCCGGCCCGATCGTCATCGGCCAGGCCGCCGAGTTCGACTACTCCGGCACTCAGGCTTGCAAGGCGCTGCGAGCTGCCGGTTACGAGGTCGTGCTCGTCAACTCGAACCCGGCCACGATCATGACCGACCCGGAAGTGGCCGACCGCACCTACATCGAGCCGCTCACGCCCGAGTTCGTCACCAAGGTCATTGCGACGGAGCGCCCAGACGCCCTGCTGCCAACCCTTGGCGGCCAGACGGCCCTCAACTTGGCATCCAAACTGCACGAGTCAGGAGTGCTTGCCGAGTACGGCGTCGAGTTGATCGGCGCCAACTACGCCGCCATCCAGAAGGGCGAGGACCGGAAACTCTTCCAGGAAGCCATGGCCAAGATCGGCATCAAGACCCCGGTCGGCAAGATGGTCACGAGTCTGGCGGAGGCCATGGCGTTCGTCGGCACCATCGGCTACCCGGCCATCATCAGGCCGAGCTTCACCCTCGGCGGCACGGGCGGCGGCATCGCATACGACGAGGCGCAGTTCCGCTCCATAGTCCAGCAGGGCCTGCACGACTCGCCTGTACACAGCGTCCTCGTCGAGCAGTCCGTGCTCGGTTGGAAAGAGTACGAGCTCGAAGTCATGCGCGACCAGAACGATACGGTCGTCATCATCTGCTCCATCGAGAACTTCGATCCGATGGGCGTGCACACTGGCGACAGCATCACCGTCGCGCCAGCCCAGACCCTGTCCGACAAGGAGTACCAGCGCCTGCGCGACTACTCCATCGCCATCATCCGCGAGATCGGCGTAGACACCGGCGGCTCCAACATCCAGTTCGCCGTCAACCCCGTCGATGGCGACGTGATCGTCATCGAAATGAACCCGCGCGTCTCGCGCTCCTCTGCCCTGGCAAGCAAGGCGACCGGTTACCCCATCGCCAAGATCGCCGCCCTGCTGGCCGTCGGTTACCACCTCGACGAACTCCCGAACGACATCACCAAGGAGACGAAGGCGGCGTTCGAGCCAACGATCGATTACGTCGTCACCAAGATCCCACGCTTCGCGTTCGAGAAGTTCCCGACGGCTTCGACCACGCTCGGCACGCAGATGCGCTCCGTTGGTGAGGTAATGGCCATCGGCCGCACCTTCAAGGAGTCGCTGCTCAAGGCCATGCGCTCGCTCGAGCTTGACGTCCGCAGCGAGACCGCCGACCTCGACATCGACGAGCTGGATGCCCGCCTGCACGGCAACCCGAAGCGCCTCACAGCGGTCATCGAACTGCTGCGGCGCGGCCGGTCAGTACGTTCATTGCACGAGACGACTGGCATCGACCCGTGGTTCCTCACCCAACTGAAAGAGGTAACGCAGGTCGAGAGGGAGGTGCAGGACGGCCCCGCCATCGATGATTGGACGTGGGAGCGCTGGCGTGAAGTGAAGCGTATCGGCTTCTCCGACCGCGAGGTAGCCACCCTGACGGACAGTGACCCCGCCGCGGTGCGCGCGGCGCGCCTCCAGCACGACGGCAGGCCCGTCTACAAGACGGTCGATACTTGCGCGGCCGAGTTCGAGGCGTACACGCCCTACCTCTACTCAACTTACGAGTGGGAGGACGAGGCGCTACCGTCCGACAACAAGAAGGTCATCATCCTTGGGTCTGGCCCCAACCGCATCGGGCAGGGCGTGGAGTTCGACTACGCGACCGTCCACGCCGTCTGGGCCCTCAAGGACGCTGGTTTCGAGACCATCATGGTCAACTCGAACCCGGAGACGGTGTCTACCGATTACGACACCGCAGACCGCCTCTACTTCGAGCCCCTCACGTTCGAGGACGTAGCGAACATCGTCGATCACGAGCAGCCGGACGGCGTCATCGTCCAGCTAGGCGGCCAGACGCCACTCAAGCTCGCCGGACCGCTGACTACGGCTGGGGTGCCAGTGTGGGGCACGCCCGCTGCGGCCATTCACGCTGCGGAGGACCGCCACGCGTTCCACTCGCTCTGCCAGCGTCTCGGCGTGCCGCAGCCGCGCGGCGCAGTTGCGCAGCACCCGGAGGAGGCGGTCGGCCTCGCAGCCACCATCGGCTACCCGCTCATGGTGCGGCCAAGTTACGTGCTTGGCGGGCGCGCGATGCGCGTCGTGCACAGTGAGGCCGAGTTGGTCACCTACCTCAGCGAGGTGTACGCCGAGCTGCCAGACAACCCCTCGATCTTGCTCGACGAGTTCATCTCCGGCGCCACGGAAGTGGACGTTGACGCCCTCAGCGACGGGCGACTCACGGTCGTGGCCGGAGTGATGGAGCACGTGGAGTTGGCGGGCATTCACTCGGGCGACAGCGCCTGCATCACCCCGCCAGTCAGCCTCTCGGGCGCGGCCCTCGCCAAGATCGAGGAGTACACAGTCCAACTCGCGCAAGGCATCGGCGTGATCGGGCTCATCAACGTGCAGTACGTCGTGCGCGGCGACGACGTGATGGTGGTCGAAGCTAACCCCCGCGCTAGCCGCACCATCCCCTACCTCTCGAAAGCCATCGGCGTGCCACTCGCCAAGCTGGCGGCGCTGATCAGCGCAGGCAAGACCCTGCAGGAACTCGGTTTCGTCAGCACGCCGCGGCCGAGTTACTACAGCGTCAAGGAAGTAGTGCTGCCGTTCCTGAAGTTCGCTGGCGTTGCGCCGTTCCTAGGCCCAGAGATGCGCTCAACTGGCGAGAGCATGGGCGTCGACCCAGACCCGTACCTCGCCTACTACCGCGCTGCGCTTGGCGCTGGAGCGCTCCTCCCTGGGGCGGGTACCGCCCGCCTCATCGGCACGGGCTTAGACGAGCAGGCAAGTCTGCTTACTGAGTTGGGCTTCGCCGTGGCTCGCGGCCCCCTCGCGGCCGGCGCGGACGCGGACTACGACATCCTCATCGACGTAGACCAGACGCCAGAGGCGCGCCGCGCGCTCGAGAACGGCGTGCCGTACGTCACGACGGCGGAGGCTGCTACCTGGACGGTGAAGGCCATGGCCGCCGCGGCCAGCGCGCGCGCGGCCGGCCCCCTGCCCGTCAGGGCGCTGCAAGACCTCTGACCTGAAAAAGAGAGAGCGTGAGCGCTAGCAATACCCCTAGCGCTCACGCAGATACTTGGCCGCTCAGGCCTTGAGCGCGCCGCCGAGACCAGCTTCGTCAGCGTCGGCTTCCGCAACGTCTGCTGCGCCCTCACTCGTTGCGGCGTCGACATCGTCGTCTAGGCCCGTAAGGCGCTCGTGCTTCCTGACAGGCAAGCGCTCGCGTAACGACGCAGCGTACGCCCCGATGTTCGTCAAGGCGTCGGCCACGCGCATGCGCAGCAGGAACTCGCCCTGGTCCACGCGGGCAACGAGGTGGAAGGGCGCCTCAGCCAGGCGCTCGAGGATGCGCAAGACGGACTCGCGGCTCATGCCCGCGTCCGTCGCCAACTCCTCGAGCAGGAACACGGTCGGTGCACGCAAGTTAGCTAGGCGCGTGAGCACTTCTGAGGTGGCGCCACGCTCCGCCACGCGGGCAGCTACGCCCTGCTCGAAGCGCTGCAGGCCGGACTCGAAGAGGCCGTCGCGCTCGAAGTGCGACTCCAAATCGATCGGGCTGACTGGCACCGTGCCGTGCAGGACGCGCAGGCGCTCTAGCCCCTCCCAGCTCCACAGGGTGGCGCGGGCCAACTCAGCCGGGCTGGTGAGCCTCAACAAGTCGCGGTGATCGCCGATGACCGCCAAGTACCGCGCGGTCGAGCTCCTGCGCTTAGCCAGCAACGACGCCCAGTCGAGGCGCTCCCCGGTCGGCAGGAGCTGCACGTGAACCTGGTAGTTACGGCGGCCGAGGTCGGCGACCAGCGTCACTTGGCCACCGCCGAGGGGCACGATGCGGAAGCCGAGCGGCTCCAGCATCGTGCGCAGCCGCTGAGCGAGCTCGACGATGACGAGGTCGCCGCCGTTCGGTTCACGCTCGTCCCGTTCCGCACCGCCCCCGACGGGCGCTTGACGGTCCGGGGTGCGCCGCTCGTGGACTTGCCTAGGAGCTGACGCCCTGTCATGAGGTAACGCACCCGCTTCTGCATAAGCAGTACCGCGTTCGGCGCTGGCGGCGAAACCCTGCCAGACCTCCGAACCGCGCTCGGCGCCCCACAGCGCCGGTTGTTGCGTATCGGCCGCGGGCCGATCGGCGCCGTACTGGGCCTGAGCCGCTCCCTCAGACGCTGCCGTGACCGCGGCACCGCCGGCCGCGACCTCGACGAGTTCAGTCACCTGGGCGGTCACCGTGGCCGAGAGGCGCGCTGGCTCTGGCGCCTCCTCCACTTCTGGCGCTTCCGCGGCCGCACTCTGCCAGCGGCCGTTGCGAAGCTCGAAGCGCGGGTCGGCAGCCAAGTAGGGGGTGACGTCGAAGCCTAGTGGCAAGGTCGGGTAGAGAGCGTGCACCTCGGCCTCCGTGGCGGGAACGCCTGCCGTGGCCAGCTCATCGAGGATGGCGGCGAGCGCCGTAGCTTGCGTACTGGCCGAGCGCTTGGTGCGCGAGACGACGTCGAAACCGAAGCGCCCGCCGCCTAGCGGCGCGACGTGGAGCTCGTCGTTGACCTCGAGGTCGTGGGCGGCGTACAAGTCACCGAGTCCAGCCAGGACGCGTGGACTCGTAAGTTCGAGCGCGTACTCCTCACCCGTTTCGTTGTCGACGGCCACGATCTGGCCGTCTTCCGGGAAGAGCTGCAGCATGGCGAGCGGCAAGGTCATGGTGCCGCCGCGAAGGCAGACACGAGTGAGCGGGTAGCGGTATGCCTTGGCCATGCGGACTCTCCCTATGTTCCCTTACACCCGACCGGGGAGCCAGCGCTTTACGGCAAAGGCAGGCGCGCGCTGGCGGTGTCGTGGTTGGCGAAGTGTACCAGACGAGATGCCGGGCACTTCAACCGAAGCGCAGCACCTTGCGCTTCTTCGCTCGCGGCGCTGGGGCTGACGTCTCCGGCTCCGCTGCGGCCGCCTTCTCGCTGGCCGCGGCGGCGGCGCTACGAGCTGCCTTGTCTGCTGCGGCCTTCGCTGCGCGCCCAGCCGCGGTCTTCTCCGCGGCCGTCTGGGCCGCGGCGCGGGCGTTGGCAGGCGGTTGGGCGCCAGCGGACCGGTTAGCGGCGGCGTCGTTCGTCGCGCCCTTCTTCGCTGGCGGCTTCGGCGCGCTTGGCTTGCCGCCTCCACCCTTACCAGCCGGCTTCGCCGCCGCGGCCACCTTGGCGTCGCCGCCCTTGCCAGCGGCGGCCTTCGTTGCGCCCTGCGCCGGCTTCTCTCCCCCAGCGCTCTTAGCGCCAGGTTTGGCGGCCTTCCGCGGTCCACGCCCAGCGATGACGGTGACTACGCCCTCGGCCGCGCCCTGCTGTGGCGTCTTGAGCTTGCCGGGAGGGCGGGTGTCTACCTGCTTCTCCTCCGGCTCAACCTCAGGCATCGGCATGTCTGCCGGAATGAGGTCTATCTGCCTCTGCGTTGGATTGGCGGCCAAGATCTTCACCTCCACTCGGTCACCCATGCGGTAACGCTTGCGCGAGTGCTTACCCATGAGCATGAGCTGGTCCTCGATGTACAGGTAGTAATCGTCGACCAGGTGGCTTACGTGCATAAGGCCCTCGACGGCGTTGGGGAGCTCGAGGAACACCCCGAAGTTCGTTACGCCAACGACGACGCCCGTGTACGACTCGCCGACGTGCTCCTTGGCCCAGCGCGCGTGGAAGTAGCGGGTGAGGTCGCGCTCCGCCTCCTCCGCGACGCGTTCGCGGTCGCTAGCGTGCTCGGCCAGCGCCGGGAAGTCGGTCTTCATGCGCTCCTTGAGCGTCGGCGACAGCCGGTGCTGCAGGAGCGCCCTAACCACGCGGTGCACGACGAGGTCCGGGTAACGGCGGATGGGGCTCGTGAAATGCAAGTAACTCTCGAACGCCAAGCCGTAGTGGCCGAGGTCCTCGCTTGAGTAACGCGCCTGCTTGAGGCTGCGCAGGAGCAAGGTGTTGACGAGCTGCGCTTCGGGCTTGCCTGCCGCCTGCCGCAAGATGGCTTGCAGGTCTTGAGGCTTCGCGTGCTCGAGGTCGAGCACGTAGCCGAGGCGCGAGAGCGCCTTCTGCAGGATCTGGATCTTCTCCGCGCTCGGGTCCTCGTGCACGCGGTAGAGGGCTGGCACCTCGCGGCGGCTGAGCTCGCCTGCCACCAGACGGTTGGCAAGCAGCATCATCTCCTCGACTAGCTGCCTTGCCGAATCGCTGCGCACGGGTGTGACGTGCAGCGCGCCCTGATCGTCAACCTCGACGCGCGCTTCCGTGAAGTTGAAGTCGAGAGCGCCCGCCCCGATGCGCGCCTTGCGCAGTTCCTGCGTGAGGTTGAGGAGCACCTTCAGGTCGCGCTCGAGCTTGCGCCTGCCTGCAGGCATGCGGCCGCCATTGCCGAACGCTTGCACCTCGCCGTAGGTGAGGCGCGCGTCTGACTGGATGACCGTCTCCTTGAACTCGAACGACTTGACCTCGCCGCTGCGCTCGATGTCGATGAGCAGCGAGAGCGCGAGGCGCGCCTTGCCCTCCTCGAGCGAGCAGATGCCGTTCGACAGCTCTTCCGGCAGCATGGGCAGCACGCGGCCTGGAAGGTAGACGGAGGTGGCGCGTTCGACGGCTTCCTTGTCGAGGCTCGTGCCCTCGGCCACGTAATAACTGACGTCCGCGATGTGCACGCCGATGCGCAAGAGGCCGTCTCGAGCCGAGTCGAGGCGTTCGATGCTGATGGCGTCGTCGAAGTCCTTGGCGTCCTCACCGTCGATGGTGACGGTAATGGCCTTGCGGTAGTCGGTGCGGCCGGCCATCATCTCGGCCGTGACCTCGTCCGGCACCGCTGCGGCCTCCGCGAGCGTAGCCGGGTCGAACTCAGACTTGAGGTCGTACTTGACTATCACGGCACGCGTCTCGACTTCGGGGTCGTCCTCCATGCCCAAGTACTCGACGACTTCGCCGAACGGTTCGCGTTCGCCTGACTCCTCTGGCCACACCAAGCGGGCGACTATGCGCGAGCCGCCCTCGAGCTTGCCAACCGATTCTGGCGTGAGGAGGAGCCTGTTCTGCAAGCGCACGGAGTCGGGGCGCAAGATGGCGTAACCACGGGCGTACTCGAGGGTGCCAACGACTTGCTTGTAGCCGCGCTCGAGGATCCGGACGACCTCGCCAGATGGCCGGTCGTCTTCGCTTTTCATGGGGTTCGGGCGCGCCATCACGCGGTCGCCGTCCCACGCGCCGCCGAGGCGATCGGCTGGCACGTAGAGGTCCTTGCCTCCCGCGTCCGGGATCACGAACCCGTAGCCGCCGGAAGCGACCTGGAGACGGCCTAGAACCATGTTCATCTCTTGCGGCAGGCCGTATGTGCGACGGCGCGTGCGGATAAGGCGCCCAGCGTCGGCTAGCTCCGCCAGCAGGTGGCGCAGTGCGGCCCGGTCTTCGACTTTGAAGCGGCGCTGGATGTCTTGCACGTGCCAGGGACGTTCTGGGTGCTCCAAGAAGAAGCTGAGTACCTGGTCGGAATCGATTTCTGGCATCTAGCGGCTAGTGTAGCGCGTCGCCGTGCTACGGCACTCGTCACACCCCTCGTCCGTCGCCGCGTTCAGCGCAGCCGAGCAACCTCGTGTTCAGCCAAACCGATCAAGGCGCTGCGCTCCGCCGACGGAGCGAAGGCGTCGAGCGCCGCAACCGCCTCGGCGGCTTGCGCTTCGATCTCGCGGCGCGTGGCATCCGCTGCCCCAAGTGCCAGCGCCAGGTCGGCCACGCGCTCGACGTCGCCACCCTGCGCTGCGTGCCTCGTCAGGATGGTTCGGGTCTCTTCCGAGTCGTGGTCGAGGATGAGGCTAAGGACCGTGTGAGTCGCCTTGCCTTCGCGCAGGTCGCCGCCGACGGGCTTACCTAGCACGGCGGGGTCTCCGAGGAGGTCGAGGTAGTCGTCGCGGAGTTGGAACGCCCGGCCGTATGCCATGCCGAACGTCTGCAACGCGGCAAGCTCGTCGACCGTTGCCCCAGCCAGCACCCCGACGCCCTTGCTTGCGGCGGCAAGGAGCACGGCCGTCTTGCCCTCGATGATGCGTCGGTAGTTCTCCCACGAGTATTCCTGCAAGGTGGCGACCTGGAACTGGAGTACTTCGCCCTCGCACACGTCCGCTGCTGTGCGCGCCATCAGGGCGGTGAACGCCGCGCTGCCGCTCTGAGCGAGGAGCCCGAGGACGCGTGCGAGCATGAAGTCTCCCGACATGACGCTGACGACGTTCCCGTAGCGCCGGAAGGCGGCCTCGCTGCCGCGGCGCGTGTCTGCGTCGTCGATAAGGTCGTCGTGAAGCAGCGAGGCCGAGTGGAAGAGCTCGACCGCGAGCGCGACCTGCATAGCTGTCTCCGGCTGCGCGCCAAGGAGGCGGCCCGTTAGAAACGCCACCCCTGGCCTCAGCCGCTTACCGCCTGCACGCGCCAGGTCCGCGCCGATGGCCTCGATGAACGCGACGGACGAGCGCAGCTCGCTCTCCAGGCGCTCTTCGAACAGGCGTAGTTCGGGCGTTACGATCTCGAACACTAGGTCAGTATATGCAGCCGCTTGTGCCATACCGCACTAGCTGGCTGGCGCGAGCTGCTCGTCGTGAGGCTGCAAGTAGAAGGCCAGACGCTTGAGGCCTGCAAGGAAGTCGACGGGCTCGACGCGCACGTTCTCAGGCACGCTGATGGCGGTCGGCACGAAGTTGAGGACGCCGCGAATGCCCGCCGCGACGATCAGGTCGGTCGCCGCTTGCGCGCTCGAGACCGGCACCGTGAGGAACGCGATGTCTAACGCCAACTCGGTCGTGCGTGGCGTGAGTTCCTCGAGGGCGTGAACTGGTAGGCCGCCTATGACCTTGCCTACTTTGTGGGGGTCGCGGTCGAAGGCGCAAACGAGCTCGAAGTTGAAGCCCTTGTAGTGCGGGTAATCAGCGATGGCCTGGCCAAGGCGGCCCATGCCAACGATGGCGACACGCCACCTGCGGGTTAGGCCGAGCGTGCCGCTCAACTCGCGGCGCAGGATGGCCACCGTGTAACCCCGTCCGCGCGTGCCAGACGTGACTCGCGCGAGTAGCAGGTCCTTGCGCACTTGGTGGGCGGAGACTTGGGCGGCGCCGCCAAGGCGCTCAGAGGTGGCGTAAACGACCCCCTCCCCCTCCAAGTCGGTGAGTACCCTCAAGTAACCGACGAGCCTGCTCACCGTCACAGACGGGAGGTCTTTGTTCATTACCGGGCGAAGCTCTCGATGCCTGCTGCCTTCAGGCGCTCCTGGGCGCTAGTGAGGGATTGGCCCTCGAACGGTCCGACGAGCAACTTGAGGAGGGTGCCTTCCGTGCGCTCTGTCACCGAGAAGCCGAGCCCGCTCAGGCGCTCGATCTGTGGAAGGGCGCTCTCGCGGCTGCCGTACGCGCCGACTTGCAGGTAGCGACCAGCGGCCGCAGTTGCTTGAGGGGCGGCGGCTGGGGCCGTCGCCTGGGCAGCGGCTGGCGTTGCGGCGCCACTAGTGACTGGTGCCTGGGTGGCCTGGCCAGCTGCGCCCGCGCCTGCGCCGCTTGGGTCGTAGCGGTAAACGGTTGGGTCGACTACGTCGAAGTTGCCTGCGCCGATGGCGGCGGCCACGCTGCGCGCTTGCTCTTCCGTCTCGTATGGCCCTACGAGCACGATCGTGAGGTTGCCTTGCGTCCCCAACAGCACCGGGTAACCGGCCGCTTGGAAGGTGCTGGCCAGGCGTTGCGCGTTATCGGCGTTGCCGAAGGCGCCGACCGACACGCGGTAAGAGCTCTCGTCCGCGGCCGCAGTTGCGGCCGCAGTGCCGGCCGCGGCGGTGCTAGCCGGAGCCGCAGGCGGCGCCGTGACAGTGGCGGCCGGCGCGCTTGGCGCCACCGGCGTGACCGCAGGCGCGGCTTGTTGCGGCGTGGCGGCAGGCTGACCTGCCGGAGTCGGCGTTGGGGCGCCGCTAGGTGGGAGCACGGCGATAGGCGCGCCGCCTTGGCTGGTGGTCGGCGCGGCAGGCTCTTGGGTTGCGGCTGCGGTACCTGCTTGCGCGTTCGTCGTTGGCTCGGAGGCGGCAGCTGGCTCGGTTGGCTGGCCAACGGCGCTTGGTTCAGCGGCTCCCGGCTGGGCGGGGTCTGGCAAGCCAGCACCGGGTTGGGCAGGCGTGTTCGGGGTAACGGGCGCACTCTGAGTCGTGCTGGCTCCGCCCGCGTTACGCGCGCCCTGCCCGACGGGGAAGAACGACCCACCAGAGATCAAGGTAGCGATGATGCCCGCGATAACGGCCACGAGGGCCACGCCGATTAGAAGATCGGGCCAGTTGCGTCGAAGCCAGTCCATGGATCCCATCCTACCTTTGCTTGGTGAGGCACGAGCGCCCCCGAAAAGGCGTGTTCGACCCGCATAGAGCACGCGGGTCGAACACGCCGGTCATTACAGGTATGTGCTAATAGCGTTGCAGGCTGGCTGGTAGCCCTGCTGGCAGGAGCTCACCCACGCGTCGCGGGCGCCCCCGCGGCGGTCTTGCGAGTAAAGCGACCAACCGAGGTTGTAGAGGCTCTCCAGGTCTTGCGCGTTCTGACCTACGAGGAGTTGGTAGACCTTCTCGGCGTCCTCGTAGCGTTGAGCGGCGAGGTAGCTGGCGCCCAGGTTGACGCGCGCCTCCACGCTGCTTGGGTTGAGCTGCACCGCGCGTTCGAAGCTGCGGACGGCGCCGAGGTAATCGGCCTGCTGGTAGGCCGCCAGGCCGACCCAGAGTTGCACTTGCGCGTCGCTTGGGCGCTCTACGAGCACCGCCTGGAGGTCGGTGGCTGCGTCAGCGAAGTCGCCTTGGCGGTAGAGGGCGCGACCCGCGATGAAGCGCGCGTCCGTAACGAGTGCTGGGTCCGTCAGGCGCGCGATGGCCTCGCGGGCGCTGGTCAGCGCCTCCGCGCTGTTGGAGAGCTGGTCGTGAGCGGTAGCGAGCGCGAGGTATACCTCAGCGCGGTTCGGATCGAGGCGTTGCGCGTTCTGGAGCGCGGTGAGCGCCTCTCGCGTCTGGCCGCCCTCGAGGTACGCGGCACCGAGGTTGTACTGGGCTTCCCATGAAGACGGGTCGATGAGCACAGCGCGCTCGAACGAGTCCCGCGCCTGCGTGTCGCGGCCGAGGCCGCTCTGCAGGGTGCCGAGCTTGACGAGCGTGCTCGCTTGCGCGGCCGCGTCATCCGCCTTCTCCGCCTTCTGGAGGGCGCGCTCCAACGACCAGATGCCGTAATCGATCTGGCCTTGACCTACGTAGATGTCAGAGATGAGCGCGCTGACGCGGTAATCACCGCTGTTGGACTCGAGAGCCGTTAGTTCAGGCAGCGCTTCAAGGCCCTTGCCAGCGCGGTAAAGCGCCTGGCCGCGCCGGATGACGTAGTCGGAGTTGTTCGGCTCCAGCTCGAGCGCGGCGGCGTAAGCCGTGGCGGCGCCGTCCCAATCATCGCTCAGCTCAAGCTGAGCTGCCAGGCCGAGTTGCGCCTGGACGCGGTCGGTTGGGCTAGCTTCCGGAGCCGCTTGCGCGATGGCCTCCTTGAAGGACTGCGCCGAATCCGCTGGGCGCCGCAAGCGCGCTAGCGTGACGGCGCGGTTGAACTGCCCATCGAAGCGCTCTGGGTAGAGGCGCGTTACCTCGGTGAACTCGAAGAGCGCGGCTTGATAGTCGCCGCGGGAGAACTCGGCGAGGCCGAGGCCGTAGTGAGCGTCACCGGAGGTGTAGTCGAGGGCGATGGCCTCCAGGTAGCTCTCCTTGGCGAGGTCGAACTCACCTTGTCCGTAGTAAGCGTTGCCCAGCGCCACCCAAGCGACCACGCTCGAGGGGTTGGACGTAACCTCGGCACGCAGCTGGGTGACGGATTGTCCCCACACCGGTGTGAGCAGGAGCACTGCGGCTAGCGCGACGAATACCGCTCGGCCACTCCACCTGCGGGTTCCACTGATCATGCCTGCCTCCAGATCGCTGTGGTCGGTGCTGCCAGAGGTGGTCCGTGGTGACCTCCTGTTGGAGCTTCCCAGCAGCCGACTCGCTCAGCGGCACCCCGTGCCACGCGAGAGTTGTCGACAAGTGTATACCGGGCCAGTGGGCGGTTCTTGTGAAATCATCCACCAGCAACGCTTCAGGCGAGCGGCATCACGACCCCGGAATCGGCTACCGCCGCGGCGTCGGCCCCCTGCAGCGCCAACTGCCCACAAGCGGCGCCGGCGTCCCTGCCGCGGCTGAAGCGCACCGACACGCTGACCCCCTTGGCGGCCAAGCGTTGCTGGAACGCGCTAAGGCGCGCGCGGGGCGTGCCGGAGAAACCTGAGTCGGTCCAGGGGTTGAAGGGGATGAGGTTGACGTGGATGGTGAGGCCCTTGACGAGCTCCGCGAGCTTGTCCGCCTGCCACTCGTGGTCGTTGACGCCCTCTAGCATCGTGTATTCGATGGTTATGCGGCGGCCGATGGTCGACTGCCACTCGCGTAACGCGTCAATGATGTCTGGCACCGTATGCGCTAGGGCGGTTGGAATGATGCGCTGCCTGGTCTCCTGGTCTGGGGCGTGCAACGAGACGGCGAGAACGAGGGGCAGCCCCTCCCCCATCAGCTTACGGATGCGGTTAGGCAACCCGACCGTCGACAGCGTGATGCGCCGCGGCGACATATCGAGCCCGAGCGGGTCGATGTAACTGCGGATGGCGCCGATGGCGTTGTCGTAGTTGAGGAGCGCCTCGCCCATGCCCATGAGGACCACGTTGCGGATGCTCGTCGGCGGCACGCCCTCGTGGCGTGCTACCTCGACGAGTTGCGCCACGATCTCCCCGCGAGTGAGGTTGCGCCCGAAACCGAGCGCGCCTGTGGCGCAGAAGGCGCAGCCTGCCGGGCAGCCGACCATTGACGAGATGCACACGGTGCGGCGACCGGCGTACGGCATGTAGACGGCCTCCGTCTGCTTGCCGTCGCGCAGCGTGAACAGGTAGCGCACCGAGCCGTCGTCTGAAGGGAACCGTTGGTGCTTGACGAACGGTTGCGTGCCGAGGTTAGCAGTCAGCCACTCACGGAGGCGCGGCGGCAAGTTCGTCATGGCCGCCGGGTCGGTTACCCCGTGACCGTATACCCAACTGCCCAGCTGTTGGCGTCTGAACGCCGCCTCGCCGTCCGGCAGCGGGATGTCTGCGATGTAATGGTCGAAGAGCGTGGGCTCGTGCGCCTGCATGACAGCCACGCTACCGCGCTAAGGCCGGGCTATCATGCAGCCACGCCGACAGGGGCCGCGCGCCCTGCAGGAGGGCCACCGCTTCCGCGCCAGTGATTGGCGCCTGTCTGGAGGGCGAATGCTCAACCGCAAGGTCAAGGTTATCGGGAT
The DNA here is from genome assembly GCA_937907415.1 of uncultured Trueperaceae bacterium. The sequence goes on from CALCHY010000035.1 coordinate 55,217, forward strand.
GGTTCTCGCGGGTGGCAAGGGTTCGCGCCTTCACCCCCTAACGTGGCGGCGCACGAAGCCTGCCGTGCCTTTCGGCGCCAAGTACCGCATCATCGACTTCGCGCTCAACAACATGATCAACTCTGGCGTCTACGGCATCTACGTGCTCACGCAGTTCAAGGCGCAGAGCCTGACGGAACACATCCAACGCCACTGGCGTTTCGGCACCTTCCTAGACGACCACTTCATAACGTTGGCGCCCGCGCAGATGTACCTCTACGAGGAACTTGGCGCCGAGTGGTACCGCGGCACGGCCGACGCCATCTATCAGAACCTCCACCTGATCGACAACAACCGCGCCGACCTGGTGGCCATCTTCTCTGGCGACCACATCTACAAGATGGACATCGGCCACATGATCGAGTACCACCTCGACAACGCTGCCGACGTGACGATCGCCGCCTACCCGACCCCAGTCGAGGAGGGCAGGCGCTTCGGCGTGCTGCAGGTAGCCGACGATTGGCGAATCACGGAGTTCAACGAGAAGCCGGAGGCCCCGAAACCGATGCCTGGGCGCCCGACGCACTGCCTCGCGAGCATGGGCAACTACGTCTTCACCGTCGACGCGCTCATGCAGATGCTCCAGGACGACGCCAAGATGCTGGACTCGGACCACGATTTCGGGAAGGACGTGCTGCCGCGGGCGCTCGACGACGGCAAGCGGCTCTTCGCGTACGACTTCGCCCGCAACCCAATCCGCGGGCAGGTCGGGCCGAACACGTACTGGCGCGACGTCGGAACCCTCGAGAGCTACTGGGAAGCCAACATGGACCTAGTAGCCGTCAAGCCAGAGTTCGACCTTTACAACGAGGAGTGGCCGCTGCGCACCTCCGCGGAGTTCTCCGCCCCAGCCAAGTTCGTTCACGAGGAGGAAGGGCGCCGCGGTCAGGCGTTCAACTCGCTCCTCGCCGGGGGCGTGATCATCTCTGGCGCCACGTTGAGGCACACGGTGGCGTTCCGCCGCGTGCGCGTCAACTCGTACGCCACTGTCGAGAACAGCGTGCTGTTCGACAATGTGACCGTCGGCCGCCACGCGGTTGTCAAGAACGCCATCATCGACAAGAACGTCGTCGTGCCTGACGGCGAAACACTGGGCGTGGACCTGGACAAGGACCGCGCGCGAGGCCTCATCGTGGCAGACGGCGGCCTCGTTACCGTGCCGAAGGGCTTCAAGTTCTTGTGACGGGCGCCGTCTCGTAGGCGCACTAACGTCGCCAGCGCGCTCCGGACGTTAAGGTTCCCGAAGGGAACTGACGCCCCGGTACAGTGTTGGCTCATGGTCCGGTGCTACGCTCTTACCATTGGTCCGCGGAGCCCCGCGGTCGCGCCCGCAGCCTTGCCACCCGCGGCCGATTGAGGTACCCAGACCCTGGAGGCTTTCGTTGAAACGTTCGTTTAACCCCTGGCTGGTCGTGATGCTCCTCATATTGGGCATCTTCGTATTCAACCAGTTCAATTCTGGCTCGGGAAGCCGCGAGATCAACTATTCCACCTTCACGGAACTAGTCGATAAGGGCAAGGTTTCGTCCGTCACCATCGACCGCAACAGCGGTGTCATCACTGGCGAACTAGGCAGTGAGTCGCAGGTCGTCATCAACGGCGAACCTCAAACCATCCGCTCTTTCCGTACGACCACCATCCTCACGGACTCGCTACTCACCGAGTTGCGCACCGACGTTCCTAGCGTCACCATCCGCAACCCGCCGCAGTGGCTCGGAATATTGCTGGGTTCTATCCTGCCGATCGCGTTGCTTATCGGCTTCTTCTGGTTCTTCCTCATGCGCTCGCAGGGAGGTCCGAACCAGGTCATGCAGTTCGGCCAGTCGCGCGCCAAGACTTTCGGGCGCGAGAACAAGGTCAACACGACCTTCAACGACGTCGCCGGGCACAAAGAGGCCAAGCAGGAGCTCATCGAGGTCGTCGACTTCCTCAAGACGCCCCAGAAGTACTTGCGTATCGGCGCCGAGATCCCTAAGGGCGTGCTGCTAGTCGGACCTCCGGGGACGGGCAAGACGCTCCTGGCGCGCGCCGTTGCCGGCGAGGCCGGCGTGCCGTTCCTCACGGTCTCTGCTTCCGAGTTCATGGAGATGTTCGTCGGCGTCGGCGCTAGCCGCGTGCGCAGCCTCTTCGAGGAGGCCCGCAAATCCGCCCCATCCATCATCTTCATCGACGAGCTCGACTCCATCGGGCGGCGGCGCGGGGCGGGCATCGGCGGCGGGCACGACGAACGCGAGCAGACCCTCAACCAGATCCTCAGCGAGATGGACGGTTTCGAGAAGGACACGTCCGTCATCATCATCGCCGCCACCAACCGCCCAGACATCCTCGACCCCGCGCTCTTGCGGCCGGGGCGCTTCGACCGCCAGGTCACCATCGGTTTGCCGACCATGACGGAGCGCGAGGAGATCCTCAAGGTTCACGTGCGCAACAAGCCAGTCACTGACGACGTCAGCTTGCGGCGCCTCGCGGAGGCCACCCCCGCCTTCTCCGGCGCAGACCTCGAGAACCTCACCAACGAAGCCGCGCTCATCGCCGCGCGCAACGACAAGCAGGTCATCACGTGGGTCGACTTCAACGAGGCGCTCGACCGCATCACGTTGGGCTTACGGCGCGGCAGCCTCGTCCCGTCAGAGGAGGAGCGCCGCATCCTCGCGTTCCACGAAGCCGGGCACGCCGTCGCGTACGCCGCGCAGCCCGAACTGGGCGACATCCGCAAGGTGACGATCATGCCGCGCGGTGGAGCTGGTGGCTTCATGGCGCCGCTCTCCAAAGAAGAGATGTTCTACAACGTGCGGCGCTTCAAGGCGCAGTTGGTGGTGGCCTTCGCAGGTCGCCAGTCCGAGAAGCGCGCCACCGGCACCATCTCGTCCGGCGCGAGCAACGACCTCAAGCAGGCCACGGAGATGGCCAAGCAGATGGTCCTCGACCTCGGCATGGGCTCGCAAGAGTTCGTGGCCTGGGGCTCCGACCAGGGGCCGATCTTCCTTGGCGGTGAGATCTCGCGTCGCAAGGACTTCTCTGAAGAGACGGCAAGGCAAGTCGAGGAGGAGGTCTCCGGCATCCTGGAGGCCGCCTACCGCGATTCCGAGGCATTGATCGAGTCCAACTGGGTCTCCGTCGAAGCCGTGGCCGCCGCGCTGCTGAAGCGCGAGACGCTCGACGGCAAGCTCATCCACCGCGCGCAAGAACTGGCGCAGGAAGGCAAGTCGGCGGAAGAGATCACGGACTGGATCGTCTCTACTGCCGCCGAATCTGAGCGCCGCGCTCAGGCCGCCGAGGAGCGCGAACGCCGCGCCGCAGAGGAGGAACGCCGCCGCAAGGCAACTGACGCGAGCGGTCGACCCCCCATCGAACCGCGACCAGAGGCGCGTCCCGCCGGCGAGTCCGGCGACTAAGCCACTCGCGCTCAAGGGGTCTTAGCGGCCCCTGGCTGCTAGCGACCGGGGTTGGATGTCGTTACTAGACGGTAGGTATGAGGTCATCGCTCAGCGCGCGCTGGACGATGGCCTCACTCTCTTCGAGGCGACGGCGCCGGACGGGGCGCCGTTGCGCATCGAGTGGTTCGACCTAGCGGCCGACCAAGAAGGCCCGTTCGAGGACTACCGCCGCCAACTGCGTCACCTCAAGAGGGCCGGCCTAGCGGCTGTTCACGACGTCATCGCCCGCCCCGGCGCTCATTACGTGGCATGGGAACGGCCACCCGCCGGCGCGACGCCCGTGCTGGACGGCGCCCTGCCCACCGACCTGGCTGAGGCCCTGCGGAGCGCAGGCTACGGACGCCAGGCCTACGACGCTCGCCGGCTGTCGACCCGCCCACCCAAAGTCTTGCTTTACGGCCTGACGTTCGGCGCCAGGCGGACAGTCGAGCGCGAGGAGAGTCAACCACCACGGCACCAGGGGAGCGCTGAGCGCGAGCGTCCACTGCGCCAGCAGCAACCGCCGCTGCTACGTGGGGCCGAGTACATCGGCCGCTTGCCGCAGCGGGCCATCTCGTGGGGCTTGGCGCTGCTTGTCGGCCTGCTCGCGGTCGTGATCACGCTTGCTGGGTTCTGGTCGGCGCGAGTAGACACCGTCGTCACCGTGCCCGCCATACTCGGACAGGACGCTCAAGCCGCGGCGAAGGCCCTCATCGAGCTAGGACTTGGCGTGAACGCCACTCCCCTCATGTCGGAAGAAGCGCCAGGCACAGTGATCGCCGTCGAGCCGACCGTCGGCACTAACCTCCGGCCAGGACGCACCGTGGAGTTGCGCTACGCGCTGCCCCCCGGCGAGTTGGCGCCAACGGCCGTGCCTGCCCTCGTTGGCCTCTCCTACCCTGACGAGGTTCGTAACGCGCTCGAGGGGGCAGGCTTGCGCCTCGGTGAGGTGGCGCGCTTGCACGCTGCTAGTCCGGCTGGCGTGGTGTTGGCGCAGGACCTCGACGCTGGCAGCCAGACGGGCAGCGGCAACCCGGTGGCGGTGCTCGTCAGCCTCGGGCCGCAGCCTCCCCAAACGTTCGTTCCTGACCTCGTCGGCCTCGACGTAAACTCTGCGACCGCCGTCGCCCTCGTTGCTGGCATCACTCCCGACCGCGTGTTCGTGGACGAGATCGTCTCGGCGACCGGCGCCCGCGGCACCGTCATCGATCAGTCGCTGGCGCCGTACGTTGCCGTGCCGCGTGACGCTGCCGTGTTGCGCCTCGTGATCCAGGGCGGCGAGCCGGCCAACCCAGTGACTGGCGGCGGCGCGCCTGACGTGGTTGGCCTGCCGTTGGCGCGCGCCCGCGAGGTGGCGGCTGGTTGGGACCTACAGGTCGTTACGTTAGGCAACCCCGGCCTGCCAGCTGGCGTCGTCGCCCAGGAACCGCAGCCGGGCGCTGGCGCGGCGGGTGATGGCG
>CALCHY010000036.1 GCA_937907415.1 uncultured Trueperaceae bacterium
CGTCCTGCCGACCCTCAAGACCGCACCCGCGAAAAAACCCGCTCGCTAGGCACAAGAACCAACAGAAGCTTCTCCCTTGCCCAGCTATCCATCACTTAAGGTCTGTGGTAGAAAGCCGCAGCGTACGGCGTACCTTGCGCTCGCCGCTATATGCATACCGGCACCTGTAAGGCTTGTGGCCCCTGACGATCGAGGTGCCGGAGCGGCCCACGAGGGCATGCACAGTATGTGGCACTTCGCGACCCTGCAAGGATAGAGCGGTGGACCCCAAATTCCACGACTCCCCTACCTGCTATTTAGGAGGCCATCGGTCGTATTAGGGACGGGCACGGTCTCAGAGTTCGCTTAGGCCCAGCCCAAGCGCGTATAGGCAGCCTGAGAGAACGGTGTTGAATCCTCTTACGAGCACGCCTGCTAGGCGGGGCTGGTAATCCCAGGCTGCGGGTGAGTGGCGCGACGCTCGTTGTGAGCCTTGTCCTCGCGCCGCTGTTGGAGCCAGCGATAGACAGTCGCGACGCCCACGCCGTTACGATCAGCCAGCTCTAGGTGCGTGTAGTCCCCGGTGTCGAAGTCCTGGTAGACGGCCTGACGTTTACGGTCGTAGTCATCTTGCACTGAGATGCCGAACTTGCGCTTGGCGTACGAGGCGATGGTGACGGCGCTTGGATAGCCGTGCACTCGCGCGATCTCCGCGTACGAGCCGAGCCGCTGAAGCTCCTGGCGAAGCCACTGCTCGTTCCAGTACAGCGGCAGGTTGCGTTCGTGTAGTTCCTTGATCGTCAATGCCTCAGGGCGCTTGATGCGGTTATAGCGCCCACGACGCCCTTTCGCCTTGCGAATAGCGGCGGCCAGGTCGCCCTCAACGATCTCCACACTGGCAGCCGCAATCACCACTTCTTCCCCATCGATTGAGAGAATCAGCTTCAATCCCGCGCTGCCCTCTTGGACAGCGCCGATCACCTCTACTTGAGCGGCTTCGACAATGACGTGGGAGAGCCCCAGGAGCACCTCACGCCTGAGTTCCCCCAACTGCTTAATGCGGACATCCAGGGCGGCAGGCGCCCCCGTCGCACCCTGCGCGCCACCGCTCGTCGCTTCCTTCGTAGGTACCTCGGCCTGAGTGCCACGGTTTCTCGCCACGTTCTCATCCTCGCATTCCTGGTGCCTCTTTGGCGGCGCTACCCATCCCGAGCGCGTATACGCCGCACGAACAAACGCCCTCGGCTGCTCGTATCAGGGTCAGGCAGGTGAAGCACGAACCGCACGTATCGGGCGCTGGCCAGTGATAACGCAACCAGTAGATGCAGCATAGTGCGTCAGGGGGTGATGAGAGTGTGAGTTTATAATAGAAAGCATGAAAGATATAGAACGCGGCCTGCCTGCGCCCTACCCCTCAATCGCTAGTGCGGCGCTCCCCATTCCCGCTTCCCTACACTCCCGCGCTCGTGGGCGCCCCTACGCTCGGGGGCTTGCATGAGATTTCGAACCACCTCAACCCATGGCTTTAAGGCTGTCTACTCCGAGTACGGCGACATTGAGAAGTGGACACCCAAGTTCCTGGAGCGCCTACACGCGACTGGCCCGCGCTTCATCGCCGACCTAAGGGAGAGGGAGCACAGCATGGTCATCGACCGCGCCGAGAAGAAACGCTTGGTAGGACGCGTCGTGGCAGTTGGTGGACACATTATCGTTCCGCTGATCGATGACTACGAAGAGTGGGTGGCTTCCGGTCGACCAAGAACGCGAAAGCGCCTCCCCAAGCCGGTGACGGCGCTCCAACTGCTGGCGCGCGGTACGGCCGTCGAGCAACTGGTACGGCGAGAAGACCACTTCCTGCTCAGACATGTCAACCCGTACGTCTCACAGCTCGAGGATCCCGCTGGTAAACCAGTTTCCCTGGTAGCCAAGCGAGATGGTTACACTCCGGCGGCATTGACTAAGGTACTGGTCGAGAAGATTGCGGACGTCCGCTGGTTTCCGGGGCGCGTGATCGTCTACGACCCAAAGCCGAAACGCGCCGCGCGCGGCTTGCCGTTAGGGTTTGACAACTACGTTGAGGTCCGTGACCTGCACGATCTCCTGCCGGCGCGATTACTGGGACCCGTTTAGGCCTTGCGGTTGCGCCACCATCCCGAGCGGGGTGGTGGTTTCCCCGCTGTAAATGGGTTGGCGGCCATCACACGCACGTTGTTGTGTCCGACAAGCAGCCTTTCGATGCCAGCAGCCTGGCGTTGCGTGGGGCACGCCCATAACTGACCATCGAATCGCTCCTCGAACGCCGTAGCCTTCTCGAGTATTCGCTTGTTCGAGTACGAACCAACGCTGACCTCCACCGCCCACGCCTGGTTCCCAGGCTCGTACACAGCGTCTGGAACATTACCGTCGTTGCCGTACCAATAGCCGTCATCAACTATGAATGGCGTCTTCCACCTGGCACCCGGCGTTGTCAGTGCCTGTCTCGCCTCCGCTGCTATCGCGAGGTGCCGTAGCTCCGCCCCGGTCAGAGAAGCATCCCGCTCGCTCAAGGTCACGAACTTGATGGTCTCCACTTTTCGGGAGTGCTTGGATTCGCCTACCTTGCGCTCAGTCGAATGGAAGCCTACGGGCAGTTCGCCGATGCGTAGCCCGTGGTGACGCCACAATTGACGATGCGTAATCGCACCATCCACCATCAAATCGTAAAGCAGAGGGTCGGTAGCTCCCCAAGGGGCGATCCGATCTTGTGTCATACGCGATGCTATCATGCAAGCATGTACCCAGAAGATGAGATGGCGAGAAGTGACGAAGTTAAGCTGCAAGACAACCAGCTAGGTAGCGCCCCGCCGCCCTTAACGGAGGAGCAATGGCTAGCCGTCTTCGCCTCTCATGAAACGCATGGTCAAGCTCCACCACTCTTCGCGATTGACGACCATACAGGTATAACGGCGACTCGGCCGCTCGCCGAGGATGCCCCTGCAGAGGTCGAGGAGTTCTCCCCGGCCGAGCCTCTAATGGAAGTACCCCCCGAGTACTCGCGGCCTCGAGAGCGTAATGATCCATATCCCCCAACACCCATCGAGGACCACTCTCACTTTGAAATCCGCAAGATTCCAATCGACCGGCTCGTATCGTTTCCCGGCGAGCCGCGCCGGCACTTCGACCCTGAGGCTATCCGGTCTCTAGCGGAGAGCATCAAGAAGGACGGCCTCACGACTCCTCTTCAGGTCACCCCTTACGGCGACAAGTACGTCCTACTTGGAGGTAATCGCCGCTGGCGTGCCCTGCAACTACTCGGGATCAGCGAAGCCGAAGCTCGTGTAGTGACAGCCGGCTTTAACCGTGACCAACTCGATCTGCGAAACGCCCGCCGGCTCGCGTTGATCGACAACCTTCAACGCGAAGACCTCACCCCACTAGAGAGCACCATGGCCATCATCGACCACGTCCAGGAGGAGCTAGGACTGGCGACGCCCGACGAGGCAGCCGAGCTACTACGGCAAGCCGCCAACGGTGCGACCCGCAGTGCTCAAGCCACGCGCGCTGCGGCCATACTCCGTGAGTTCAACTTCCAGCCCGACAGCTTCCGGAGTAACCGGCTGCGCATCCTTAAGATGAAGGCCCACCTCCGAGAGGAGGTGCTCAACGACCGCCTCGCGTACACTACCGCCAGGGTCCTGAACAAAATCGAAGATGACGCCGAGCGACTGCAACTGACCGAGCACGTCATCACCGCCAAGCTGAGCCGCCGGGACCTCCGGGCGCTCCTGGCGCAGCGACAGCAGCCTGACGAACGCCGGGACGACGCCCGTCGTACGCGCGTGAACCGCGCCATGACCCGGCTAAACAAAACCTTCCAGAGGACCGAGGCGAAGTTGTCGACGGATCAGCTTGTTGACATCGAGGAGCGCATCGCTGACCTCCAGCGGCTGCTGAAGGGCAAGACCAAGCCCAAAGCCTGAGCCACGGAACGACCGAATACCGGTATCCAATCTGGGCCGCTCGAAGGAGCGGCCGCTTACTTGGGGCAAAGCGCCCGTCACGTCGACGGTAATTTGAGGCTCTCGTTACGTCCCAGCGCCATCTCACAGGCCCCACGGTAGGTGCGCGCGGCGTACCCGCGGCGCGTCTTGAGGCCCAAACCGGCCCGCTTCCCCAAGAACCCTCGGTTTGGTGCATTAATAGCGTCCCCGTGGGGAACAACATCGAATCTGATGGCGCGGCACCGCAATAGACGAAGCGAAAATGTGGCTTTGGTCTAACGATGCGCGTGCTACACGCGCAAACCGGCCCAAGAGGTGGCGCGACAGACCATAGAAAACAAGAAAAACGGGATCACAAAGCTGGTGTCGCGTCCGCTACGACCCGAGCCCGCCCGCGAAAAGCGCACGCTACTTTCATGGCTGTCCTCACACGAATTGGCCATATACAAGCGCGTAGAAAATGTGGCTAGTGTGAACGCGCAACGGGGAACTCTATGCCGAGGAGCATTCGACTGCCTGGTGTGCCTGAGCCCCGGTGCATGACGAGGGGAGGGGCGGTGTGCTTACTGACCCGTTACCGCGACGAGCTCGAGCTCGTCGCGGTCCTGGGTTGATGACGCAAGGACGAAGTAGTAGTTGGTTAACGCGTTGGAAGAAAGCACGCTGCGCGTGCAGGCCCGAAGCCAGAGTTGTCGAGATGCCCGTGGCGCTATCCGCATCACCGGACCTTGAGGTTGCTGCGGTTTTGTGCCTCTGGGTGTTAGTCGCAGTGTGCCGTGATTGGTCAGGTCCCAGTTCCCTAGGTAGCGATTCTCAAGCGCGCCGCGCGCGCATTCGGGAGAGCACCGTCATTCGACGAGGCCTAGAATCGCTAGGAGTCCATCATCATCTGCGGGCGTGGAACTAATCGACTCTCACGCATCGCAGTTGAGTTCGATCGGGACCACCTCGTGTCGTTTCAGCGTTGCGTGATTGAGTTCGGGTATTTGGCTCTGGCTTTGGTCACAGTGCGCTCTTTGTCACGACACCCACACTGCTTCATGGACCCTCATCAAGTTGATTCCAACGATCTTCCGCACTGTTGCCTTCGAGTGTCCTCGGTCCAGCAGTAGTTGCGTGAGCAAGGGATACTCTCTCATCGTGCTGATCCCTTGCACCTTCCGTACTCTCGGCTCCACCCCGAACCGGTTGTAGAACGGGCCGCTTATTTCATATAGGTCGGGCCGGAGTCGGGCAGACAACTCGGGTGCGTACGCGCCGGCCGTCGCAACGAGGTCCGAGCCGATGGCCACGTGATCCTCGCCGACTAGGCTAATCACGTACTCAATGGCAGCGCCGAACTGCTCCAGCGTCGGAAGCTCGGGGCCGCCGGCGTAATTGAAGGGGCTCGGGAGGGTGCAACCGACAACTCCGCCGGTGTCAGCTATGGCGCGGATGACGTCGTCAGTCAGGTTCCGGGGGTTGTCGTAAAGAGCGCGGGGGTTGGCATGCGAAGCGATTGCAGGCGCCGTCGCAAGCTTCAATGCTTCGAGCGCCGTACGCTCACCCGCGTGCGTCACGTCCATCACGATGCCAGCCTCCGGCATCGCCTTCACCAACTGCCTGCCGAAGCGACTGAGGCCAGCGTCGCTAGACTCCGCGCAGCCGTCTCCCACGAGGTTGCGGTCGTTGTACGTGAGTTGCATGTAACGCAGCCCGAGGCGCTGAAAAGTGTCGAGGCGCGCGAGTTGGTTGCCTATGAAGAGCGAGTCCTGTGCCCCGAGGATCACCGCCACCTGGGCGTTGGCTTTTGAGGAGCGGATGTCCTCCGGCCGTTCGGCGAGACGCAAGCGCGTCTCGCCTTCGACCAGCCGATGGTAGTGCTCGATGCGGCCGACAGCTTGTTCGAACATGTCGCCGGGCCACGGCGCCATGATGCTGAATGCGTCCACGCCGGAGGAGGCCACATCCTCGTCGTGGCGTTCGAGGAAGAAGCTCGCGGCGTCAACTACTAGCTCCTCCGCATGGAAGGTCTCACCAATTGGAGTTGCGACCCTGGTGTTCACTTCCACACCTGGGTGAACAGGCGGAGCATGTTCTGACCCAAGATGGCCTGAAGATCTTCCTCGCTGTAGCCGCGGGCCTTGAAACGGTCGACCAATTCCCCTACTTGGGCGTATGTGTTGAAGTCGGCCAGGGCTCGCATGGGGGAGGTGCTGTCACCGCACACGTGCTTTGCGTACTCGCCGCCGACGTCTGGATAGTCGGGTTCGCCCCAGGGGTCGTGGTCGTGCGGCGGGTATGTGCCGATGCTCATGTCGGTGCCGATTGCCACCGCACTGCTGTCGCCTACCAGTTGGACCACGTGATCAACATGGTCTATGAAGTCGTCCAGCGTCGGCCAAGTGGTCTGGCCGGGCTTTAGGACGAGTGGCCCGAAGGGTGCGAGTGCGATGACGCCTCCCCGGCTTGCACAGGCCACTATCTGTTCATCGTCGATGTTTCTAGGGTTGAGAGCTACGGCGTTCGGGTTTGAGTGGGTGAACACCACGGGATCGGAGCTCTCGTCGATGATCTGCAAGGTTGCGTTCTTGCCGATGTGGGTGCAATCGATAAGCATGCCCAGGCGGTTGCATTCGTTGACCGCCAACTGGCCGAAGCGGGTCAGGCCGCTATCTGTCCGGTCAAGGGTTCCGTCGGCCAGTGAGTTACTCGAGTTGTAAGCGAAGAGGATCATGCGTAACCCAAGCCGGTAGAACGCCTCGAGTCGGTGCAGCCTCTGGCCAATGAAGTCTCCGCCTTGGGCATGGAGGATGAACGCCAGCCGGCGGTCGCGCTTCGCGGTGCGGATATCCTCCGCCGTGGTAGCCACCAGCGTGTTTGGGTACTTGCGCGCCACCAAGTGCCAGTACATTAGGCCCTCGAGCGCGGCCGGGAGCTCGTCGTGCGGTCTGAATGCCGTAACGGCGAACGCCGTGGCGCCATGCCGGTGGGCATTGCCGTAGTCGGCGTCCGGCCATGCCTGCATGCATGCGTCCACGAACGTGTATGCGTGATCATGTTCAAGGATGGGGTGGAAGCCCTTGTTGCGTCTGAGTCCCTCGGGGTGGTCCATCTACATGCTTCCTTCCGCTTCTACCCAGCGCGTTCCGGGGTCGTGCTTCGGGATGACACCGAACGCCCAGTCGCCGGGCCTCACGGGGTACCAACGTGAAATCCACGCGAGGTAACCGTCGAAGGGCGCGCGCAACTCCTCCAGCACCTCGAAGGTGTAGGGGCTAATGACTTGGGCGAGGAGTTCGCCCTCGGTCACTTCCCGACCCAACTCTTCGCGTTCCCTTACTGGGTAGAGGATGCCGCCGAAGCGTGGGTTCACGCGCACCTTCGCAGCGAACTCTAGGTGCCGGCGGCGCGGCGGGTTCGCGCCTGGCAGCATCCCGAACTTGCGCATGACGTTGAGTATTCCCGTCACAGTGGTGTCGATCCAGGCCTGTTCACGGTCGTGATCGAAGCCTGAGCCGCCGAGTTCGCCGATGCAACTGGGGATTCCGAGGGTTGAGCCAGCGTAGCCGCACATCGAGCGTGCGCCGGGGAACTTAGCGACTATCTTCTCGGCGCAGATCATCTCGAAGTCGAAAGCTTCGGCCATGCGACGCGAAGTCTCCGTCACTTGCTGGTCAGGGAAGTCGCTGCCGTAGGCCACGTAACCGAACGAACTGCCCCAGATGCCCAAGTGGAAGTCGATGAGCGCAGAGGTGTGCGGCAGAATCTCGCGGGTCACGGTTTCGGCTATCTGGTCGGATGTCCAGGCCTGACCGCCGGGGAAGATGCGGTTCAGATCGGGGGAGTCGGAGTCGTCGGGCATACACCGGCTCAGCGCTCCGAGCGCCGGTGGGTTGACAACGGGCAGGCCGATCACGGCCCCACTCAGTTCCTGCGGGTCGATGGCCGCCACCGCGCGCCTGATCATCTCGATCGAGAGCCATTCGACGCCGTGTAGGGTCGATGTCAATGTCAGAGTCGGTCCCGGCTTGGCGCCGACTACGACATGAGCGTGAAGCGCTATCTCAGCATCGTTGAGGTCGCGGGTGACGGGAATTCGGCAACGGTGCTTGCCTGTAGCGTAAGTGTTACCGGCCAGCTGGAACGGGCCCTCTTGGATCTTCAACTCAGTCGATGCGCTCACCAGACCTCCTTGAAGATGCGCAGCCAGTTGCCACCCAGTACCTTGGCGATATCAGGCTGTTGGTAGCCGCGTTTCTCGAGTTCGTTGATGACGTCTGGCAGGTGAGAGTAGTCGTCGAATCCTTCGACGTAGCGGAGCTTCGAACGCGGGCTCACCTCTACGAAGCGCGCGTAATCGCCACCGACCAGTGATTTGCCTGGCAGGCCACGTATGAGGTCGCCGTCCGGGTAGGTGCCGTAGCTCATGTCGGTGCCTATCCCCACGTGGTCGATGCCCACCAACTCGACGATATAGTCGATGGCATCGATGTACTCGCTCAAGGTGGGGCGGCGGTCGGAGCCCAAGCGGTAGTTCAGCGGACCCCAGTTCGTGGGGGCCACCAGACCCCCGGTCCCTGCAGCCAGCCGAATCTGTTCGTCCGTCACATTTCGGACGTTGTCGACTAATGCCCGTGGGTTCGAGTGGGAGAAGACAACGGGATCCTCGCTGAGGGAGAGCACTTCGAGTGACGAGCGCTCACCGACGTGAGTCATGTCCATGACGATCCCCAGGTCGTTGCAGGCAGTGACCCATTCGCGTCCGAGGTTTGAGAGGCCCGCTCCTGCGGGTTCTAGCAGGCCGTCCGCTAGGGTCGACCGCGTGTTGTAGGCGGGAATCATCATGCGCAAGCCAAGACGGTGAAACATCGCCAGGCGCTGAAGGTTCGGTCCGAGGAAGTCACCGCCTTGCGAGTTGATGACGATGGCTGCTTGGCCGCTCGCCTTCGCCTCGGTTATGTCCTCTGCGCTCTCTGCGATTCTTATACCGGGGTAGTCGGCCGCTATTCGATGCCAGTTGGCGATGGCGTCTAGGGCATTCTCTGCGCCGTCGTTCGGTCGGAACGTTGTGATGCAGTAAGCGGTCGCACTGTACTCATGGAGCTGGGAGTAGTCAGTGTCCGGCCAGATCTGCACGCACGAGTCGACAAATAGGTACGGCGTCGAGCCTTTGGTGTGGTGCCCCTTGTCCAGTGGATGGATGGGCGCGTCGTCGAACGACTGTTTCATACCGTCTCCGTTGTCCGGGGCGTTGCGGCGGGGATGGGGAGGCGGCGATGCCGCCTCCCCATCTGTCTGGCGCCCGCTTGCGCTGCGGCGCTCTGTGTTCTCACTCTCGACCGAGGTTCGTGAAGTCTAGGAACTGGTCGCGCGACGGCGTCCAACCCGTGATGCCTGCGCGGTGGGCGTAGAGGTCGTTCATCACGAACATCGGAATCACGTGGGCGTCGTTGGCAAGGATCTCCGAGAGCTGGTTGTAGGTAGCTTGGCGCGCCTCGGCGTCCGTGGTGACGGCGGCTTCGAAGTAGAGCCGGTCGAACTCCTCGTTGCAGTAGTAGGCGTAACGGAAACCGCATGTGTAGGAGGCGTACGCGTCGTGGGCGTCTGGCGGGGTGAGGCTGCCCGAGTAGAAGAGGTCCTTGAGGCCCAACGTCACGAGGCGGTTGAGGAATTCGCCGGACTCGAGGACATTCTGGTTGACCGTGACGCCCGCTTCCTCGAGTTGGGACGCGAGCAGTTGGGAGATCTCGGAGTCCTGCGGGTAGCGGCCGTTCGTGTAATCGAAGTTGACGGTGACGCCGTTCGGGTAGCCGGCATCGGCGAGCATCTGGCGGGCCAGTTCTGGGTCGTACTTGGGGGTCTGGATGTTTGGGTTGAAGCCGAACGTTGACGAGTCGACGATCTGGTTAACGCGCCGACCGCGTCCGCCCAATACGAACTCGAGGATGGAGTCAGGGTCCACGGCGTGCAGTAGAGCGCGGCGGACTTCGACGTTGGCAAGGGGGCTGTTCGGGTCGAGCGTCGACATGGTGACCCGGTAGACGCGGCCGCCAGGCGCAGCGACGGTGACTAGGTTGGGGTTGTTCTCGAGGCGCTCGAAGGCGTCAAGGGGAACGTCGATCGTGAAGTCGATGTCGCCAGCTTCTAGCGCCGCCACGCGAGCCGCGGCCTCGGGAATCGGGCGGAAGATCAAACGCTGGAACGCCGGCGCGCCACCCCAGAAGTTCGGGTTCGCATCGAGCACTATGCGGTCGTCCTTGACCCATTCGTTGAACATGTAGGGACCGGTTCCGATTGGGTGGGCGGCGAAGCCTTCGAGAATCCCGACCTCCTGCGTGTACGCGGGCGGATACATGAACGAACCGAGCGCTAGGGCGTTCATCATTAGGAGTTCCGGCGTGGGCTCCTTAGCGATGACGTCGACCGTGTGATTGTCCACGACCTCGATGCGGTCAAGCAGCGCCACGAACGTCGCGTAGGGCGGCGCCACCATCATCTGATCGAGCGACCACTTGGCCGTCTCGGCATTGAACGCTTCTCCGTTGGTGAATGTGACGCCTTCGCGCAGCGTGAGGCGAATGGTGTCATCACCCACGTACTCCCAGTTGGTCGCGAGCATGGGGATGTACCCTTCACCCCCGTAGCCGAAGTTCAGAAGTCGCTCGACGACCTGATTGGAGATGTTCTTCTCCTGCTGCGCGGTGCTGGAGAAGGGCGAGAGGCTGCGGGGGTCGCCGCCCTGGGCGATGATGAAGGTGTCTTGCCTGCTTTGGGCGAAGGCGAAAGCGCCTACGGCAGCCAATAGCATGAGGCTCGGGAGTATGTGGCGAAGCTTCTTGAAGATCTGCATCTAGTTCGACCTCGTTCCCTATTGCTCTTTTGGGAATACGTCTCGTCAGGCGTCTGTGGCCCGGGGGGTGCCGCGTTGGGACGCGACTGCTGCATTGCTCTGGTGCGAGACTCTCAGTTCTGTACCTAGGTCGCTCCTCCTCTCGTGCGTTGGCGGTGATTCAGCGTGACTTCGGGTCGAGCACGTCGCGTAACCCGTCGCCGATGAAGTTGAAGGACATGACAGCCAGGACAATCGCGATACCCGGGATGGTCGATACCCACCACCCCTGATAGATGTAGTTGCGCCCATCCGCGATCATCGATCCCCAGCTCGGGGTAGGCGGTTGGACCCCCAGGCCGAGGAAGCTAATGGAGGACTCGACGAGTAGTACTCGCGCGAGCTCGAAGGTGCCGATCACGATGGTGGTGCTCGAGATGTTCGGAAGCACGTGGCGCCATATCGTGCCGAAGGAGCTGTTCCCGAGTGCTAGGCTCGCCGCCACGTACTCGCGCTCTTTGACCGCCAATGTCTCGGCGCGCACGAGTCGTGCGTACTGCGCCCAGCCGGACAGACCCAACAGAACGATCAGGATAGGGATGCTCGCTCCCAATAGCGCAACGAGAGCGATGATCACGAGCAATAGCGGAAAAGCGAGTTGTACATCGACGAGGCGCATGATTACCGAGTCGATTAGGCCGCCGAAGTAGCCAGCTATCACTCCTGCCGCTATCCCGAGCACGGCCGAGATCAGCACGGCTAGGGAGGCAATCGAGAGTGAGACGCGCGTCCCTACGACCACGCGGCTGAGGATGTCGCGTCCCAACTGGTCGGTACCCAGCGGCCTCTCCATCGTCCCGGCCGCCGTCCAAGCGGGCGGGGTCAACCGCATCTGTGGCGAGGTGCTACGCGGGTTCGCTGGCAGCCATGCTGTGGGCCAACACGCGAGGATCACGAATAGGACTGCGATGAACAAGCCGGTGACCGCTAGCTTGTCGCGGAAGAATACCCGCACCAACTTCCGCGCCATCAGGCGTCCCCGCCGACTCGGATGCGCGGATCAAGCAGTCGGTAAGAGAGATCCGTGATCAGGTTCACGACCACGAATATCAACGCTGCGATCATGATGATCACCTGCACTAATGGGAAGTCACGAGCGTAGATTGCCTGCACGGCTAAACGCCCCACCCCGGGCCAACTGAAGACCGTTTCGATGACGACGGCGCCTCCGAGCAGATTGCCAAGCTGCAACCCGATCAGTGTCACTACCCCGATTAGGGCGTTGCGTAACGAGTGCCTGATGATGACCGTCGCTCGGCGAAGGCCCTTTGCGCGGGCCGTGCGGACGTAATCGGAATGAAGCACTTCTAGCATCGAGCCGCGCACGAACCGTGCCGTGATGGCGGCGTAATACGTTCCGAGCGCAATCGCCGGCAGGATCAAGTGTTGGATGGTGCCACGGCCACCTGTGGGGAGCCACTTGAGTTGCGCCCCAAAGATGATGATTGCCACGATGCCGAGGAAGAAGCCGGGGATAGCTTGGCCAATTAACGCGGTGGCACGCGCCACCGTGTCGAGCCCGGTGTTGCGGAACACCGCTGCAAGAACGCCCATCGTCACGCCGAAGACGATGCTGACGAGGAGAGACGCGATGGTCAGTTCGACGGTCGCCGGGACCCTCTCCAGAAAGAGGTCGAGGGCTGGTTGCCGGTAGCGGGTTGAGTCGCCGAAATCCCCTCGCAGGGCGCCACCCAGAAAGTCGAGGTACTGCACGACCAGCGGTCTGTCGAGACCCAGGTCCTGTCGCAGTCGCACGAGCGCTTCCTCGGTGTAATCGGGCCCGAGGATAGCAATAGCGGGGTCGCCCGTGAGGTGCAGCATCAGGAAACTCGCGAGCGAGATGCCGAAAAGGACGATGACCAACTCGCCAATGCGCCGCGCCCAGAAAGACATCTACCGCGTCCTACCGGGACGGAGTATTTCGCCCAAATTCTGCATCGAGGGCGCGTCGATTCTGAAACCTATCAGGAGGCGCTTCTCTGCTGGCAGGCCGAGGGTGGCCACCACCTCGCTAGCGCCGAAGGTATGAATCACGAGATCGGCGTTAGCGGCGCGCGTGGCAAGCTCCGCTGCCCCGGCGTCCACCGTGAGCCTGTGGATGTTCTTGGCGCCAAGCCGGCTGTTGGACTGCACGACGTTCAACGCGATGTCGAAGTAACGTTCGGTGGTCACAATCAGCACGTTTAGGTGCGGGTCGAGTTCCAGCAGGCTCGCTACCGTCTCGTCCACGAGTTCAAGGGAGATCCCGAGGACACGATGCCTGCGTCCATACGGCTCTAGAAGCTTTGTGACGGTGCTGCGCGTGCTGACAAATGTGACTACGTAGTAGACGCGTTCAAGCACGGCTCGCGTCTCCGGGTCCAGCGCCGCAATGGCCTCGAAGGACAACGGGGTGGCGGAGACGCCCACGTGTCCTAAGTCTGCTTCGATGCTGCGTGCAAACTTCCCGGCACTTTCGAAGGATGGAGCGGCGAAAGCGATTTCGCACGGTCTCTCCGGCCCATGGGATAGGCCCATAACGTGACGTTGGAGATCCTCATCGTCTAGACCTAGCGAATGGATGCGGCGGCGCACTGCGGTGACTGCCTCCGAGGCCAATTCATTACGTAGGTGCCAATCCTCGTCTTGGTTGAAAACGTCAGGCCGGACGTAGGTGCCACTGCCTTTGATTGCGACAGCCAGGCCGGTGGACTGCAACTCGGAGTACGCCTGTGAGACGGTGTTAGAGGTGACGCCGAGGGCGCTGGCGAAGCTCCTGACGGACGGTAGAGAGTCTCCTGGCTTCAGCTGCCGGCTGTAGATGAGGTAGGTCAGCTGTTGCGCAATTTGGACGTAGTAAGGGATTGTTGAGTCAACCGACAGGTAGACGTCCGCTCCGCCAACTATTGTCTGGCGGACGGTGTCTAAGGAGGCCGAGCCCCCGCCCAAGTGTTTGACTGTAGTCATACACCTGGATGATAGAAGCCTCATTTCTCAAATGTCAATAGGCGATTGGCAAAAGGGAACCTTTGCTCGACTCCAGCTTCGAGCCGGATTTCGACTTCGCGCCGCGTTCGCTGAATGGAAAGCCAAGTAGGTCGGGCGGCAGACCACACGACTGTGTGCTGCCCATAGTTAGAACCAAATTAGGTGGGACCAGCCGTCCGGATTGAACTGAGCCGACCTACAAATCCCGACTGCTACGTCTTGTTCACCGTCCGCCGCGGCACGGTTTCCTACCACCGTTCGACGACCATCACAGGGCACGGCAATCCCTGACCGTTCCCGCAGTGAATGCCGGAGTACGAAACTCATTTGAAGCCGGGCGACCATATCTTTACCCGGACTCCCGCACCATCCTCTGAGAGACGCTCTTAGCAGCCCGCGTTACAAGTTCAATCCATTCCTCGCGTGAGGCCTGCTCCCGGTACGCTGGGGCTGAGATGCTGATTGAGGCCACGCTTTCACCGCGGGGCCCGATGATGGGCGCAGCCACACACCGAATGTCGGTCTCATGCTCGCTCTGATCGAGTGCGTAACCGCGCTCGGCGATTAGCCGAAGTTCATCTTTGAACTGCTCAGCCGAGGTGATGGTGCTGTCGGTATAGCGCTGGAACTCAATACGTTGGATTATCCGCTGTTGCTCGCCTGCCGACCGAAAGGCCAGCAGCGCCTTTCCTACACCCGTGCAGTACACCGGCGCCCGCAACCCGACGTCCGAGTACATGCGGACCTTCTGCGTGCTCTCCACCTTGCTCACGTATATGACCTCGGCGCCGTCTAGCACCGCAAGGTGAACGGTCTCGGCGGTCTCTTGACCCAGAGCCTCGAGTGAGGGGGCAGCGAAACGGCGGATCGCATGCGTGCCGTCGCTGTCGTAGGTGAGCGCCAGCAACCTGATGCCTAACTCGTAAGTCCTAGTCGGCTCGTCGTAGAACACGAGCCGCTCTTCCTGCAGGACGGCCAGTTGTCGATGTAACGAGCCTTTAGCCATACCTGTGCTCGCGAGGAGGTCAGTGAAGCGCAGCGGTCTTCGGCCAGATGCCAGCGCCTCTAGGACGATCATGGCCTTCTTGAGGGCCGGGTTAGTTGGTTTCGCGCTCACATCGCCTCCAGCTGGCGGTCGTTGTGCTGCTAAATGCAACGCGCCGCTTGACGTCCGGGGCCGCCACCGCCTTGACGCATCCGCCAAACCCATCTTATGCTAAATGCTGAACTCAAGTTCCGTAATATGGAACCGAAGGCGAGGCACCGATGTACCGACGGTTAGCAGCTCTTCTCGTCACAGCCGCCCTGCTCTCCACCGCGAGTGCGCAGGACGGAGCCATCAGGGTAGCCACCATCGGCGAGCCGCCCTCACTCGACTCCATGGCGACCACGGCCGACCTAACAGCGACAATCACTCAGCACATCTTCGAGACCCTATACGCGTTCGGTGACGCCTGGGAGGTCGTGCCGCTTATCGCAACCGAACTGCCCACGATCAGCGCCGGCGGCACCGTGATTGACATCCCGCTGCGTACGGGCTTGACCTTCCATGACGGCAGTTCGCTTGACTCAGCCGACGTGGTCGCCTCGCTACAGCGTTGGATGGAAATCTCTCCGCGCGGGCGTGCGGTCGCGGCGTCACTCGTATCGCTTGAGGCTATCGATGCGGCCAATGTGCGTATCACGCTCTCGCAGCCATTCTCGCCGCTGGTTTCCTACCTCGCCATCAACACTGCCGCGGCAATCATCATTCCCGAAGAGTTGGCGGCGTCGCGCGACCCCCTCACGCAGTACGTTGGTTCCGGCCCATTCGCATTCCTCGAATGGCAACCAGACCGTTACATCCGCCTGAAGCGCTTCGAGGGGTACGTCCCTCGCGATGAGGACCGCAACGGATACGGCGGGGCCCGGAACGCACTGGTGAACGAGATCCGATTCGTGCCGGTGCCGGACGCGAGCACCCGCATCGCTGGCCTCCTCGGCGGTGAGTACGACTTCGCCGACAACCTCAACACTGAAGCCTACGCGCAGCTCACCACCTCACCTAACGTCGAGCCGGACATCGTCAAGCCGTTCGCGTTCCCCATCATGATCCTCAACGTCGCAGAAGGCGCCCTGACCGATGTGCAAGCCAGGCGCGCAGCGCAGGCCGCCCTCGACCTCGAGGCGATGCTCATCGCTGGATACGGTGACCCTCAGTTCTTCGCCCTCGAGGGCAGCTACTACCCGCAAGGCAGCCAGTTCTATTCGGAAGCGGGCACGGAGTACTACAACGACTACGACCCCACAGC
The DNA here is from genome assembly GCA_937907415.1 of uncultured Trueperaceae bacterium. The sequence goes on from CALCHY010000036.1 coordinate 16,089, forward strand.
CGCCGCTCAACTGCTGAAGGATTCGAGCTACGCCGGAGCACCGTTCCGTATCCTCACGAGCCACCAGTACGAGTTCCTGTACCGAATGAGCGTGGTGGCGGCTCAGAACCTCGAAGAGGCGGGATTCACCGTCGACCTTCAAACCGTCGAATGGGCGACGCTGGTTGACCGCCGCGGCGACCCGGGCGCGTGGGAAGCCTACTTTACCTTCGGCTCGTTCATCCCGGAACCGTCGGCATACTCGTTCCTCGTCGGGCCCGGCTGGGGCCAGTGGCAGCCAGCCGACAAAGTCGCCATCCTAGGCGCCTACAACGCTACCTACGACCCGACGGAACGCGCGACCTACTGGAGCCAGCTACAAGAGCTGCTCTACACCGATGTCCCCGTAATCAAGATTGGTGACTCCTACAGCCTAACCGGCCGTTCCGCCGCGTTGAGCGGGTACCTGGCCAAGCCGTGGCCAGCGTTCTGGGACGTTACTGTCCAGTAAGTCAATCCACCTTCGGGGCGCGGCACGCCGCGCCCCGCTATCTTGCTCTGGTCGCACTTTCGGTGCGCCCCATCACGGTCGAGAGGTATAGGGTGTTCGGGTTCTTAGTGCGACGACTCGCGGGCATGCTACTCGTGATGTTGCTCGTGGGTGTCATCGTCTTCCTCATCACCAGAGCAGTACCCGGCGACCCGGTCGCTATCATGCTTGGTGAGGGAGCCACCCCCGAAGACATCGCGCGCTTGCGGCTCGTATACGGCCTCGACCAGCCGATGCCCGTCCAGTTCGTCCTGTGGTTACGGCAGCTATTCACCGGAGACTTAGGCACTTCCATCTTCTTCAGCGAGCCCGTTACGCGGCTCCTTGCTGCTCGAGCCGAGCCTACTGCCCTCTTGAGTCTTGTCGCGTTGACCATAGCTCTCCTCCTAGGCCTGCCTGCCGGACTCGTGTCCGCCATCCGCCCGGGCGGCGCCGTCGACCGTGTCGTGCTCACGCTCGCGATGATTGCAGCCGGCATTCCCAGCTTCTGGCTAGGTTTGGTTCTGATGCAATACCTGGCTGTGAAGGCTGGCTGGTTTCCTGTGGCAGGGTACGGCCCGCCGGAGGCAAGTGCGTGGCAACGCTTGCCCTACCTCGTGCTGCCTGGGCTCGCCTTGGCGCTACCAAACGCCGCCCTTCTGGCGAGGATGACAAGGAGCAGCATGCTCGATGTCGCCAGCCTTGACTACATCCGCACCGCAACCGCCAAGGGCCTCGCCCCGCGCGCCGTGTTCCTTAAGCACGCCTTCCGCAATGCGCTCATCACCGTGGTGACAGTGATTGGGGTAATCACGGCGGTGCTCCTTTCAGGGGTCGTTGTGGTGGAGACAGTGTTCAGTCTCCCTGGCCTCGGTCAGCTCGTCATGTCGGCGGTACTCCGCCGCGACTACCCTGTGATCCAAGGCGCCCTGATCGTCATCGCCGGAATCTACGTACTGGTGAACCTCATCATTGACGTCCTGTACGGGCTAATAGATCCGAGGATTTCGTATGCGAGCTGACGGCAATCCCCGCGGAAGGCATCGTGCGGCAACTCGCCCCGGCTCGACAGTGCGCGCGAAGGACCGATGAGCATGGTCACCGACACAGCTCAACCATCACGCCGCGAGCGCTACGCCAAAGAGCTCAAGAGGCTCACGCGCAACCGCTTGATGATGGCCTCCGTCGCCTTCTTGCTTCTCGTGTTCCTGGCCGCGGTCCTGGCCGAACCGCTCTCCCCTTACGATCCCTCGAAGCTCAACGTGCGCAACCGCCTGCAACCACCGGGGGCTGAGCACTTGCTGGGCACGGACGGGTTCGGCCGGGACGTGCTGAGCAGACTGCTCTTCGGGGCAAGGCTATCTCTCACGGCCGGCGGGCTGGTCGTTACGCTGTCGGTCATCTGTGGCGTCATGGCTGGGGTTGCGGCCGCCTACTTCAAGCGCGTCGACGGCCTCATCATGCGCGCCATCGACGCAATGATGGCCTTCCCCGAGATACTGCTCGCCATCGCCCTCATAGCGGCGTTGGGCGCGTCACTCGCTAACGTGGTGATCTCCCTGGCCATCGTCTACACGCCCCGCATCGCTCGGATCGTGCGGGCATCGGCGCTGGTCGTGGCGGAGCAGCAGTTCGTCGAGGCGGCTTCTGGCCTGGGCGCTGGCGCGCCGCGCATCATCTTCCGGCATCTGCTTCCTAACCTGCTCTCACCCATCATCGTCCAAGGCACGTTCATCTTCGCTTACGCGATCTTGGCGGAATCATCCCTCTCTTTCCTAGGTGTGGGGGTGCCGCCAGAACTCGCCACGTGGGGGAACATGATCAACGAGGGACGCCCCTTCTTCACGCAAGCTGACTGGCTGATGCTCGTACCCGGCATCGCCATCGTGCTAACGGTCCTCGCACTTCAGGCCGTCGGCGACGGGGTCCGTGACCTCCTAGACCCTCGCCTCAGGAGCATCCGTTGATACCCGCCTACCTAGAGCTTGCCCACATGACGCGAGAAGAACTGAAGGCGCGCGCAGGCGACGCCGTCCTCGTCCTACCGACTGCCGCCACCGAACAGCACGGCCCACACCTTCCGATGGGCACCGACGCGATGATCGGGGAGGCCGTAGCCCGCGCGGCGCTCGGGCACCTCGACAATAACTATGTGCTTGCCCCAGTTCTGCCTTTCGGGAGCTCACACCATCACCTGATCTACGGAGCCCTGTCGCTCTCGACAGCGACCTACCTGGCGGGCATATCCGACCTCCTCGCTTCGGCACTGGACTCTGGATTCAGGCGCGTATACGTCCTGAACTCCCATGGAGGGAACGTCGAGTGCGTCCGCCTCGCCGCCCGCGACACGGCCCTAGACCGCCCCAGTGTGATCGGCAGCTGCTCGTACTGGGACGTCAGCCGCCCAGCCATTGAGGCCGCCGGCCTCGGGCACACCGGACCGGTACCCGGGCACGCCGGGCAGTTCGAGACGAGTCTCATGCTCCACCTCGCACCTGGGCTCGTGAAGCTTGACCGAGTGGCAAGCGGTGACCACCGCACCCCGATGGAAGGGCTAGTGAGAACCCCAGGCAGCAGCATCCAGGCGCATGGTGACTGGCAGCGGACTGGCGGGTTCACAGACGCACCCGAGTACCCGAGTCCCGAACTCGGTCGCGCACTACTACAACTAATTGGCGAGCGCGTAGCGCAAACCCTCACCGAATTCGACGCGCTCTCGCGAGCCAGCATTGCGGAGGCAATATGAGCATCGAACGTATCGACGTCTATCAAGTCGGAGTGCCATTCAGGTCCGTCGTCTCCTGGGCCTCCGGCGTAAGGTCTGGCACCACGCGCCTCGTCATAAAGGTCACCGCTTCGGATGGCGCCGTCGGATATGGCGAGACGTTCTACCTCCCGTTCGTCGATGCTGCGCTTAGACAGCAGGTCGTCCCGGTCGTGCTGGGCGAGGACGAGGCAGACATCGAGCGCATCCACCGCAAGATCCTCGGGGCTGGCTTCTACCACCACCGCCGCGCCGTCAACTACGCCTCGACCGGTGTGGAGATGGCGCTGTACGACCTTCTAGGTAAGCGAGCAGGCCTGCCGCTATACAAGCTCCTCGGTGGCAAATACCGAGACCGCATCGAATCGATCGCGTTCATTCCCACACAAGACCCAGACCAACTCGTCAAAGAAGGCCTAGCCGCGGTCAACGACGGCTTCAGAACCATAAAGATCAAGGTCGGCACCCACCCAGACCTAGATGGCGAACTCGTTAGGCGCCTTCGTGAGGCCGTCGGGCCCGAAGTGCAGATCCGCGCCGACCTCAATCAAGCCCTTACAGTCGGCTCGGCCAAGCGCCTTCTACGACGCCTAGAACCGTACGACCTCCAGTACCTGGAACAGCCCCTGCTGCTGACCGAACTCGACGCTACTCACGACCTACGGTTGATCACCACCGTGCCCATCGCCCTTGACGAGAGCGCGTACTCCATGGAGGACGTGCTCGAGATTGTGCGCAGGCGCGCAGCAGACGTCATCCTCGTCGACCCTCACCAGGCCGGCGGCATACTGCCCTGCAAAAAGGCCTCCGCAATCGCCGAAGCTGCAGCGATTCCCGTCGGCCTCCACAGTGGCGGCGAGTTGGGCCTCTCGATGGCCGCGATGCTCCACTTGGCTGCCTCAACGCCGAACATGCTGTACGCCATCGATAACCAGTACCTTCACAACTCCGACGACATCATCACGTGTCCCCTAACCGTGGAGGGCGGCTCGTTCAGTGTGCCCGAAGCGCCCGGCCTAGGCGTCGAAGTCGACGAAGCCAAGCTCGAACAGTACGCGACGACAGAGTTCTACTCACCCTACGGGCGCGCTGACGACCCGAAGTGGTTCGCGCCGAAGCCTGCGTACTAATGGCCACCGGACTCGCACGCCGACAAGAGAACGGATCTTAGGGGAAGCCAAATGACGCCTGAGCATCGCCTGGAGAAGCTAGGAATCGAACTACCGGCAGCAGCAACTCCCGTCGGTCTCTACCAGCCAGTAGTGGTCTCCCGCGGGGTGGCCTACTTATCTGGTCAGGGCCCGACCGTTAACGGGCGACCCGCCTTTTACGGCCAGGTAGGCGGTGAGCTCACCTTGGACGACGCAACTCAAGCCGCGCGCCTCTGTGCGCTGAACGCTCTTGCAGTGCTGCGCGCCGAGCTCGGCAGCCTTAACCGCGTGAGGCGCATCGTCAAAGTGTTGGGTTTCATCGCCAGCGCACCAGGTTTCCACCAGCAGCCGATTGTCCTCAACGGCGCCTCAACCCTGTTGAACGACATCTTTCCAACCGGCCACGCGCGAAGCGCCATCGGCACGAACCTACTACCGTTCAACATCCCAGTTGAGGTCGAACTCGTGGCAGAACTTGAGGGTGACGTGGCGCCACAATGACCCGTACCGACATACTGGCCAGCATCGAAGCTAGTGCGCTGGTGGCCATCGTCCGGGGTAACTTCCAGCCCGAGCAAGTCCTAGAAATCGGCCACGCCCTGGTCCGAGGCGGCATCTCGGCCATCGAAGTCACGCTCAACTCCGACCGCGCCCTCGAGGCTATCTCGCTGCTCGAGCAGAACCTCGGCGACAACGTCCTCATCGGGGCAGGCACCGTGGTTGCTCCCGACCAAGTCGACGAGGCCGTGGCGGCCGGGGCGCGCTACCTGATTGCGCCAGGGCTCGACAGCGCCTGCGTCGAGCGGGCCAGGCGCCGCGGCGTACCGTTCATCCCCGGTGTGTTCACTGCAACCGAGATCGGCCTCGCGCTCGCGCACGAGTGCCGGCTTCTTAAGCTCTTCCCTGCTTCGGAAGTGCGCCCGCAGTACCTTGCGGCCATGCGCGGGCCATTCCCGCAGGCGCGCTTCATGGTCACCGGCGGAATCGGACTAGCCGAGATAGCGAAGTATCACCTTGCGGGCGCCACCGCATTTGGCATGGGTTCCAATCTCGTGAAGCACGGGAGGCCGCCGGAGGAGATCGAGGTTATAGCTGGCCAGCTCGTTAGAGAGTTGGCTCGCGTGCGGGCCGCCGCCGTGGGGCTTACCTCGTGAGCGCGACCCCGACTTTCGACGTCACCAGCATCGGGGAGAGCATGCTCCGCCTATCCGTCCCGCGCGGGGAGCGGCTACCGGGAGCGCAGCAGTTCCAATCTCACGTTGGGGGCGCCGAATCTAACGTTCTAGCGGCATTGTCAGGCTTGGGCAGACGAACAGCTTGGCACAGTCAACTGCCGGACAACGCGCTAGGCCTGGCCGCACTCAGGCAAATCCGGGCTGCTGGCGTAGACACCGCGTCGGTAACTTTGGAGCAAACCGGCGGTCGCATGGGCCTCTACTTCTATGAACCGCCAACCGGCCCATTGCTTGGCGAGGTGATATACGACCGGGCGGGCTCATCCTTCTCTCGCATCGATTCCACCTTCGTCAACTGGAACCGACTGCTGGATACTCGCGTCCTTCACCTAACCGGAATCACTCCAGCCCTCGGGCCACGCTGCCGCGAACTGACTGTCCGGGCAATCGACATGGCCAACGATGCAGGGGTTCTAGTCTCACTTGACGTCAATTACCGCCGCAGGCTGTGGTCAGCAAGCGAGGCCGCCGAGGTGCTGGTGCCACTCTTCTCCAAAGTCAGCCTGCTGATTTGCGGCGTGGAAGATGCGCGTGCGCTTCTGGGCGCCAACGGCGACCCGATCACGATCTTGAGGCGGCTAGGTGAGGCGGCCGACGGACGCGACGTCGTACTCACGCGCGGCGCACAAGGAGCGATTGCTCTGGTTGGCGGTAAGAGGCTGACCGTCCCGGCCGTCGAGGTAGAGCCGCTCGATGAGCTGGGCGGCGGCGACGCGTTCGCCGCTGGACTCCTGGATGGGTGGCTTGAAGGAAGCCTCGAAGTAGGGCTGAGGCAAGGCGCCATGCTCGCGGCGGCGAAGCTAACTCAACGCGGGGACATGGTGACACTATCTCGCAAGGAGCTAACTGAGCGCTTGAGCGCCCGAACAACCGGCCGCATTCTGCGCTAGAGGTGTGGCATCAATGCAGGGCAACTTGTGCGGGCTTTAGTTGAAAGGTTCTCCTTCCGCACGCCAACCACGCGCGACCGTAGGCGCCGCCGGTCTGGACGTCTGGTTGTCCTCAGCTAAAAAGGCTGCCAACTCGGGCTAATTGCCACCCAGCAACGAACGTAAGAAGTCGATGGCCCTGGGGTACCATCCGCATGTAGTCCGCGGTGGCGACACGTCTAGCTTTGACCTCAACAAGTATTGCAACGAGAGCTACCTCAACTAGGGCGAGCCCTACACACGCCTTGCGCACCCTCAAGACGCCGCTTGAACTCAGGCCCCTACACGACGAGAGCGACGCTCACGTCAGGGGCGACGTGCGATCGGGCGTACTCGCCTACCCACTCACCCGCATCAATGACGACCGCCTGGAACTAGCTGGCCTCGATATCGGCGCGCAGGCCGCCCCCACCGAACTCACCTGTATCCAACGCATCCCCCTGCAAGACGCTGGGCTCACCTTCACCAAGACCACCACTCCCGATACCCAGCACCGGCAGCTACTCAGCGCCATCGGCGCCTCCGTACCACCCCAACACGCCATGTTGTGGCAAATATCGATAAGAGGCCGCCCGTTGCAGACGCGAACTATGTGCAAAACTGTTCAACTTGGGCCAGGACGACCAGGCCCTGAAGAATGACGACCCAATACCGGGGCAGAACCACCCGTGATTATCGGGCTAAACGACGTTCTTCAGGACCAAAAAGATTACGATTACTTACGCAACCGCCGTGATCACCCAGTCATGGAGCGCCTTGCGTATTGGCATAAGCCTGTTGTCCGCTCGTGACGGATGCACGCGGTTTGTCAGCAGCGCGATTACGACCTTGTTGCCTGGATCGATTAACAGTGACGTGCCAGTGAAACCTGTGTGTCCGTACGCGCTGCTTGTGGCTAGGTTACCCATGTAGCCGCCGGGCGTGTTCAGAAGCCAACCCCATCCACGGTTTTCACCTTCCAGATGCCCCGTTCTGTTCTGAATGGTGGCCTTCAAAACCGCACGCGGCATCGACGGTAGTGAATGTTGGGCAACAGCTAAGCCGAAGCTCGCTAGGTCAAGTGATGTGCCGAATAGACCAGCGTGACCCGTGACGCCACCGAGAAAACCAGCGATCTCGTCATGGACCTCGCCCCTAAGCATTCTGCCTCTCCATGGGCACGTCTCAGTCGCCGAGTAGGCCAACGGGTCAGGAACCCGATCCAGGGGGCGATAACTGACACTGTCAAGGCCTAATGGGCCAAGAATCCGCTCGTGCAAAACTTGGTCCAGTGGTTCGCCGCACAGCCTCTCGGCGGCTATGCCCAACAAGAAGTATCCGATGGAGGTGTAGGCGACTCTAGTGCCGGGCTGAAACAGAAGGTCGACCGTGCGAAGGTCCTCAAGCAGGCGCCCGACTCGTTCTTCATAAACGGTGGCATCGAGCCGCCGAAGCACTGGCTCATCCCGCATGACGAAGGCCGCCTCGGCCTCGACTACTCGTGAGAAACGCCTCGGCTGGCCCGTAGTGTGCGCGAGAAGTTGAGCGAAGGACAGTCCGCCATGAACACTGTCGCCGAGTTCTGGGACTACCTGGCTCAACTCCGTTCCGATATCGAAGCCCTTCTCGCTCGCAGCCGACATCATGGCAAGTGCCACGAACGGCTTGGTAACCGAGGCGTAGTCAAACAGGGTACTACCAACGACAGGAACGCTACTTGAGTTGTCGGTGTAGCCGAATGAGTCGTTTACCTCCAACTGGCCGTGACGGAACACGGTCAGTTGAGCGCCCGTGAACGCTCCAGTGCTAATAGCCTCTGCAAGCAACTCTTGATAGGTCACAGCTACGTCCTAACTATTGTCATCAAACGGTGCTCTGTCTGGTCAACAGGCCGCAACTGGCGAGATGGACCAGAGCCACACGCCTGTGTCCTGGAACACGAAGATCAATTAGCACGCGAGTCCAACGCTTCTCCGAGCCAGTCGCCGAAGATGTTGATTGACAGCACGATGATACTGATCGCGAGGCCAGGGAATAGCGCCGGCCACCAGGCGATGAAGATCTGTTGCTGCGCTTCGCTCAGCATTCCGCCCCAGCTTGCTACGTCCGGCGGCACGCCAAGACCCAGGAAGCTCAATCCGGCCTCCTGAAGCATGAACCTGGCCGCTTGGAGAGTGGCAAGAATAACGATCGAGGTAGTCACGTTCGGGAGAATATGCCTGAACGCAATTCTTGCCTCGGAGCAGCCAAGGGCCCTCGCTGCCTCTGAAAAGTCTCGCTCGCGTAGGGATAGTACTTCAGCCCTCACTACTCGTGCATAATCAACCCAGCCCGAAACGGCCAGTACGATCACCAAGTTCACGATGCTCGGCCCAATGGCTGCGACTATCGCGATAGCAAGCATGATGCTCGGGAAAGAAAGCTGCACGTCCGTGAGACGCATGATCAGGTTGTCTACAGACGTGAAGAACCCAGACAACAGGCCCAATACGCCGCCGACAACCGCCGCGAGCAGCACCGCGACCAGGCTGACCGTAATAGAAATACGGCCGCCATGCAAAGTTCGGCTCAATACGTCCCGGCCTTGATGATCCGTGCCGAACGGGTGTTCCATTGATGGCGGCAACAAGCGGACTCGAAGGTCCCTAGTGTTCGGCCCAGGTATAGGCAAAACAGGCGCGACGACAGATAAGAGACCCACGACCACCAGGACCACCATGCTTAGAAAGGCCGGTTTGTTCCTCCACACCTTTGTCAAATGCCGTAATCGACCGTTACCCGCTCTGCGCCGAGGTGGCGCATCGACCACGATCACCGAGTGCTCCACGATGTTATCGACCATCGCACATCACTGATACCGAATCCTTGGGTCTAGTACGGAGTAAAGCAAATCGATGAGAAAATTTATTACGAGGAACACTATCGCAGTAAAAAACACCGCAGCCTGAACCACAGGGTAATCACGGTTTAGAACTGCCTGTATCATAAGCCTGCCCAAACCCGGCCATGCGAATACTGTCTCAGTGATTACCGAGCCGCCGAGCAGCACTCCAACTTGAATGCCGAGCAGCGTCAGTACTGGCAAGAAGGCGTTGCGCATGCCATGTCGAATCACCATGATCCTTCGCGTAACGCCTTTGGCTGTCGCCGTACGAATGTAATCCTGGCGCAAGACTTCTGACAAGTTTGCCCGCAAGAGCCGCGTCAGTGCTGCCGCCGAATATAAGCCCAGCGTTATCGAAGGCAAAATCAGGCTACGCCAGCCACTGAAACCGTAGGTTGGAACAAGACTCAGCCTTACGGCGAATACGTAGATCATCATGATTGCGAGAAAGAAGCCCGGCACCGCTTGCCCAACTAGTGCAAGCACAGTTGCGACCCTATCCCACACCGAATCCTTCTTGACGGCCGCTAGTACACCTAGCGGGATCGCTACCAATAGCGTGACCAAGAGTGCTCCGCCTGTAAGGATCGCCGTTGCTGGCACTCGCTCCAACACCACGCTCATGGCTGGTGAGCGATAGCGGAACGATTCGCCGAAGTCGCCGGCGACTATCCCTCGCAGGAAGTCTAGGTACTGGCTTATTAGGGGCCGATCGAAGCCCATGATGTGACGGAATCTCTCAACGTCCTCGGGCGTCGCCTCTAGTGGCAACATCAAGGAGGTCGGGTCTCCGGAAAGGTGGAGGATCATGAACACCATGACCGTAATGCCGGCCAAGCTCACGACCCCCCACCAAGCCCGTCGTGCCACGTAGTGGATCAAGCGGTGAACCTAGGGGGCACTACGCTCACCCGCCGCGGGCTTCGGAGTGGCTGAACGTCCTACCATCTGACGCCTTAGTCCGCGACATCCACGCCGGACATGTTTAGGATCTGGTTGTTCGGGACTTGCCAGATTACGCGCTTGTTCACGCCGAACACTTCATCCGCCTGCGCGAGGTAAACCCACGGCGCCTGCTCATGCAGGATTCCAAGCGCCTGCTGAATCAACGAGCGCCGCGTTTCCACGTCAACTTCAGACTTCAGGTCGGTGATGATTCCATCGAGCTCGGGGCTGCTGTACTTGGTGCGTGGGTTGCCCGTAAGGAAGAAGGTGTCGATGAGTACAGTCGGCTCACCCTGCCAGAGCGTGTAACCAAGGTCCCAAAGAGGTGGGAGCTCTCCCTTGCCGTACTTGTCGCTGTACTCTGCTGCTGGCAAGCGGCTAAGGTTCGATCGTATGCCAACCTGCTCCAGCATGCCGGTTACGGCCACTGCGATGTCTTCGTAAATCCCGGGGCGCGTCGCAAAGTCAATCGTAAACCCGTCGGAGTAGCCAGCCTCTGCAAGCAGTTCTCGCGCACGCTCCGGGTCGTACGCGTAGGGCTCGAGCGACGGATCGTAACCAAAGTTGGCGCTGGCTACTGGGGCAGCGATGCGCTTGCCCTTACCGCCGAAGAGTTCAGAGATGAGAAGTTCGGTATCTACGGCGTAGCTGATAGCTTGTCGAACACGCACGTCGGCCGTTGGCCCAGTCGGGTAGGCAGTCGACAGGTAGAAGATGCGGAGCCCTTCCGCGCTATCGACGCGCGTTGCCGGGTTGGCTTCAACGGTTGAGATGAAATCCGCAGGGAGGGTGGCTGCGATATCTACCTCGCCAGCCAGCAGGGCCGCCATGCGGCCAGCATCGCTTGGGATGCCAACGAACGTTACGCGGTCGAGGGCAGGTGCTCCTCGCCAATAGTCTTCATTCCGCTCAAGAGTGAGGTGATCATCTTTAACCCACTCGACGAACTTGAAGGGGCCCGTTCCGACGGGATGGCTAGCGAAGTAGGACGCGCCGTTGGTTTCAATATAATCCGCCGGCACGATGGCCCCACCAAAGAGGGTCAGCTTCGCCGGGACAATCGGATCGACGACATTGGTGTGAATGTCAACGGTGTGTGCGTCAACTACCTCGACGCTTTCAAAGGTACGGAACTCTTGAATTGGGGACTTGGTCTCTGGGTTCATGACGCGCTCGATGCTGTACTTCACAGTCTCCGGAGTCAGCGGTTCTCCGTTGTGGAAGAGCACCCCTTCTCGGAGCGTGAACCTCCACGTAGTGCCATCAATGTTCTCCCACGAGGTGGCAAGGTTCGGTTGAATTTCGCCAGAAGCATCTCGTGTAAGGAGCGTGTCGTAGATGTTGATCAGGACGGCCATGTCGGGCATGTCGCCAGTCAGGTGGACGTCAAGTGTGCTTAGGTTTGCGGCCTGTGCAACTACGACGCTCTTCTGGGCTAGGGCCGTCGAGAAGAACAGGATTGACATGGCCATTAACGCAAACCATAGTTTTGAGGGCCCTCGGGTCATTCTTTGACGTGCGGTCGTAATCGTCATTCCACAACCTTTCGTTACGCTCAAGAAGTAATGTGTCGAGTGCCGATATTCATAAGGTCGCACCAATTCGTGGAATAGCAAGTTCTTGGCCAGCCCAACGTTCGGAGCTTGTTTTAGCGCCCGCGACCACCTCCTCCAAACTCAGAAGAATCCTTTGAGAGATAGCGTCCATGTCGAGATCGACGGACGCGTCGACGTCGTAAACGTCCGGCATCGCGGAGTACGTCTTGGCTGAGCCGGCGACTTTCAAGACGGGCAAGACGGGGGGAGAGTAGAGGCTCGGACGTGTCGAGCCGTGGATCAGTACATGAGTTCCCGCGGTGATGAGGCCAGCACCCACGAAGAGGTCCTCCCGCGGCGAGTCCATCAACCACACCCCAGGACCCGTTGGGATCTCGCCATACTCAAGTACACCTCGCAATCCCCGTGTGCCTAGACGCTGAAGGGGGCCGCTCGTCGAGCCATCTGTGTTGTGCTTCGGAGGCGACGTATGACTGAGTGCGTAAGCAGCGCCAAGGTCTTCGAGCTGTGTGGCGCGCTCGTCCGCTATTGAGAGCCAACGCTCTCGTTGCTGGGGGTCGTCAAACATATCGGCTACAAACTGCGGCTCCGCGATGAAGGGCCACGTTTCGGCGATAATGATCGTCGCGTTCAATCCCGCTAGGAAATCTACTAGTGCCCCGAACGCCTGGCTAATCTTGGAGTTTGTCTCCGGTAGGTCATCGGATACTCGAAACGCTACCGTAAGGTCCGACCACGTTCCGGGCACCATTTGTGTGTTTGTCATCGAAGCAGTTAGGGACCGGGCTTCTTCAACTCCGCTATCTACGGCGCTCGACGTGCCGCCGGACCCTTGGATCGTGAGATGGTTTAGGCGCTTCTGGCGCACGGCAGAGACTATGGTCTCGGGAGGCTGTTGTTCACATCCAAGCCCGACGAGGAGGGCTGCTCCTACGTTCGGGCTAGACGCAATGCCAACCAACAGGTCGACTGTCCTTCGCCTGTCTTGGCCGAGTTGCAGGCACCCGGCGTCATGGGCAATTACCTCGGCTTGTAAGCTCTGCGCAATCTTGGTAGCCACAACGTTCGAGCAAACGACGGTTGAGACTACGGCAAGATGATTGCGAATACCACGCGCACCATTTGGACGCTCAAATAGGTTGAATGAGGCCGACGATGCGATCACGATTACAGCACCGTCCCCGACCTTGGTAGGGCGTACTCGGTGTGGCCCCACCGCTCGGCCTTCGTAAGCGCGCCATTGGCGATTGCCACCCAGTGATTGAAGATCTCCCGGCCGACCTGCTCAAGGGACCTCTCACCCGTAATGACTGTGCCTGCATTGATGTCCATGTTGTGAGACATTCGCGTGTAATTCTCGGGATTCCCCATGATTTTCTGGACTGGCGTCAGTGGTGCGCCTAACGGGCTCCCGCGTCCGGTCGTGAATGCCTCAATCTGGGCCCCCCCGGATACTGGTCCCGCGACCGAGTAGACATCAAGTCCTGGAGTATCCATGATCACGACGCCTTTTGTTCGAATTTCTTCACCGAATGCGATAACCGCCTGAATGGGCCTAGAGCCACACTTCTTTATGGTCCCCAAGCTCTTCTCGGCAAGGGTCGTCAGTCCACCTTCGATGTTGCCGGGGCTGGGGTTTCCTTGGGCAAGGCTCATTCCCAAGGCCAACGCGTCTCGTTCCACCTTGTCGACGATCTCGTAAATGCGCCGAGCAACCTCGGGGTTCACAGCTCTTCCGGCGAGTATGAACTCTGCCCCGTAGATTCCACTTGTTTCGGTTAGAACGGCGGTTCCACCGTAGTCGACAAGAATGTCGCATGCCGCACCAAGCGCCGGATTACAGGACAAACCAGACATCGAGTCCGATCCGCCGCACTTTAGTCCCACGTGGAGTTCGCTCACGGGGGTAGACACGCGGACATCGCCGCCTAAGCGAGCCGTGAAGTCACGGACAGCTTCAATCGCGCTATCAACTGCACCGCGCGCACCGCCACCGTTGGCTAGCGAAACCACTTTGAAGGGCTTGCCGTTGACCCCGTCTGCAATTCCTGAGCACGTAAAGTCATCGAGGCCCACCAAGACCACAGCACCCGCGTTTGGATGGTTGGCCATGCCGCGAAGGGAACGCAACACCAACTCAGCATCGGGTCCGGCCAGGTAGTCATCGTGATCGTGAGTGACGGGTTGCGCCCCTGTCTCCGCGGCTACCTTCCTCACTATGGCGTTTACCGACGCCTCGCAGGCGATGACCGCCACATGGTTCCGCACCCCGACGCGACCATCCGGCCTAGGGAAGCCGTTGAAGGTCGTCATTCGTTACCTCCGATGTTCGCCCTAATATCCGGGGAGGGTTGGTGGCGGCCATCCATACGCACCTCGTCGACAATGTCTCGCACGTTGTGCACGTGAACGTGAGCGCCAGGCGGAATCGCCTCGGTAGCAATACCCACGTGCGCACCGTATTTCACGACATAGGCGCCCTTCGCGATCGCGGCAGTAGCAAACTTATGACCAAAAGCAATGTCTCCCACAAGCTGGATGAGAGCGCCGTTTACAGGGACGGTCATTCCCGCCTGAAGCGCTTGTAACGCTACGGCCACGTTGTCATCGTCATTGATTTTCAAGACGCGAATCGATCCAGACTGGTCCATCAACTGACCTCCAACGGCAATGGTTCCGCCACTGCGACATGGCCCAGATGTTGGGATACTTCTGATGCTGCGCTCTTGATGACCGCCCGTAGGGTCGCCCAATGGTCTGGAGTTGCGCGATGGATTGGTACGGAGAAACTAATCGCGGCGACGATCTTGCCGTCGCCTCCACGTACTGGGGCCGCTACGCAGCACAACCCTTCGGACACTTCTTGCCAATCCTCCGCAGCGCCTTGCGTCCGTACTTTGCCTAGTGCAGCCAGTAGCTCCTCGATTGTCCCTATGGTGCGCCCCGTCAGAGGCCGCATCTCTACACCATCGAGGCGCGAACGCACTTCCGACTCATCCATTTCTGCCAGTAGGCACTTACCGAGCGCGGTGGCGTAAGTGGGCAGGCGTTGCCCGACGTCCGACACGAGGCGGATGGGGTGATTACACTCTTGCTTCGCGACGTAGACAACGTCAGATCCGTCAAGTACTGCCATCTGCATTGTCTCTTGCACATCGTCAACAATTCGGCGGCTTAGGGCGTCGAACGCCCTAACCGGATTCTGCTGCAGCATTTGCTGTCGGACGAGGCCATAAATCTTCGGCGCCAGAGCGTACTCCACGCCCCCGCCGTCGGATACGAGATAGCCCGCATCCTCCATTGTCTTCAAGATGGGGAACAGACTGGACTTAGAACAATCCAAGTCGCGACTTAGCGCCGCCAGGGACACCGGTCGATCAGATCGCGCCAGGAGTTCAATGACCGCTAACGTGCGCCACGTCGTCCGATTGTGATACCTAGATTCGGCAGCCATGGCCGTCGCTCACCTCAATCATTCGTCTTTGCGAATGCATGTTCGTCTATTGGCCACAAGTGTAGTCACCCCCTTCCCCACTGTCAAGGTCGGCGTCAGAGTAAGCCGCCAGTAGATTGGGGTCTGGAGAGCGTAGCCTGCCATTGATGCAACTCTCCAAAGCGGAAGGCGGAGACGCCAGCACGCGACTCTTGACAGCTCGGTCCGAATCCCTAAACGTCATCGCCTCTTACTTGAGGCAAGTTGCACTCGGATTTTGGCCTCGTCACGCCATGGTCAGAAGACTGCTATCATCTGCACCTACGTATACGTGTACGTGTCCCCAAACGCACAATCGTGGCGCCCGGGTTACCACGTCTACAACTCACGGACTCACCGCAGGTACGACAATCGTGTACTCGGTGGCGTGATTTGAAAGGGGAAATAAGGAGTGGGAGAGTCCTTGGAGCAGGTCGCTCACAGCCTGCATGATCGCTTGTTCGTGGCAAATGTCCACGGCGATTACGGAATCGAGTTCGCTCTCGAGCGCGAGGAACATCAAGCGCGCGCCATCGTCAAGAACCGCTATCTGCCCTTGCTTCGAGATGGTGGCGTGAACTTTGAGTTCTACACGGTCGGTGGGGACCACAGGATTTTCACCCAGGACGACGACCTGACCCGAGGCACGTTCCGTTCGATAGACCACGCACTCCAAGAGCTCGAGGTCGAGTCCGACGAAAGCGTCATTGTTCGCCGTTTTGCCGATATTGAGGACGCTCGTAGAGCGGGCAAGTTCGCGTTTCTGCTAACCATCGAGGGCGCCGCCCCACTCCAGAACGATCTCAGCATCCTCCGCAACTATTACCGTCTTGGACTCCGGTCGGTAATTCTCACTTGGTTTAAGAGCAACCCTTCTGCGGACGGCGTCGCCGAAGAGCGAAACGGTGGACTAACCAACTTTGGCCAAGAACTCGTGCGCGAGATGAACCGCCTTGGGATGCTCATCGATATCTGCCAATGCGCGCCGCAGACCGTGGAAGATGTCTTGGAAGCTTCCACTCATCCGGTAATCTCCTCTCATTCGAATGCTGCCGGCCTATACGATCACCCACGTAACTTGACCGACTCCCAGCTCAAGAAACTAGCAGCTGGCGGCGGCGTAATCGGCGTAACGTCCTTCCCAGCGCATGTTGGCCGTGGCAAGGTGAGCATTGAAGATTTCCTTGATCACATCGATTACATCACCAACCTTATCGGCGACGACCATTTGGCCATCGGCCTCAACATCGTCGTTCACAAGGCCTCGCGTGCTCAGAACTTCTATCGAAATTCGGACATCGAGTACTCTGACTTGTGGCTGCCAGGCCTAGAAGATGTCGATAAGATGGGGGCAATAACGCTCGGTCTCCTCAAACGAGGCTATGGCGAAGATCGCATCGCCAAGATCCTGGGTGGCAACATTTCTCGGGTTTTGAGCCAGGTCCTACCAGCTCAGAGCGATGCACCAATGGAAGCAGCGGGGGCCTAAGCTAATGTACTTACGGAAGCACGAGACTGCCGATGGCCCCCGTTGGTCATTCGAGGACCGGTTCCTACCAAGTAATTGGCGGCTTCAAGACCTTTTGCAAGTGAAGAGGAAAGATGCCTTGTCCTACCTCTCGGCCGTAGTTAGCGACACGGCTGCTTCGGGTCCCGTGCTTGCACCAATTGACGATGGTCAAGAGTTGTGGGCGAGCGGTGTCACGTACGTAAGAAGCCGCGAAGCACGGCGGGCCGAATCGCACGGCTCAGACTTTTACGATTACGTCTATTCAGCGGAGAGGCCAGAGCTCTTCTTAAAGGCCGTTGGCTGGCGCGTGGCGGGTAGCGGCGCAGAGTTGTCGGTCCGAGGTGACAGCGACTGGAATGTACCCGAGCCGGAACTGGCGTTGGTCATCAACCGCCATCTCGAGATTGTGGGCTTCACGATTGGGAATGACGTGTCATCTCGATCGATTGAGGGTGAAAACCCGCTATATCTACCCCAAGCTAAAGTGTTCGATGGGGCCGCAGCGCTTGGCCCGGCCATCCTTGTCGCCACTGATGAGCCCGCAACGCCAACTGAGTTCACCATAGAAATGTCCGTTGAGCACGAAGGCGTGCCCGTCTTCCAGGGCAGCACCAGCACACGTGACATGAAGAGGACCTTTGATGAGCTTGTGCGTTGGCTTGGCGCGCACCTGACTTTTCCTCATGGCGTAATCCTGATGACGGGCACAGGCATCGTTCCAGACGATGCCTTTTCGTTAGGCGAAGGCGACGTTGTACGAATTGCCGCTACCAACTTAGGCGTCTTGGAGAATGCCGTTCGCTCAAAGGCGCTCTCCGCCACTTGATAGAGCATAGGGACCACCCCGCGGCTCCACCCCACCGCGTACCTCGCCCCACGGTGGAGCCTGGTCCAGAAGGTCGCGGGCTTCGCCCTGGGCAAAACTGAAGCCTCGGACACTTCGACTAGTCAACACGTCCTAGTAGTCGCGAAATCTGCCGCGAGGCCCGTAACACGCCTTTGATGTGCGCCTCGCGCGCGTCTTTCGTCAGCCTGAACTGCGGCCCGGCCACGGTAATCGAAGCTACGACAGCCCCAGTTTCATTGCGAATTGGTGCCGCAACCGAGAACGCGTCATCATCAAGATCCGATTCAGCTACGTGGTAGCCATTCTTAACTATGTCGGCCAACACTTCCCTGAGAGCATCGGGCTCAGTCAGGGTCGCATCGGTGTGCCGTTCCAAAACCCCAGAAAGTACTTGCTCCCGTACTTCCTCGGGCGCAAATGCCAGCATCACCTTGCTTCCGCCGCCGGCGTGGAGCGGGCCGCGTCTGCCTACCTCGGCGTATAGCCTTAACGGCCTCGGACCCTCCACGATTCCTACGACCAAGCTGTTCAGGCCCTCCCGCACCACCAAGTGGCTCGTTTCGCGGGAAACGTCTGTCAAAGCACGCATGATTGGCTCGGCAATCCGGACAAGGTCCGTCTGATGTTTGGCGCGCTCGCCGAGGAATAACACACGGTAGCCAAGCGAATACTCCGAGGTGTCTGGGTCTTTGACAACATAGCCTTGCGCCTCAAGCGTATAGAGCAGTCTGAAGGTTAGGCTCTTAGTTTTGCCTGCCAGCTCCGAGAGTCGGGTCACTCCAACGTGTGGGTTCTCCGCAACCACTTCTAGGAGAGAGAGTGCGTTCTCAACGGCAGTTATGCTGTACGACATTCATCCCCTCTTTCATGGCATGTACCGAGTTCATAAGTTGCCGTGCACATACCGTCCACCTATGCACACGATAATGAAAACTCCCTGGTTGACTTGAAAGCGGGCCGTGGGTAAAGTTCACCATGTCCAATGCGGTTGCTGCGCCACGGCTCTACTTATATCATAATCCTGAAACGCGGTTTCGTGTGATGAAACGCGGGGGGTCATGAGGGTTCTGTACCTTGTCCCGGCCCCCATGTCAAAGGGCCCCATGGGCGCCAAGGAGATGCTCCGCCGCCAAGCCCTCCTCAACTCCTGGGCTTTCCCGGGAACCGAGATTACGGTTGCTGATACTGAAGATGGACCGTTCTCGATTGAGTCGGCCTACGAAGAGATGCTTTCGATACCCGGCGCACTGAAGGGCATCCAACGGGCGGAGGCCGATGGTTACGACGCAGTAATCATCGGATGCTTCGGCGATCCAGGCTTAGAAGCCGCCCGTGAAATCGTTAGCATCCCGGTCATCGGACCGGGTGAGGCCTCGCTTCTCCTCGCAGCCGGACTTGGCCACCGCTTCTCCGTCGTCACTATCCTCGACAACGTCGTGGCGTCGCAGGAACTTCAGGCCTACAAGGCCGGCGTGAAGGACAAGCTCGCCTCGGTGGTCCCGACCAACATCCCGGTACTCGAGCTCATGGCCGACCCTGCAGCTAGTCTAGGCCGCGTTGTTGAGTTGGGCCAGCACGCCATCACCAACCACCGTGCCGACACGCTGGTGCTTGGCTGCATGACCATGTCGTTCCTAGACGTGGCCGATGAAGTGGCGCGTACTCTACGGGTTCCCGTCATTAACGCCGCGAAAGCCGCCCTCAAAGCTGCCGAAGCACAGGTGGCTATGGGGCTAAGCCATAGCAAGAAGGCCTTCCCGTTTCCGCCTAAGCAAGAGCCCGTATCCCCGATTGGATCGGCATAACGACCGTGGTCTCGGTAACGCACCCCGAAGCGCCCGACCGGTTCGAGGCTGACGCCCTTAGTGCGCTCTTTGATGTGCCGCTGGCGGACCTAACAGGGAAAGTCAATGTCGCTGACATAGACGCGGCCTTAGCGGCGGCTCGATTTGCGCCTTCAGCAGCCAACCTGCAACCGTGGACGTTCATTCGAGTAACCCAGAGCGAGACCGTCCGGCTGATCGCTGAGAACTCCCTCAATTCACTTGGACTGCCAATGCCCAACCACCGGAACGAGGCTATGGCCCAGGTCGCACACCTAGTTCTCGTGTGCTCCAACGTGCTGCGGGCCAAGTGCCGGTTTGGTGAGCGTGGCTTGGGGTTTTACGCCGTGCAAGACATCGCGGTCGCAGCCCACACGGTGCGCCTTGCGGCGCTAGCGAGGGGTATTTCCAGCCACTGGGTCCGCGAGCTTGACTTTGAGGCATTGAATCTTGAACTCGGCCTAGCGCCTCGCTTCGGACTACAAGCAGTCCTGGCGTTCGGTAAGGCCAATACGAAGCGCCTTGAACGCCCTCCTCAGCTAGATGCCAAGTACTTCGTGCGAGTGGAGGGCGATGCTCGTGCGGTCGGCGCACTGACCGCGAGGTTGCCGTCATGAGCTTGCCAGCACTCGAAGCCATCAAGCTCAGGCGCACCGTGCGCAGCTTCAAACCAGACCCGGTCCCCTCCGACCTGTTCCAGCAGGTGCTTCAAGCGGGGCTGCACGCTCCCACCAGCGGTAACTTGCAACCGTGGGAGTTCTTCAGGGTCGTAACACCCACGGTGCGCGAGCAACTGGTGGCCAGCACCTTCGGAGGCTACTCACAGTCCGCACCGTCGCAAGCGTGGCTACTCGAAGCCCCCGAGATTATCGCGGCTTGCTGTGACACGGTGCGCACAATGGCGCGATACGGCGAGGATGGCCAGCGCTACGCACGACTAGATGTTGCCGCGGCCATACAGAACATGCTAATCGCAGCCACGTCGCTGGGTTTGGGCGCCGCCTGGATTGGCGGCTATCGAGAGCCCGAGGTCCGTGCCGCACTTGACCTCGATCCCGACCTCGACATAGTTGGCCTCGTGGCGTTCGGTTACGCACGAGAGAGTCTGGCCGCGCCCTACCGCATGCCTCTTAGCGACGTCCTGAGGGAGATTTAAGGTCCTTGACCACCTTCATCATCAGGCGTCTCATTGCCCTCATCCCAGTGCTGTTAGGCGTCTCCACGGTGGTGTTCTTTATTCTGCACCTCACTCCCGGCGATCCCGCGCAGATGATGCTCGGTGATTTCGCCAGCCGGGAGGCGGTGGAGAAACTGCGCGAAGAGATGGGCCTCAATAAGCCGCTCTACGTGCAATACGGCTTGTTTGTGGCCGACATCGCGCGTGGCAATCTTGGTCGCTCCATCACCCAGCGCCAACCTGTCATCAAGCTCATTGGGCAGAAGCTGCAAGCCACGGCCGAGCTTGCAACCACCGCGATAATCATCGCCTTGATTCTAGGCATCTCGGCGGGCATCATTGCGGCCGTCCGCCGCAACGGGTTTGTCGATTATCTCGTTACGCTCGTCTCTCTGATAGGCGTTTCTGCACCGGTCTTCTATCTGGGCTTGCTACTTATCCTGTTCTTCTCGCTGCAGTTGGGCATCTTCCCGGTGTCCGGTCGGGGCGGGCCGCTGCTGCCTGCAATTGGAGAGTTGTTCACTGGTAACGCCCAACCCGTCATCCGGTCGCTGCGTCACCTCTTCCTGCCAGCGCTAACGCTGGGGCTCTCCTTCGCGGCGCTGCTGGCGCGCATGACGCGCGCCACCATGCTCGAAGTCTTACAACAAGACTTCATCCGAACGGCCCGCGCCAAGGGTCTGAGTATTCGATTCGTAACCGTGAAGCACGCACTCAAGAACGCTGGCATACCGCTCCTCACGATCATCGGGTTGCAGCTCTCGGCGCTGCTCGGCGGTTCCGTCCTTACCGAGACGGTCTTTGCGTGGCCGGGATTGGGTCGTCTGGCGGTCGACGCCATCTTCGCTAGGGACTTCCCACTCGTACAGGGCACCGTTCTCACTGTGGCCGTGATCTTCGTGCTCATGAACCTGATCATCGACGGGCTTTACGGCCTCATTGACCCACGGGTTACCTACTCATGAGGCGCCCTTGATGCCCAAGATGATCAAGCGTTTCCTGCGCAACCCCAGCGCCATGGTGGGCATTGCGATAAGCGTGTTCGTGCTCTTGGTGGCCTTGTTGGCACCTGTACTTGTGCTTGAGGACCCTACCCAGATCGACTTCGGGAAGCTGAGCCAAAAACTCGAGAAGCCCGGAGTAACGACCATCCTTGGTCGCGATAACTTTGGCCGCGATCTCTACTCCCGCATCGTCATGGGTGCCCGGGTGAGTCTGCTGGTAGGCACTTCGGCCGTAGCGCTCGGCATGATTGTGGGTAGTCTCTTCGGGCTACTAGCAGGTTTCTTTGGCGGTTGGTTCGACGAGGTCATAATGCGCGTTACCGATATCCTCTACGCGTTCCCGGCCATCTTGTTGGCGTTGGCGTTGGTGGCGGCGCTGGGTCCAAGCCTCTCCAACTTGGTGTTTGCCATCTCATTCGTCTCCATCCCCGGTTTTGCTCGTGTGATGCGCAGTTCAGCGGTCACCGTGCGCGGCTCCGAGATGGTGGAGGCTGCTCGGTCCAGTGGGGTGCGCACCCTGCGGATCATCTTCAAATACGTGTTGCCCAACGCAGTTACCCCCACGATCGTGTACGCCGCAATTTCACTAGCAAGCGCCCTGCTCACCGAGGCGGGTTTGTCGTTTCTCGGCCTCGGCGTTCAGCCGCCAACGCCCTCATGGGGCGGCATTCTCGCGGAAGGCCGGGAGTTCCTCCGCACCGCTCCTTACATGACCAATTTCGCAGGTCTGGCAATCCTCATTACTGTCGTGGGCTTCAACCTCTTGGGTGACGGTGTGCGCGACGTACTCGATCCACGCAACGCCTCATGAACAACAGAACTGGAGAAGCATTATGAACAAGCTACTGATAAATGGCGTGAAGCTGCCGGTAGACGTACAGGGATCAGGTAACGAACGGCTCTTCATCGGCCATCACGGTGCACCGGGCCTCTCGAGTCACGCTGAACCTAAGAACGCGTTCGGCAAGCTAGCAGAAAAGTTGAAGGTAGTCACATTTGACGCGCGCGGTAGCGGCGATTCAGATTACGTAGGCCCTTACACGCACGCACAATGGGTGGCCGACGTTGACGCCATCCGGGCGCACTTCGGTGCCGAGCGCTTCGTGATGGGTGGCGGTTCGTACGGCGGCTTCCTCACGCTCGAGTACGCGCTGGCTCACCCGAATCGAGTGGAGGCCTTGGTGCTCCGCGACACCGCTGCCCGCAGCTACGACGCCGAGGCCAAGCGCAACGCACTGGCCCGCGCCACGGAGTTCCCTTGGCTTACGCCCGCCCTGGTCGAACGCGCCTTGGGCGGAGAGTTCCGCGACAACGACGAGTTCCGAGAGATGTACGGGGCCATCTTGCCCTTGTACGACGTGAACTACGACCCGGCAAAGGGCGCAGAGAAGCTAGACCGCATTAAGTTCAACTACAAGGCCGACAACTACGCCTTCTCACACAACCTCCCCAACTACGACGTCCGGGACCGGCTGCAGGAGATAACTGTGCCCGTTCTCATAACCGTTGGTCGTCATGACTGGATAACCCCGGTTGAGGCGAGCGAGGAGATGCATGCCCTCCTACCCAACAGTGAGCTGGCCATCTTCGAGAACTCCGGCCATTCGCCGCAAGTAGAGGAGCACGACGCGTGGTTTGCAACCGTGCGGGACTTCCTTGATCGTCACGGGCTGCTCTAAGCCTACGTAGAAGGAGAGTGCAGATGAAACTTCGAATTAACGGCGCCAGCCTGTTTGTGAATGATCAAGGCCATGGGCCTGGAACTCCGATCATCGGCCATCACGGTGCGCCCGGAATGTCGAGCCACGCGGAACCTAGCAAGGCGCTGGCAGGACTCGCTAGCGAGCACCGCATTATCACTTTCGACGCGCGCGGCAGCGGCCGATCCGAGCTGAAGGGCCCGTTTACGCACGCGCAGTGGGTTGCTGACGTTGAAGCCATTCGCGCCCACTTCGGCATCGATAAGTTCATCATGCAGGGCGGCTCCTACGGCGGGTTCGTCACGCTCGAGTACGCGCTCGAACACCAGGATCGACTTAGTCATGTGATTCTGCGTGACACCGCTGCTTCTTACACCTTCAACGAAGTGGCAAAACGTAACGCGCTTAGCCGCGCCGGCGAACTGCCCGCCATCACCCATGAGGTGCTCGACAAGCTCTTTGATGGCAAGTACGAGAGCGACCAGGACTTCTCTGACGTACACCTGATTATCGCCCCGCTCTACAACGTCGATTTCGACCCCGAAGAAGCCAAGCGCGCAAACACTCAAATGATGTTCCACCACGAAACACACAACTACGCCTTCACTCACAACCTGCCCAAGTACGACGTTCGCGAACGACTCCACGAACTGAGCATCCCCGTCCTCATCACAGTTGGTCGTTACGACTGGATTACCCCCGTAGCGGCCAGCGAAGAACTCCACGCGCTGTTACCGAACAGCGAACTCGTCATCTTCGAAAACTCGGGGCACTCGCCTCAGGTCGAAGAAAACGATAGGTGGATTGCAACCATCAGGGACTTCCTGGCTAGGCACTCATGAAGCGCCTCGGTCCAGTTAATCCATACTACCGGCCCGCAACCGCCAGCCCAGCTGGCACCAAGTCCTCGAAGGAGAGTACAAAAAGGATGAAGAGACTAGTTACCCTGCTGGTAGTTGCCCTGATAGGCAGCTTAGGCTTCGCCCAACAAGACGGCGGCGTACTCCGTGTTGCCACCGTTAGTGAACCCACCAGCCTCGACCCAATCACTACCAACAACATCCCTTCCCGCCTGGTGTTCATGCAGATTCACGACTCGCTTGTGAGCTACGACGAGAACCTCAATGTCGTGCCGGAACTCGCCGAGAGCTGGGACGTGAGCGACGCCGGGACTGAGTACACCTTCCACCTGCGCAGCGGCATTACCTTCCAGAACGGTGACCCGTTTACCGCCGCCGACGTGAAGTACACGTTTGAGCAGGCTCTCAACTCCGAACTGCAGGGCCAGTGGCTAGGCATACTCTCAGGCATTACCGGCGTGGACGTCGTAGACGACCTGACCGTCGTCGTGCACGTGGCCGCCGCCGATGCGTCGTTCATCGACCAGATCGTCTACTTGGGCATCCCCAATAGCAAGGTGCACCAGGCGATTGGCGCCGACGCCTACGCCATCAACCCCGTTGGTACCGGCCCCTTCGCGTTTGTGTCTTGGGAACGTAACGGCGACCTCACGCTAAAGCGCAACGAAACGTACTGGCTGACCCGCCCACACCTCGACGGCGTTGTCTTCCGTGCCATCCCCGAGCGCAGCGTCGCCGCTGTGGAACTCGAGTCGGGCGGCGTGGACGTTGCCATGTCGTTGAGCGCCTCTGACCTCCTTCGCTTGCGCGAGAACAGCAAGTTCGTCGTCGACGCGCGACCGACCCTCAGCTACTACTACTTGGCGATCAACAACAAGCAGGGCCCCCTCGCCGACCGGCGCGTCCGCAAGGCACTCGCTATGGCCATCCCCATGGATCAGTTCGTTGACACCATCTTCCAGGGCGTTGGAGCCATCCGCGCTTACAGCTCGTTTGCGCCGGGCAGCCTCGCGTACAGCGAGCAGCTCGTGGCCGATTACCCCGCGTTCGACCCCGAAGGCGCCCGTGCACTTCTGGCCGAGGCCGGCTACCCCAACGGCTTCGAAACCACCATCTACACGCCCACAGATAGCAACCGCCGTCAACTAGGCGAACTCATCCAGGCAGCCTTCTCGCAGGTCGGCATAACCGCCGAAGTTCGGTCGGTTGAGTTCGGTACGCTGCTGCCCCTCACCTATAACGGTGAAGCGCCTATGTGGATCCTCGGCTGGACTAACGGCGTTGACCCGAACAACTACCTCTACGACATGTTCCACAGCGACCCGGCCGCGTGGGCCGACAACGAAGTGACGTTCAATAGCGTCCGTTACGAGAACGCCCAGGTCGACGAATGGTTGGAAGATGCGCGCACGCTCAACAACATGGAAGACCGCTTGGTCATCTACCGTGAAGCCGCGCGCGTCATTTTCCTGGACGATACGGCACACGTGCCCGCCTATCACCAGACCAGCACGTTGGCTTACCGCACGAATGTGCAGGGAGCCTTCGCCGACCCGAACTCGGGCATCGAGCTGGTTAGCACCTACAACAACGTCTGGATTGACAACTAAGCAAGGTACGTCTTCTCGGGCGGCGCGAAGGTTCGCGCCGCCCACCTTTCGCCCTACGGCGGTTCAATTGGAGGATTGATGGCTGAGAAATTACGCATCAACGGGATTGACCTAGTGGTCGACGTGCAAGGCGAGGCGAACGAACGACTTTTCATCGGCCACCACGGCGCGCCGGGCCTCTCCTCTCACGCCGAACCCAAGCGCGCCTTCGGCAAGCTGGCCAATACGCTCAAGGTAGTAACCTTTGACGCTCGTGGTAGCGGCGACTCGGATTATGTGGGCCCTTACACGCATGAACAGTGGGTAGCAGACGTCGACTCGCTCCGCGAGCATTTCGGCGCGGAACGCTTCGTGATGGGCGGCGGTTCCTACGGCGGCTTCATGTCTCTGGAGTACGCGTTGGCGCACCCAGACCGCGTGCTGGCCCTCGTGTTGCGCGACACGGCGGCCCGCAGCTATGGAGACACCGCTACGCGAAACGCCAAGGCTCGCGCAGCTGAGTTCCCAGGCATCACGGACGAGGTGCTGGATCGTATTTTCACAGGAACCGTCATTGATAACGACGACTACCGGCGCAGTTTTGCGGCCATCGCGCCGCTCTATAACGTCAACCACGACCCAATTGCCACCGCTGAACGCATCGCCAACACCAAGTTCAACTACTTGAGCAACAACTTCGCGTTCTCTCAGAACCTACCGAACTACGACCTGCGTGAGCGGCTGGCCGAAATCAAAGTGCCGGTGCTCATTACGGTAGGCCGACATGACTGGATTACGCCGGTCGAGGCAAGCGAAGAGCTTCATGCCCTGCTCCCAAATAGCGAGTTGGTGGTCTTCGAGAACTCGGGTCACTCGCCTCAAATTGAAGAACACGATGCTTGGTTCGCTACGGTGCAGAGCTTTCTGGACCGCAACGGGCTGCTCTAGACCGCATGCCTTCTGGACGGCGGCCCCTAAACGCAGCTGCCAAAATTGAGAGGATCACTTAATGAACGAAACTGAGAAGCAGGTTCTGGAGCAGATCTCACTCGACCATCCGTGGTCGCTTGTCGAGGAATTCTCCACCATGGTGCGCGAGCACCCTACTGACGTTAACAGGGCCGCAGACGTAATCGCCTCGCGACTCGAGGGGCTCGGGGTGCCCGTTGAGGTGCACGACGCTCGCCTGTTCCTGAGCCTGCCAAAGCCATCATCTGTAAATGCGGGCGGCCGGGAGTTCCGCGCAAAGGCGCCGTCCATGAGCGCAATCGCCGAGGCTGGCGTGCGTGGCGAACTGACCTACGTGCCAGTGCGGGTTGGAACCGGCATCGACGATATTTTCGACACCGTCTCCGATAAGGACCTGGCGCAGAAGGACGTGCGTGGCAAGATCGTCCTAACGGACGGCTTTGCCGGGCCCGCCAACGTAGCTCAGTTCGAGGCGGCCGGTGCCGCTGCCGTAATTGCCATCAACGCGGGCGTCGACATCCATTGGGGCACCTGCACCACGGTGTGGGGCGTCCCCGACCTGCATGATCTGCCGCGCAAACCGAAGATCCCAGCTGTGGCTGTTAACCGCCCCGACGGCGAGGCGCTCATTGAGATGGCAAACCGTGGTGAAGAAGGCGTGGTCTTCGCGAACCTCGAGGAGGGCTGGTACGACTCGAAGGTGCCTGTCGTCGAGATTCCTGGAAACGAAGAGCCCGAAAAGTTCGTGCTGTTGCACGGCCACTACGACTCGTGGGACGTAGGCGTAGGCGACAACGCTACCGGCGACGCCACCATGCTCGAAGTGGCCCGCGTCCTCTGGAACAATCGCCACCTATTGCGGCGCTCGGTGCGTATTGCCTGGTGGCCCGGCCACTCTACTGGGCGTTACGCCGGTAGTACCTGGTTCGCCGACCAGTTCGCCATTGACCTAGACGAGAACTGCGTAGCGCAAATCAATTGTGATTCGCCAGGGTGCCGTTGGGCCACCGAGTACAAGGACGTCTCGTTGACTGCCGAGACCACCACATTCGCAGCTAGTGTCATCAACGATGCGGTTGGCCAGACGATGGTGGCTGAGCGCGCAGCACAAGCAGGCGATTACTCGTTCAACAACATCGGCATCAGCGGTTACTTCATGCTTCTCTCGACCATGCCTGACGCGCTCCGCGCCGAGAAGGACTATTACGCAGTGGGCGGTTGCGGCGGCAATATCGCCTGGCATACCGAGAACGACACCCTTGAAGTGGCCGATAAAGACATTCTCCTTAAAGACATGCGCATTTACACCCTCGCCGTACTGCGTAACGC
Organism: uncultured Trueperaceae bacterium; assembly: GCA_937907415.1. Next base: position 44,320 of record CALCHY010000036.1, read on the forward strand.
CAACGTGAGCATCTTGCCGTTTGACTGGCGCATCACCGCCGAGGAGTTCAGAGAAACATTATCGGTCTACCAAGACGCTGCTGGGGAGAATTTCAGCCTCGGCGCAGCCTTTGAGGCAACCGCCGACTTACAGCGCGCGCTAAATGAGTTCTACGCCGCGGTCGAGACTGGGCAAGCTGACGAAGCGCGCGCCAATCACGTGATCCAACGGTTGGCTCGGCTGCTCATCCCCATTAACTTCACGCGCGAACCACGTTTCTGGCACGATCCCGCCCTCACGCTGCCGAAACTGCCCGACTTGGCGACGGCCACCACGCTTGACGAGTACGGTGAGGAATCTCTAGGGTTCGCGAAGACCCACCTGACACGTGGTCAGAACCGGTACGTTGCAACGATACGGGAAGCGACTCGGTTAGTAAGGGGCGTATAGAGTCGATTGGCACGGGCGGCGGGCTCAGGGTAACCCCGCCGCCCGCTTCCCCTCCTTGGTTTCCCTGCCTGATCGCAGTGCCGTGGCAAGAGACGTTAAGTTTCAGGAGTCCTTGTCGCCTTATCGGGAGATTCAAGCGGCCTAGCATCAAACTGGCGTTCGTCCCTCGCCGATGTGGAGATTGCTACATTTGAATGTGTCCTCTGGTTCAACTACCAGCGTCTGCCGCAACTAATCGGGGACATGCCGTAAGCCGAGTATGAGCAGATGTACCTTCTGCAGCGGGATTAGACGGCCGCTTGGCTCAAGCCATCTAGCCTACGGAGTAGTCCGGGCGGTCCACCTCTTTCAACCCACTGCCTGATGCTAATAGCAGCGCTCTCGACATAATCGCTGAAGCCCTTGCGGGCGTCCCACACGCTGTCGTACAGGCTCCGACAATGAGGGTGACACCTGCGAGCGCGAGTATCAGCGCTTTCCTCGCGAAGCTGGTCGGCTCGCCGGCGGTCGATCCCGGGGGATGCCGCTGGCGAGCCAGGGAACGTGCGGAGCTTCAGTCCGCGTTGGGGATGAAGCTGTACTTGATGACGCCGGCGTC
>CALCHY010000037.1 GCA_937907415.1 uncultured Trueperaceae bacterium
AAGCCTACCCGCTAAGCTGCCCGATAATCGAGAACATCGGCAGGAACATGCCAGCAACGATGAAGCCGACGATGACACCGAGGAACACGATGAGCATGGGTTCTAGCGCGGCAGTGAGGCTGTCGACTGCCTCGTCAACCTCCCGCTCGTAGAAGTCGGCGACCTTTTGGAGCATGCCGTCCACAGCGCCGGTTTCTTCACCGATGGCCACCATGGAGGACACCATTGGCGGGAAAACGCGCGGGTACTTCATTAGTGTTTGACTGATCTGCTCACCGCGTTGAACCGAGTCCTTGGTTTCGTCGAGGATGTCTTCAACTATGGCGTTGCCAGCGGTGCCCTTGGTGATCTCGATCGATTCGATGATGTTGACGCCCGACCGAAGGAGCAAACCGAAGGTGTTCGAGAAGCTCGCGATTGCGCTCTTCTGCACGAGTGTGCCAACTACAGGCATGCGCAACACGAACCCGTCAAGCACCCGCCTACCGCTCTTAGTGCGGTAGTAGAAGCCGAGACCAACCACCACGGCCACGATCAGGCCGATCATTATGTACCACTGGTACCGAAGAAAGTCCGATACAGCGATCAGGGCCTTGGTGATTACGGGTAGGTCGCCACCCAACTGGTCGAGGATGGTCGCGAACTGCGGGACAATGCCCGTGAGCAGGAACCAAGTCACCGCAAGCGCGATCACGAGTACGACCGTTGGGTATGTGAGAGCCGTCTTGATCTTGCCGCGTAAGGCCGCCTGCTTCTCCATGTAGGCGGCGATGCGGTCGAGGATGCCGTCGAGGTTGCCAGACACCTCACCCGCCTTGACAAGGTAGATGTAGAGCTTGTTGAAGAGTCTAGGGTGTTTGGCTAGACCGTTCGAGAGCTGCTGGCCGGTCTCGACGTCTTCGCGCACTTGCTTGAGGGCGTCCTTAAGACCTTCCTTCGGCGCCTGTCGCTGCAGGATGGCGAGGCTCTGCACGACTGGCAAGCCCGCGTTGATGACCGTAGCGAACTGCCTGGAGAAGATGGTGATGTCACGAACGTTCGGGACACTACCGATATCCAACCACTTGGGTAGCTTTAGGTCGGTCTGCAGGCCCGACTTCGGGGCCTTGATTTCGGTGACAAAATAGCCCTTTTGGCGCAGGGAATTGGCCACGTCGCGCTCGGAAAGCGCTTCCGTTGTGCCCGTGATGACTTTGCCACTACGGTCACGGACCTTGTACTCGAAAACCGCCATCCTGCCTCCCTAGACGCTAGCGCGGACGCTATCTCGAACTTAAACGAGAACCACGCGACCCGGCCGCAAGTAGCCTACCCGAGCAGCTGCTTCGAAAGCTGGTGGATAGGTCACTTATCCACACCCGGGGGTAGCATGCGAACCATGGCGGTTCCAACACGGGAATCAATGAAGGCACGTCGTGAACGCGCGCTAAGGGTGTTGACTTCACTAAAGGTCCTCTATCCTGACGCCCGTACCGAGCTAGACTTCTCCACACCTTTCGAACTCCTCATCGCGACCCTTCTGTCTGCACAGGCCACCGACGTGAGCGTTAATCTCGCTACCCCTGCGTTGTTCGCGGCATTTCCGACACCTGAGGCGATGGCGGAGGCCACCGCCGAGGCGGTAGAACCCTTCATCAAGTCCATCGGCCTTTACCGCACCAAAGCGAAGAACTCTGTGGCGGCCGCTAAACTGCTAGTCGAACGTCACGGTGGCGCCGTACCAGGGACGATGGCGGAGCTAGTGGCCCTGCCGGGCGTTGGCCGCAAGACTGCCAACGTGGTGCTCGCAAACGCGTTTGGAATCCCGACAATCGCCGTCGATACCCACGTTGGGCGACTTGCCCGGCGCTTGGGCTTCTCGAAACTCACAGATCCGGACAAGGTGGAGCTGGACCTGGCCAAGACGTTCCCGGAGAGTGAGTGGGTCTTCCTGCACCACGCACTGATCTTGCATGGGCGGCGCGTGTGCACGGCACGCAAGCCCGACTGCACGCACTGCCCTCTGTGCGACAATTGCCCGTCATGCGGTCGATTGTGACGCGTCTCATGGCGGCAGGGTGCCACGTGTTAAGCAAGCGGCCGCGGCCCGACTTGGCTGTTGCCTAGAGAATGTAGGCGAAAGTACCGCCACGCCCTCCAGGCCCCGCGAACGGCTGGTAGCGTGGACGCATGATCGACGTAGCGATAATCGGCGCTGGCCCGATCGGCATCGAGGCAGCCATTCTGGCCAAACGGGCAGGGCTCGAGTACCTTGTCTTCGAAAAAGGCGCGGTGGTAGACGCCATCAGGCGCTACCCAACGAGCATGTTGTTCTTCACCACCTCTGAGCGCCTTGAGGTTGGCGGTCACCCGCTAGTTACTACCGGCGATAAGCCTACCCGCAAGGAGGCGCTCGACTACTACCGCAAGGTCGTGGCCAACGAGGCTCTCGAGGTGCAAACGCACAGCCAGGTAACGAGAATCTCACCAACTAGGTGTCCTGACGGCAGTAGCGCCTTCGATCTCAACGTCCGCCCGGCCGAGAGCTGGCGCCACGCACCCGCAAGCGCGGGGCGCACTGTTCGGGCGCGCTACGTCGTGGTGGCAACCGGCTACTTCGATAACCCCAAGTTACTGGGCGTGCCTGGCGAGGGCCTGCCCCACGTTTCGCACTACTACGACGAGGGCCACGAGCACTACGGGCGCAACGTAGTCATCGTCGGCGCAGGTTCGAGTGCCGCAGACGCCGCGCTCGATCTTTACCGCGCCGGCGCCAAGGTAACGATCGTTCACCGCGGTGATGACTTCCGGCACAGCCTCAAGTACTGGGTTAGGCCCAACCTCGAGAACCGCGTCAAAGAAGGCTCGATCCAGGCGCACTTCGAAGCCGTCGTCAAGGCCATCACGCCGCACGACGTCGTCGTCGCTCAGGCGGGGCAAGAGTTCCGCCTTCCGGCCGACCGGGTCTTCGCCTTAACCGGCTACTTCGCCCCACCAGAGTTGCTCACAGCGGCTGGAGTAACGGTCGATCCGAACACGCTCGCCGCCACCTTGAGCCCAGCAACATTCGAAAGCAACATTCCTGGCCTCTTCGTGGTGGGCTCCGCTGGATCCGGAACTCGCACGTCGGATGTCTTCATAGAGAACGGCCTCGTACACGCCAACATGGCACTCACGACCATCACCAGCCGCCTGTCCAAGCTCAGCAGCGCCAAGCTAACGGCACCAGCCGCTAAACGGGCGGCCCTGGCCATCGAAGGCTGACGCCTAAGCCCCTCTATTGCCGTTCGGGGCGCTAGAATCGAGCTAGGAGGTCGGAGCAATGAAGCAACGCGACCTGTTGATCGGAATCGGACTCATCGTGCTCGGCCTGCTATTCCTGGTCGGCCCTTCACTTGACCTCGCGCAGGTTGGGTGGCCATTCTTCGTGATCGTGCCCGGCGCCGCACTTCTGTTCCTAGCGTTCAGCATGCCTGGCACCAACAGTGGGCTCGCCATCCCAGGCGCGGTTCTAACTACCATCGGCCTCATCCTGCTGATCTTCTCCCTCAACGGTCATTGGCAGGGCTGGGCGTACGCTTGGGCTCTCATCGTCGCGGCTTCAGGCCTCGGCACGTACATCCAAGGAAACCTCTCGGACAACGCCCAACTCCGTAGCAGCGGCATGCGTGCCGCAATCTACGGCGTAGCCGGCTTCGTCATACTCGGCCTGTTCTTCGAGTTCCTGATCTTCGGTAGCCGCAGCAGCTTCGTCAGGTGGCTACTGCCGATCGGGCTGATAATCGCGGGTGCAATTATGCTCTACCTGAACACACGCAACCGCTCGAGCGGCGCACCGAAAGTCACCGCGCCAACACAGCCAACGACCCGAACCACCAGCACTAGCGTCACCCCGCCGCCCAAGCGCGACCAGGAGCACGGCTGAGGCGTGCGGTCGACAAACGCTCCGGCGCAAATGACGGCGCTCCCTGACTACCGAATGGTGCGGCCCAGCACGAACGGGCCGCACCCCAGCCACCAGCGGACCGCAGGTCGCAGATGCGCCTGATCGTCACCCACGAACAACCCGACTTCGACGCCCTCGCCAGCCTCGCCCTCGCGAAGCTCCTCTTCCCCGGCTCTACGGCCACGATCCAGGGCGCACTTAGCCGCCAACTCAGCGCCTTCCTGCGCCTCTACCGGGACGAACTCGACCTCACGCCAGCCGATCAGCTCGATCAGGCAGCGGTAACTGAGCTCATAGTGGTTGACACCAACGACCCCGCCCGCATCAAGCCTTTCGATGCGCTCCTAGACCGTGTGCCCGTCACCGTCTACGACCACCATCCCCAAACGCCAGGCAGCATCGCGGCGGCGCGAGGCATCAGCGAACGCATCGGTGCAACGGCCACCCTTCTCACCCGCGAACTCATGGCAACCGCCATCACCATCCCACCACCCGTGGCAACCCTCGCTCTACTAGCAATCCACGAGGACACCGGCAACCTGACCTTCGACCAAACGAGCGCAGACGACTACCGCGCCGCCGCCCACCTCTTGGCGAGCGGTGCCAATCTCCAAGTCGTAAGGCGCTTCGCCCACACCACGCTCGATACCGACCAACAAGCCTTCCGCAGCGCCCTCCTCGCCAATACCGAACTGACGACCGTGGCAGGCAGGCAAGTAGCGGTCGCCGCATTCGAGTACCCCACCTACGTCGGCGGCGTCAGCGGCACAGTTAACGACCTACTAGACCTGTACGGCGCCGACGCGGCCATCGCTGCGGTGCGCATGGACTCACGCACCCTAGTGTTCGCTCGAAGCAACGAACGCTTCGACTGCGCAGCGGCCCTATCCGAAGCCATCGGCGGGGCCGGCCATCCAGGAGCAGCTTTCGGAAAGTCAGATGACGAGCCGCAAACCGTACTCCAGCGCGTGCTGGAGGCCCTAGCGCACCACGCCGCCCCCGCGCTCACGGCACGCGACCTCATGAGCACCCCCGTTCGCAGCGTCCGCCACGACACCACCGTCGCGGAAGCCACGGACAGGCTCCTCCTCTTCGGGCACAACGGCATGCCAGTGCTAGACGACAGCGGGCGAGTCCTCGGCGTCGTATCCCGCCGCGACCTCGACCGCGCCAACCGCCTCGGCCTCACCAACTCGTCAGTAAGCGGCTTCATGACACGAGAAGTCATCAGTGCCTCACCCACGGCCACGCTCCCAGAACTCGAGGGGTTAGTCCTCGACCACAACATCGGACGCATACCCATCGTGCAGGACGGGCGGCTGACTGGCATCGTCACCCGCACCGACCTCATCGGCGCACGCCACCAGAGCGCGGGCGCAACGGACCTCGCCAGTCGGCTGCTGCAACGCCTGCCGACCAGCGTGAAGCGCGTGCTCGACCAGGCAGCCGCCACCGCGGCTGGCAAGCCGCTGTACCTGGTGGGCGGAACGGTCCGCGACCTCATGCTAGGAGCAGGCGTCAAAGACATAGACCTAGTCGTTGAGGGCGAGACGGCCGAACGCTTCGGCACCCGCCTCCAGGCCAACATCGGTGGCACGCTCGCCTGCCATGTCGACTTCGGCACCTGCACCCTCGCGTTAGAGGACGGCGTCGTGCTCGACCTTGCCACCGCCCGCGAGGAGACGTACGCCCGTCCAGGGGTGCTACCCGCAGTGACGCCCAGCTCACTACGCAAGGACCTCGCCCGCCGCGATTTCAGCGTCAACGCACTTGCGCTCAGGCTCCAGCCCCTCCCCCACCAACTGATCGACCCGTTCGGCGGAGCGGCCGACCTGGAAGCACGGCAGCTGCGCGTGCTGCACCCGCTCTCCTTCGTCGAAGACCCAACGCGGATTCTGCGCGGTGCGCGCCTAGCGGGCCGACTGGGGTTCCACTTCGAGCGCGGCACGGGCTCGCAAGCCAACGCAGCTCTCGACCAACGCTTCCTAGGGAACGTCAGCCGCTCACGACTGCGTGCCGAGCTCGAGATAACCCTCGACGAACCGCGAGTCGCCCCGGCCATTGGGATTCTCACCGAACTGCACGCCTTGGAGGCCATGTTCGGCCTACCACGTGCAACAGGGCAACTCGACCCGCTGACCCTCACCGCTAACCTAGATGTGTTACGCGAAGCGAACGCCGTGCCAAGCGAGGCGTACCTCCTCGCGCTCTTCATCGGCGTGCCCACACCAGACCTGAACGCCCACCTTCAAGAGTTCAACTGGCCGCGCCGCCACCACACGAACATCGAGCGCCTCCACAAGATCATCGACCCCGACCTTAGGCCGAGGCATAAAGGGCGGCCGGAGGCGCTACGCGACGAAGACCTCGAGGCGCTCGATCCGCCTGCCCGGTGGCTATTACGCGTCATCGACCCCGAGTTGGCGCTGCGCGTCGAACGCCTCGAGACCGCGCCGCCCCAGCGGAGGCTCCGCGGTAGCGATGTGGTAGCTTTGGGGCTGCTGCCGGGACCTCGCGTCGGCCGCGTGCTGGACGAGGTCGCTCGTGCTCGCGCCGAGCGCGAGGTGGCCTCCTTCGAAGAAGAACTCGACCTAGCGAAGCGGTTGATAAACGAACAACGCAACGCCGGCGGTCTGGAGTAACCCCATGTTCTTGAGGCTCATCAGCCAACCAACCGCCCTAGTCATCGCCGCCATCGTGATGATCATGGCGCTCATCCTCCACAACATCGTGCAGGCGCTGGTGGCCGACCGCCTAGGTGACCGCAGCCCGCGCCTGGCGGGCTTCGCTGCCTTCGATCCGCAACGCCAACTCGACCCCTTCGGAGTGCTCTTCCTCCTCCTGCTCGGCTTCGGCTGGCCGCGCGCCGTACCAGTCAACTCCCGCAACTACCGCGGACGGGGCCGCGCAGAGGCCTGGGTGTGGCTGTCCGGCATCGGTGCTTACCTCGCCGTAGCCTTCGTCAGCCTCCTGCTGGGCGCCATCTTCCGCGCACTGAACAGCCCCATCCTCGTGTTCTCGTTCGAGGTTGCGGCCAGTTACGCCGTGCTGCATGCCGTGATCAACCTCTTCCCGCTGCTGCCCCTAGACATGGGCCGCGCAGCGCTTGCGTGGGGTCACCCAGACGTGCGCCGCGTGATCATGCAGTTGGCGCAGTTCGGCGTGCTCGGCTTCATGGTCTTCTTCTTCGTGCTCAACGCAACCGGCGTGGTCGGGCGTTTGATGTTCCTCGTAGAGAGCCTGTTCTCCCGCATCATCGGACTCATCCCAGGGCTGTAAGCGGTAGCCAACCGCCAGAAGTCAGGCGTTGGTTTCGGCTGCAACGTGCCGGTCGCGAACGTCAACGATCATCTGCACTAGCGGCGCATAAGCCTCGAACGTCTCGAGCAAGCGCCCGGCAGGGTCGAACTTACGGATGAGGTGCCCGCCGCGCCGCGCCGCGTAGAGGTAGCCGGAGTCGTCAACGCCAAGGTCGACGAGCGTATCCGTGGCCTCGCCCTGCCGCGCCTCGAGGGTGAAAGACACCCCGACCTTGCCGTCCGCAGTCACCTTGCGCACCTTGCCTGCGCTGGCGTCGGAGATGTACACGTTACTAGCGTCATCGACCGCCATGCCGTCAAGCAACCTGAGACCAGGCTGCTCGGCCGAGACCTTGAAGGCCCAGCGCGTCTGATAATCACCGTCGGCGCTGAGGCGCTGCACTTGCCTGTTCCCGTAATCCAGGACGTACACGTTTCCACGCGGGTCAACGCTCAAGTCACGCGGGTCGTTGAAGGTGCCGTGGCCCTTACCGCGCCCGCCGAAGGCAGCGATGTAACGACCGTCGTTGCTGAAGCGCGAGACCATGTGCGTCTCACTGTCGAGCACGTACACCGTGTCGTCCGGCGCCACGGCCAGGGCCACCGGGTAGAGGAACTCGCCGGGCTGCATGCCGTAAGGCCCGAACGACAACTTGGTGCTCCCGTCCGGCGCGAGCTTGTGAATCATCTTGTGCGCCTGCTGCCCAACGCGGTACTCGAAGATCGCCGCGAACACGTCCCCGCCGGAATCGACGCTCACCGATAGCGGCGCAGCCGAGAAGTTGCCTGGTCCGACCCCGATGTCGCCGATGGACGTATGCAAGTTGCCTTCCGGGTCGAGGATGCGGAGCACTCCCTGGCGGGCGGAGACCGTGATGAGCAGGCGCGTAGGTAGGTTGCCTGACTCGTCGACGTCGAGGTCAACCGTCTGCAGCGTGTCGTAAACCTCGTCGAGCGTCGGGCGCTCATCCGGGTCCTTGGCGATCATGCGCATGACCAACTGATCGAGCGCCTTCGGCACGCGCAAGTCCACCTGCCTCGGCGGGGGCGGCGTCTGGAAGATCTGCTGGTGGACGATGGCTTCGTAGCCGCCCTTGAAGGCCGTCTGGCCAGTAAGCATCTCGTAGAACACGAGCCCGAGGGAGTAGATGTCGGACCGGTGATCGATCTTCAGTCCGCGGGCCTGCTCAGGCGACATGTAGACGGGCGTGCCCACGCGCGCGCCGGTCATGGTCAGGCGTGAGAGGACCTTGCCACCCGCGATACCGAAGTCCATGAGCTTGACGGCGTCTGGCTTCAGCCTGCCGCCTGGCGCGCCGTCTGCCGCTTGAATGCCACCGCGCGTGATCATGACGTTGGCCGGTTTGATGTCGCGGTGGATGATGCCGGAGGAATGAATGTGCTGCAACGCCCGCACGACGAGCTGCATGATCTCCACGGCCAGAGGGGTATCAAGCTCGTGGCCCTCGATGTAACCCTCTAGTGAACGCCCATCGACGAACTCCATGACCATGTAGTGCTGCACCCCAACGGCGCCGTGCTCGAACGTGCGAACGATGTTCGTGTGGTTGAGGCGCTGCGCCACCTCGGCCTCACGGTGGAAACGCCGGATGAACTTGGCGTCCGCAACGTACTGCTCCATGGGGATCTTGAGCGCGACGACCTGGCCATCGGACAGTCGCCGGGCGCGGTAAACGCTCGCCATGCCACCGGAACCGACCTTCTCGAGCAGCGAGTAGCCTGGCACGTCTGCCGCGTCGAACTGCGGTGTCGCGCCGCCAGCTCCACCACCCCTGACCTCAGAGGCGGGGCGCCGCCTACGGCTAGCTGGCGCCACGCGGCTGCTCTTGGCGACCTGCACCGTTGCAGGCACGAGCAGCCCGAGGGCGAGCACGGCAAGGATGATGGGGGCCAGCGCCCTGTCTGCGCCGCCGAGCCACAGCACCGCCACGGTGAGCAGCACGGCAACGGAGAGGAGCGCGCCAAGCAACCAAGCGGGCGCGCGCAGCAGTAGCGCCACCAACACGGCGCCGACGACCCACAAGACGATCATGCGTCCACCCCGAAAACGATCATGGTGATGTTGTCCGGACCGCCACGCTCGTTGGCCAAAGCGATGAGCACTTCGACGTTCAGCTGCCTGTCCGCGTTGCTCTGGATCTCTGCGAGGATCTCCTCCGGCTTGACAAGCCCGTGGAGGCCATCCGTCGACAGGACCAGCACGTCGCCGCTTTGGACCTCGAGCTCGATGACGTCGGGCGCCACTTGCGGGCGCGTGCCGAGCACCCGCGTTATGAGGTTGCGCCACTCATGGTTCTCGGCCTCGGCCTCGTTGAGCAGACCCTTCTCAAGTTGCTCCTCGACCCACGAGTGGTCCTTCGTCAACTGGTAGATCTTGCTGCCACGCACGAGGAAAGCGCGCGAGTCGCCGACGTGCCCCAAGTAGGCGCGGCGCTTCAGGATGGCAACGCACGTGAGGGTGCTGCCCATGCCGCGCCGGTTCGGCTGCCTTATCGCTGCGGCGTAAACGCGCCGGTTAGCTAAGCGCATCGCTTTGTCTATCAGGCTACCGATGCCGACTACCGGTCGGTTGGAGCGCGCCTCCTCCGCGTAACGCGAGAAGGACTCGTCGAGCACCTCAGTGGCTAACTTGCTGGCCACTTCGCCGGCTGCCGCACCGCCCATGCCGTCCGCCACCGCCAGCAATGTCAAGTCGCCGCCTTCAAGCGGGAACCGCCACACACGGTGAAAATCCTCGTTGAACGGCCTGACTCGACCCACATCGGAGCCGTGGCCTACGTTGTGACCGAGACGCACGCCCCGAGTCTACATGGTGCGGCCGCGTTAGGGTTCAGTTGCCTTTCGTGCGCGGGCGGCGCACAGTCTGCAAGTACGGGTAACGCTCGAGCATGCGACGCACGTCCTGGAACAGGGAAACGCCCTCATCCGCGCTGTGAGGCACTTCCTGCAGGCGCAAGTATGCGCTCTGGCCACCGGGGAACACGAGTGTCGGCGTTCCGAAGATGTCGTGAGACGCAGCGCGCATGTGCTCTTGTGCCAGCACCGTCCGCCCCTCCGGGTTGGCCAGCTCGTGTTCGAAGCGTGCTAGGTCAAGCCCGACTTCTTGCGCCACGCCAGTAACGGTGGCGTAATCGTATGGCTGGTAGCGCGCGTGGTTGGCGCGCTGCAAGGCGAGGCGGAACGCATCATGAGCCTCAGGCCCCTGCTTGCGGGCGGCGGAGGAAGCCAGGAACGGCAGAAGCCCTTTGCACCCCGACCTATCGGCGTGGTCGAGGGGTTCGTTCCATAGCTGCCAGTCCTGCCCCCGTCCGGCCGCCGTTCTTGAGTGCTCGCTCTGGAAGAGGGAGAAGTGCTCCCACGACACGTCTAGGTTCAGCGGCTCGCTAACGAGGGCGATGAGTTCCGCGACGCGCCACGAGTATGGACACACGTAATCGAAGTAGATCAGGACGCGCTCGCGCATGCGGCCATTGCATCATCGGGGCGGGCGCCTGTGGGTAGCCGCGGACACAGCGCCCGGTAAAGCCGTCTAGTTCGAGTCGGAGCCGCCGTCGTCAGGAGCGCCTTGGCGGAGCGCGTTCTCGTCGCGCGCCGGCGGCTCGGCTATCACGCCGAAACGCGCCTCGTAGCGGCGGATGTTGTCCTCCAAGCTGCGAAGGAGCGCCTTGGCGTGGCGCGGGCTAGTCACTAGCCGCGCCGTCACGACCGGCTGCTGACCAGGCATGACCAGCACGAAGTCGAGGAGGAACTCGTCCGGGGTGTGCGCGATAACGGCGCCGTTCGTCGGCCTGCCTCTGGCTGTCTCCTTGTCGATCTCGAACTTCAGGGGGTTCATGCCCCTAGGCTAACCGCGGGTGGCCTGTCGGGTGAGACCTCAGGCGCCAGCCGCCAGCTTCTCGAACCGCGAGAGTAGCCCCTTGACGGCCAGGCGCGCCCTACCTAAATCAGCGTCGCTCGCCACGCCGACCACGACTACGCGGTCGCTGTTGCTCAACGGCACGAACAGCAGCGGGCCAGTGTCGAGGTTGAGCATGACCTGCTTCGGTCGCTCCAACTCGGCAACTCCGTCCTCGACAGGCACGAGTTCGCCGAGGGCGGTGGCCGCGGCCAGCGCACTCGTTAGCACCTTGGCTGCGCGCTCGAGCATGGCGCCATCTCGGCTGCGGCTAGCCACCAAGTCACCAGCGCCATCGACTAGCGCGGCCAACGTAGCGCCCCTGACACCCAGCAGCTCGTCTAGAGCATTGCCGATCTCGACGCTCTCTGTCACGCGAACGCGCCCGCCAACTGCCTGCATACTTCGGCCGTCTCGCGCCTGACCGCACCCAGATCTGCCGAGGCACCGACGACCACGAACACGAACAGCTCGCTATCGATGCGGCGCGCCAAGTAGCCGCCCGCCTCACCGAGCGCTATCAACTCATCTACCCGCCCGCCAAGCTGGTGGCTCAGCTCGCCGCCGACGAGGGTAAGCACCGACGTGAGGTCCGCCGCGACGTGCTCGAGCTCGTCTGCGTCTGGCGCGGAGCGGAGCTCGGCCGCTTGGCCATCCACTGGGTGGCGCTCGACGAGGAGCCCGTCCATGCCCACGACGGCCACGACGCGGCAGCCGGGGAGCTGCGCCCAGAGCCGGGCGAGAATGTCCTCTAGGTCCGTCATCGGCGGCACTCTAGCACCCGCGTCTGCCCCGTGACGTGCGGCTGTTCATACCCCAGGCTTGCTATCCTTGGGCCAATGACTCAACTACATGTGCGCGCGCCTGCCGGGGTGGTCGCCCCCACCGTGCTACTACCCGGCGACCCCGACCGCGCCACCCTGGTGGCGGAGCGCTTCCTCGAGGGCGCCGAACTCTACAACTCCTACCGTCACCTCTACGGCTACACGGGCACCTACAAGGGTGTGCGCGTCAGCGTCCAGGCTACCGGCATGGGTTGCCCCAGCCTCGCCATCGTGGTCGAGGAGCTCGTACGCCTCGGCGCCAAAACGCTCGTGCGCATCGGCACTAGCGGCGTGGTGGCTGACGGCATCGTGCCTGGCGACCTGATCGTCGCCAGCGGCAGCGTCGCGAACGAAGGAACGACGCGCCAGTACCTCGGCGCGGAGCCCTACACCGCCGTGCCGGACTTCGCCGTAACGGCGGCGCTGGTGGCGGCCTCGCGGCGACTGCGCCCCAACACCCACGTAGGCCTCATCCAAACTGAGGACGCGTTCTACGCCTCCTCACCCGCCTCCGTGCCCGCGCTTGCCGCCAAGGGCGTGCTCGCCCTCGAGATGGAGGCGTCCGCCCTCTTCCTACTCGGCAAACTGCGCCAGGTGCGGACCGGCTGCATGCTCGTGGCAAGCAACCGCATCGGCGACGCCGCCTTCGTCGAACCGAAAGTCTTGGATGACGCCGTGCTGGACATGATAGAGGCTACCCTCAACGCCAGTGTTAGCCTCCAGGACGACAACTAGTGCAAACCGAGAGGAGACAGCAATGAAGGTAGCGGTCATCGGGGCGGGCACCATGGGGTCCGGCATCGCGCAGACCTGCGCATTGGCGGGGCACGAGGTCGCGCTCCTCGACACCAGCCACGAGGCACTCAAGCGCGCAGAAGGCGCCATGAGCAACAGCCTCGCGCGGATGGCGAAGAAGGAGACCATCAGCCAAGAAGCCGCGGAAGAAGCTCTCAAGCGCGTCACCATCCGCCACGGCATCAGTGGCTTGGAGGGCGCAGGAGTTGTCATCGAGGCCGTTTTCGAGTCGCTCGAGGTCAAGCGCGAGGTTTGGAGTCAACTCGCGGCGGTCACCTCGGATGGAGCACTGCTCGCGTCGAACACCTCCAGCCTCTCAGTCACCGCCATCGCCGAGTTCAGCGGGCGGCCGGAGCGCTTCTGCGGCATGCACTTCTTCAACCCCGTGCCCGTCATGGCCCTCGTCGAGGTCGTGCGCGGCCTGCGCTCGAGCGAGGAGACCGTCGAGCAAGCGCGCGCCTTCGCCGAAGGCATCGGCAAGACGCCCATCGTGTGCGAGGACAAGCCGGGCTTCATCGTCAACCGCCTCCTCGTCCCCTACATCAACGACGCCGTCCACGCCCTCTCAGAGGGAGTAGCGAACGCGGAAGACATCGACAAGGCCATGAAGCTAGGCGCCAACATGCCCATCGGGCCGCTCGCGCTTGCTGACCTGGTAGGGCTCGACGTCTGCTTGGCGGCCGCCGAGTCGCTTGTGGCAGAGTTCGGCGACCCGAAGTTCCGCGTGGCGCCCCTCATCCGCCAACTAGTGCGGGCGGGGAAACTCGGGCGCAAGACGGGCGAGGGCTTCTACAGCTACTGACGCTACCCATGCTTTCGCGAGGCCCTAGCTGCCCGCGGCGGAGAGGCACACCATGACCGACGAGCACGGCAACGACCTGAACGATCAGGAGTTCGAGTTCGACTCATTCACCCACCTACGCTACGAGGTAGACGGCGAAGTAGCCATCATCACCGTCGACCGCCAGGAGGCGCTGAACGCCCTCAACCAAGAGGTGCTCTTCGAGTTGGGTTTGGCCTTCGACCTGGCCTCTTCAGACACCGACGTACGTGCGCTTGTCCTCACGGGTGCCGGCCGGGCGTTCGTGGCTGGCGCGGACATCGCGGCGCTCCGCGACCTCAGTGACGCCTTCGCCGGCCGCGAAACCGCCCTCGGTGGGCAAGACGTCGCCAACTCGCTCGCCGTTCTCCCGTTCCCGACGGTCGCGGCCATCAACGGCTTCGCGCTAGGTGGCGGGCTCGAGCTGGCGTTGGCAGCCGACTTGCGCGTCGCCGCCACAGGCGCGCGCATGGGGCTACCGGAGGTCGGGCTTGGGTTGATCCCTGGCTTCGGCGGCACGCAGCGCCTCCCGCGCCTGATCGGGCAGGGGCGCGCGCTCGACCTCATCCTTACTGGCAGGCACGTAACGGCCGAAGAGGCGCTGCAACTGGGCCTCGTCAACCGCGTGGCGGACGACGCCCTCGCCGAGGCGGTCGCGCTCGCGCGCCTGGCGGCGAAGAACGCCCCGATCGCGCTTGGCCTCGCGAAGGAGGCCGTCGTGCGCGGCCTCGACGTCACGTTGCAGCAGGGCCTCGAGATCGAGGCGGACCTCTTCGGCCTCGTCTCGACCACGGCTGACATGCGCGAGGGCACGACCGCCTTCCTCGAGAAGCGCGCGGCTGAGTGGTCAGACAGCTAGGCTTGACCGCGAACGAAGCCTAACGGCATGCCCCGCGTAACATGGGGCATGCCGTTTCGCATAAAAGTCTCGCTCGCCATCATCGCGTTGCTGGTGGCGACGGTAGTGTTCGTGCCGCTCATCGTGCCGATCTCCCCGCCGCAGGGCACGGTTCCCCTCGCGGAGGCGGTCGCCAAGGTCGCGCGGTCAGATGCGGAGTTGGTCGCCGCGGACGGGGTCGAACTCTACGTCGTGCGCACCCCATACAGCGGCGAGGGCGACGCGCCGCTAACGTTCCTCCTCCTCCACGGTTACGCCTCCAACGCGTTCTCTTTCGACGCCATCAGGCATGGCCTGGCCGCGTACGGGGACGTGGTGGCCTTCGACCGGCCAGGCTTCGGCCTCGCCTCACGACCCGCTCCAGCCGACTTTCAGGGGGCAGAGAACCCGTACAGCCAGGACGCGCAAGTAGCTCAGACGTTAGCGCTCGCAACCAGGCTCGGGCTGCATGACCTCGTGCTGGTAGGTGAGAACTCTGGCGGCGTGCTGGCGCTTGAACTAGCGGTCCGTCACCCAGAGCTGTTGTCTGGCCTCGTGCTGATCGGCACCCCCGCCTACCTCCTCAGCCAAGGCGGAGGCGCACCGAAGTGGGTGCTCGCCACGCCGCAACTGCAGCGCATTGGGCCCGTCCTCATGCGACAGTTGGCTGGCCAACCAGGTGAGCAGATGTACACGGGCACTTGGTACGAGCCAGCAGGCATGACGGACGCTCAGCGCGCCGCCCGCATGCTCGGCACGACCGTCGACGGCTGGGACCAGGCACTGTGGCAGGTAACGCTCGCCGGCACTCCGGCCAGCCTCGAAGGGCGCGTCGCGCAGGTCAGCGCGCCGACGCTCGTGCTGGCGGGTGCGGCCGCAGGCAGCGTTCCACTCACTGAGGCCGAGCGCCTGATGCAGGAACTTCCGCATGCCACGCTTCAGCAGCTAGCTGCCTGCGGGGACCTGCCGCAAGAGGAGTGCCCTGAACAGTTCTTGGACGCGACGGCTGCTTGGCTCCAGTCAAGCGGCTTGAGCACGCGGTAGACTCCTCGTCATGGAGCTACTAAAACGACTTTCAGAGGCGCACGGCGTACCGGGGCGCGAGGAGCAGATCCGCGCCATCATCAGGGCCGAGCTGGCTGGCCTAGTCGACGAAGTGTCCGTCGACGCCCTCGGCAACCTGACGGCCATCAAGCGCAGCGGCAAGGCCAACGCACCGAAGGTCATGGTCGCGGCCCACATGGACGAGATCGGTTTCCTCGTGCGGCACATCGACGACAAGGGCTTCCTTCGCGTGCAGCAACTCGGAGGTTTCGACCCGCGCAACCTGTTCGCTCGCCAAGTAATCGTGCACGCTTCCAAGGCGGACGGGCAGCTCCTCGGCGTCATGAACCCAGCGGGCAAACCCATCCACATCAGCACGGCGGAAGAGCGCACCAAAGTGCCGACCCTCGACCAGTTCTACGTCGACCTCGGCATGACGGGTGAGCAGGTCAAGGCCAAGGTGCGCGTAGGTGACATGGTCACGCTGCGGCAGGAGTTCCTTGACCTTGGTGACGTCGTCACCGGCAAGGCCCTCGACGACCGCACGGGCTGCTGGATCCTCATCCAGGCCATCAAGCGCCTACAGGGCACGAGCATGAACTCCGACCTCTACGCCGTCTTCACCACGCAGGAGGAGGTCGGCCTTCGCGGTGCGCAGACCGGCGCCTTCAGCGTCGAGCCGGACGTCGGCATCGCGCTCGACACGACGCTGGCAGTCGACACCCCCGAGATCGGCGAGCACCTACGAGTAACGCAGCTCGGCAACGGCACGGCCCTCAAGGTGATGGACTCGAGCATCATCAGCACGCGCTGGTTGCTCGATCACTTCATCGACTTGGCGGAGCGCCACGGTATCGTCTACCAACTTGAGGTCCTACCCCTCGGCGGCAACGACGCCGCCGCGCTCCAGAAGAGCGGCGCTGGCGCGCCGTCGTTCACCATCTCGACGCCGTCGCGTTACGTGCACACGGTCACCGAGATGGTCTCCAAGTCAGACCTTGAGGGGGCGGTCAAGCTCCTCACCGCCTTCGTGCAAGAGGGCGTCGAGCTCGGTGGCCGCGACTGACCACCGCTCGTCAAGTGTCGCCCTGACGCGCTCGCGCGTGTCGGGGCGACGCGCGAGCGCGTGCCGACCCACCTCTGGGGCGTCGGCGCGGTGAACATCGGCCTCATCAGCGACGTTCACGCGAACGTCATCGCCCTGGAGGCCGCCATAGCGGCCATGAAGCGCCGCAACGTAGACACTATCGTCTGCCTCGGCGATCTCGTCGGTTACGGTCCCGCACCTAACGAAGCCATCGACCTCGTCAGGTCAGAGGGCGTCATCTGCACACTCGGAGCATCCGACGAGCGCCTTGCTTACGGCTTCGTATCTAGCGGTGAGCGGCGGCGCGGCGTTGCCGACGAGATCCTCGCCTGGACCAAGGGCGTTCTAGAACCTACCCACCTGCGGTTCCTTCAGAGCCTGCCAGTGCAGCGGCGCGTGAACACGCCGGCAGGCTGGCTGCGCTTCTTCCACGGCACGGTGAGCAACACGGCGGAACGACTGACCCTCAACCAGGACCCGCACTCGCTTGCGCGCATGCTCGAGCGGCACCGTTGCGCCATCCTCGCTTCGGGCGCAACGCACGTGCCGTTCTTCCGCCGCGTCGGCCCGAGCGGCGTGGTCATCAACCCAGGCTCAGTAGGGTTATCGCTCAACGGCGAGCCGGGCGCCGACTACGCGCTCCTGAACATCAGCGACGGTGGGATAGACATCGAGATGGACAAAGTCGAGTACGACTTCGCGGCCGTTGCCTTCGACATCGTTGCGTGGGGCATCTCGCCGATGGTCGCTGAAGCCGTTCAGATGGGCCGCCTGCCCGAGAAGCTAGCCAACGGTTTGGGAGACGGCCCAGCCTAAGCGACTTCTCACACCAGCTCCAAGCCCAAGGCCAACCCCTCGCCGCCGCCGATGCAGATGCTGGCAACGCCCCGCTTCTTGCCCTTCAGCTTGAGGGCGTTGAGGAGCGTTACGAGGATGCGCGCACCTGACGCTCCGATCGGGTGCCCTAGCGCCACGGCGCCACCATGCACGTTCATCACGTCTGGGGAGATGCCGAACTCGTGCATCACGGCCATCGGCACGACGCTGAACGCCTCGTTAACCTCGTAAAGGTCGACGCTTTCGGGAGTCCACCCCAAGCGAGCGTAGAGCTTGCGCATGGCTGCCACGGGCGCCACCGTGAACCACTCAGGTTCTAGCGCTGCCCCGGCCCAGCCGTGCAGGTGAGCAAGCACGGGCATGTCGCGCGCGGCGGCGGTCTCCTCGGAGGTGATCACGAGCGCGGCGGCACCGTCGTTGATGGTGCTCGCGTTCGCCGCGGTTATCGTCCCGCTGCCCTCGAACGCGGGTCTCAGCTTGATCATCTTCTCGAAGTCGACTTGGCTAGGGCCCTCGTCGCGTTCGACGGTGACGCTACCGCGGCGCCCAGCTACTTCGACAGGCACGATCTCGGCCGCGAACGTGCCGTCCTCGCTCGCGACTTGCGCGCGCAGGTAGGAGCGCTTGGCGTACTCGTCCTGCGCCTCGCGGCTGAAGGAGTACTTGGTGGCGCACAGCTCGGCGCACGACCCCATGTGCTTGTCGCCGTAGGCGTCCCACAGGCCGTCGTGCACCATAGAATCCACGAACTTCGCGTCTCCGAGGCGTAAGCCTGCGCGGGCGCCAGGGGCGAGGTAGGGGGCGTTCGTCATGGACTCCATGCCGCCAGCCACGACGACTTCCGCGTCGCCTGCCAAGATGGCGCGGCCGGCCTGGATGACGGCCTCGAGCCCCGACCCGCACATCTTGTTGAGGGTAACGGCCTCGGTAGCGTGGGCGAGGCCAGCGTAAAGCGCGGCTTGCCGCCCCGGCGCTTGACCCTGACCTGCTTGCAGTACGTTGCCGACGAGTGCGAGGTCGACGCCGTCCTGGGCAACGCCAGCGCGCGCGACGGCCTCGCGGATGGCCGCGCCTCCGAGGCGCGCGGCAGGCACGCTAGCGAAGGCGCCCTGGAACGCGCCGATCGGCGTACGCACTGCACTCGAGATGACCAGCTTCATGGTGTTACCTCCGGCGGGCTAACCCGAAGCGGGCGCCCCAACTGATGCATAGGGTACAGGGCGCAACGTCTCGTTCACCGCCTGAACGAGACTTGGGCGGATACTCCGCCCCACTCGACACCGAGCGGGCTGTAGAGGTCGAAACCGGCAGGCAGCAGGATCACCCCAGCTACGGGTGAGTCCGGCGCCACGCTGTCGGCGGTACCCTCCTGCAGCAGTAGGCGGTACGGGTAGCGCACCTCGAGTTCACGGCTGCCTTGCGAGAAGCGCAGCGTGGCTTCCCAGGTGGTCGCCTCCGCCGCCACGAGCTGGAGCAGCAGCACGTTGTCGCTTGCTGCGCCGCTTAGCCAAGCCGCGTCAAGCGCGGCGTCGACCGCTGTCGTCAACTCGGGCCGCGCGAGCGGCAGTAGTGCAAGGTCGAGCAGGGTGAGGGCCACGGCGCCATCGTAGAAGCGCAATGCCGTCACCCCCGCGCCCAGCTCCGTTACCTCCCAAGCCGCGTCCGCGCTGGCGGCCAGGGCGGGAGGGGGCGCCCCTGGGAACGCCTCGTTGGCGAGCGCGACCTCGCTGCCGTTGGCTAGCCACAGCGCAGCGCCTGAGGCGCTCGGTTCCACGCCAAGGTACTCGAGGGCGTCGAGCGGCGCCCACCACTCTGCCCCGTACTGAACGACGGGAGCGGAGAACGAAACGTCGATCGGTCCGCCTCCAGTTGGGCGCTGCATGAGTCCGGCGGTCGAACCTGCGAAGAACGTGACCACACCGAGCGCGCCGCGGAAAGTGAGCACGCCGTCCACTGCCGTTGCCACCGCGCCAGCTGCACGCGCCAAGTCGGTAAGTTCGGCATAGGCTGCGCCTGCGTGCCGCGCCGCTCGCACGCTCCTACCGCCTTGCGCCACCACGCTTGCCGCTGGCAGCGCAAGGAGCAGCAAGGCAGCGATAATGCGGCGCTTGGATGGCATCGTGGCGAGCCTAGCATGTGGCGGCAAGGCGCTAGAATGCCGTTATTCACGTCCGCTGCAGCATCTGTTGCACAGGAGCACCTGCGAGAGGAGCCCTAAACCATAGAGAAGGTTCACGGCCGCACATCGGGCCTCAAGAGCAACCAACTGAAGCGCCTAAGCAACCTGTACCGCAGACGCGTGCCGCCAGAAGCGGCGGTAACGGTCGACCTGGCGCGCGCGCTGGGCGAGCTTACCGATGAGTTCGGGCGCGGCGTCAGCCTGCTCATCGACCGCCGCGGCCGCGTAGTCACGGTCGCCGTCGGCGACGCGGCGGACACCCCCCTCCCACCGATGCACGGCGAGGCCGAATCGCGCTTGTACGGCCTGCGCCTAGTACACACGCACGTCAAGCCAAGCGGCTTATCTGGCAGCGACCTCACTACCCTCTTCGTGAACCGGCTAGACGCCATGGTGGCGCTCGAAGTCGGAGCCGCACGCGGCGCAGCCGCCGGCTTCACGGTCGGACCCGCCCACCTGGCGTTCGTCGCGCCGGCGGGCAGCGACGAGGAGGACTGGTTGGTCGAGGCGCCGATGACGGTGCGGGAGTTGGAGGACCTCAACTTCCTCGAGCGCTTGCATGCCCTCGAAGAGGAGTTAGCGCGGGGCGCCGCCGTGCGCGAGGTGCACCGCACCAGCACGGAGCGCGCCGTACTCGTAGGCTTGGCTGGGCGCGAGGTGGCCGCCGAGACGGAATCGCGGATGGCCGAACTAGCTGAGCTGGTCAGGAGCGCTGGCGCAGACGCGGTCGCCACCACCTTGCAACCCCGCGATAAGCCCGACACCCGCACGTTCGTCGGTGAAGGCAAGCTGCAGGAGATCATCGCTTTGGCTTTCCACGAGGACGCCGACTTGCTCGTGTTCGACCGCGAGCTCTCCCCCGCCCAGGCGCGCGAGATCGAGGCGTTCACGAAGCTGAAGGTCCTCGACCGCACGCAGGTGATCCTCGACATCTTCGCGCAGAACGCTCGCGGCCGCGAGGCGCAGGTCCAAGTCGAGCTCGCGCAACTGCACTACCAACTACCGCGCCTGGCTGGGCGCGGCGTCGCCATGAGCCGACTGGGTGGCGGCATCGGCACGCGCGGCCCAGGCGAAACGAAGCTCGAGGTCGACCGGCGCAAGATCCGCGACAGCATCACCAGCCTGGAGTTGGCGGTCGACGCCATCAGCCGGCGCCGCAGTGAAACGCGTAAGCAGCGCGTGCGAGGCACCACCCCGACCATCGCTCTGGTCGGCTACACGAACGCGGGAAAGTCGACGCTGTTCAACGCCCTCGCCAAGTCGGACGTGCTGGCGCGCGACAAGCTCTTCGCCACCCTGCGCCCGACGAGCCGCGAAGGCTGGCTACCTGACCTGGGGCCGCATGGCGGCAAGGTCGTGTTCACCGACACGGTCGGTTTCATCCGCGACCTCCCTGAGGAACTCATCAACGCCTTCCGCGCCACCCTTGAAGAGCTGCACGACGCCGACTTGCTACTGCACGTCGTCGACGGCGCCAGCCCCGGGGCGCCCGACCGCGTCGACGCCGTGACGCGCGTGCTCGAGGAACTCAAGCTGGAAGTGCCAAGCCAGGTCGTGCTCAACAAGCTCGACGCCGCCGACCCGCAAGTCGTCGAGGAGTTGGAGCGGCGCTACTCGGCAACAGCGGTGTCGGCCGTAACGGGCGCAGGGCTAACCGAGTTGCGCTCGAAGTTGGCCGCCACGCTGCTGGCTTCCGGCACCGTGGTTACGAGCCAGCCGTGGCAGCTGGAAGGAGCCAATGCCGACGGTAGCTGGGGTGACTAGTAGCATGAGGCATGAGTTTCACCGACCTTAGAAGTTTCGTGACGCTGCTAGAGGAGCGCGGGCAACTCGTGCGCGTCACCAAGCCGGTTGCCATCTACCTCGAGATGTCAGAGATCGCCGACCGGCTGGTCAAGGCCGCGGGGCCAGCAGTGCTCTTCGAACGCCCCCTTGCCGCGGACGGCAAGGTGCTAAGCATGCCAGTGGTCATGAACCTCTTCGGCACCAGGCAGCGCATGGCGTGGGCGCTTGGCCTCGAGCAGCTCGACGAGGTAGGCGACCGCATCAGGGCGCTCCTCGACGTTAAGCTCGGCGGCGGCCTCCTCGGACTGATGTCGAACCTCCCGAAACTGCGCGAGGTGAAGACGCTGCCGCCTAAGCGCGTGCGCAACGCGCCCGCCCAGCAGCGGGTGCTGCGCGGTGCGGAAGTCGATCTGCGCCAGTTGCCGATCCTCACGACTTGGCCGCAGGACGGTGGGCCGTTCGTGACGTTGCCGCTGGTGGTCACGCGTGACCCTGAACGCGGCGACCTGAACATCGGGATGTACCGCATGCAGGTGCTCGACGAGCGCAGCACGGCCATGCACTGGCAGCGTCACAAGACAGGGGCACGCCACCTCGAGAGCGCGCGGCGGCTAGGGCAACGCCTGGAGGTGGCCGTCGCCATCGGCGGCGACCCAGCCCTCATCTACGGCTCCACCGCGCCGCTGCCGCCCATCCCAGGCCTCAACGAGTACTCGCTGACGGGTTTCCTCCGCGGCAAGGCGCTCGAGGTCGTGAAGGGCGTGACGGTCGACCTCGACGTGCCCGCTCACGCCGAGCTGGTGCTCGAGGGCTACGTCGACCCGCAAGAGGAGCTGGTGGTCGAGGGGCCGTTCGGCGACCACACCGGCTTCTACACGCTGCCTGACCTCTACCCGCGTTTTCACGTCACCGCCATCACCATGCGCGACGAGCCCATCTACCCAGCCACGGTCGTCGGGCGGCCTCCGATGGAGGACGCGTACCTCATCGAGGCGAGCGAACGCATCTTCCTAGAACCAGCGCGCTTCATCCTCCCCGAGATCAGCGACTATCACATGCCGCCAGCTGGCATCGCACACAACCTCGTCAACGTGACCATCCACAAGAGCTTCCCAGGACACGCTTACAAGGTCGCCAACGGCCTGCTCGGCCTCGGGCAGATGATGTTCGCCAAGGTCATCTTGGTCGCGGACGACGGGGCGGCCGATCCGAAGAACCATATCGGCTTCTGGCGTCACGTCCTCGCGAACGCCCTGCCTGGCCGCGACAGCCAGTTCGCCAAGGGCCCAAGCGACGTGCTCGATCACTCAAGCCGCGCGTTCAGCTACGGCTCCAAGCTCCTGATCGACGGCACCCGCAAGTCCCCAGAGGAGGGCGGCGACGCGCCTTTCACCCCGAACCAAGAGCGGACGGCCGCGCAACTCCCTAGTCACGCCGAGATCGTCGACCAGCACCAGGTGGCGGGCGGGTTCTGGTTCATCACCACCCGCAAGGAGCGGCCTGGGCAAGGGCGGCACTTGGGTGAGTGGGCCGCGCGCCAACCAGCCGCTCAAGGCGTCCGCCTGATCGCCGTGCTCGACGACGAGTGCGACCCGCGCGACTTCGAGGACTGCATGTGGACCCTCCTGAACAACATGGACCCAGAGCGCGACGCGCAGATCATCTCCGACCCGGCCGGTGTCGGGCCGCTGTTCGCCATCGACGCCACCCCGAAACTGCGCTCGGAAGGTTTCGATCGCGACTGGCCCGAGAAGCTCACCATGCCTAGCGCCGTCAAGGCGCGGGTCGACGAGTTATGGCCGGAGATCAGCGGGCGAGGGGTGTGACGCCAGCGCGGGTGGAGCTTGAGTCCGGCCCCGTCTGCGCTTCAGCGTCGGTGGCCGAAGAGGGCGGCTGGCACGAACAGGGCCGCCTGGGTGAGAACGATGGTGGCGCCGCTCGGCACGTCTAGGTAGAAGGAGAGCGCCAAGCCGGCCACGGTGCTCGTCACACCGAGCGCCACGCTGAGTAGCGTCATGCGCGCGAGGGTCGGCGCCAACAACCTTGCCGCCGCTGCCGGTATCACGAGGTAGGCGGCCATGAGCACGATGCCGACCACGCTGGCGCTCACCGCGATAACTACCGCTGCCAGCAAGAAGAGCGCCAGCTCGAGGGCGCCTGTGCGCACGCCGTCGCTGCGGGCAAGTTCGTCGTCGAAGGTCGCGTAACTCAAGCGCCCCCAGGCGGCGAGCAGCGCGGCGACCGCCAAGGCCGCCACGACAGAGATGACGAGCAGGTCACCTCGCCGCACGCCGAGGATGGAGCCGAAGAGCAGGTCGAGTACCGACACGCCGAGGTTCACGTCCGGCGGTATGAGCGAGAAGAACATGACGCCGAGCGCGACGCTCACCGCGAAGGACACCCCGATGGCCGTGTCGGAGCTGAGACGCGTGCGCTTGCGCAGCGCCGCGATGACGAGGGCAGCTAGCAGGCTGAACGGCAACGCTATCCAGAGCGGGTGCTGCAGCAGCGCGACGCTCGAGCCGATCAGCCCGCTCGTGACGATCACGTATGCCCCGATGCCCATGCCGCCGAACGCCGCGTGCGCCAGCCCATCGCCGAGGAACGCCAGGCGCCGCTGCACGACGAACACGCCAAGCACGCCTGACATGACGGCGATGAGTATCCCCGCGATCACGGCGCGCTGAAAGAACGGTAGCGTCAGTGCTTCCAGGAGGCTCATAGCGTGATGCCGTGCTCGTGGCGCCTGTGACCGAACGCGTCCTGCAGGCACTCCTCCCGCATGACCTCTTCGGGCCCACCGTAGCCGCGCACGGTGCGGTTGAGGACGAGGACCTTGTCGGAGTGGTAGCGGGCGGCGGTGAGGTCGTGCGTGACCATGACGACGGTGGCGCCACTATCCGCCTGGTACTCCTCTAGCAGGTCGTAGATGTCGCGCTCGGCGAGGAAGTCCACGCCGGTAGCTGGCTCATCTAGCAACACCAACTCGGGCTCGCGTACGAAGGCGCGGGCTAGGAAAGCGCGCTGCAGCTCGCCACCAGATAGCCGTGATAGGGGCCGCATCGCCAACTGCTCCGCCCCGACACGGTGAAGGGCGGCCGTGGCGCGCTCGCGCTCGGTGGGCGGCACGCGCCACGGCCATGACCGCCGCAACCCGGTGACGACGAGCTCGAGCGCGGTGGCGGGAAACGTGCGATCGAAGGTCTTGAGTTGCGGCACGTACCCGATGCGTCCCGGGCTGCTCCCTGGGCGCTCACCGAACACGCTGGCGCTCCCTCTCAGCGGTTGGGTAAGGCCTAGTGCCACCTTGACGAGCGTCGACTTGCCGGCGCCGTTCGGCCCTACGATGGCCAACGACTCGCCACGTTCCAACGCGAAGGTCACGTCTCTCAGGGCTACGAAGTCGCCGAAGCGCACCGTCACGCCGTCGAACTGCAGCAAGACGGCGCCGCCCACAGGGAGCGGCGCCGCAACCGACATTTTTAGCTCGCTCAGGCGGGCTTGTTCGGGTTTACGAACACCGTTGGGTCGAGCTGGCGGATGGCCTTGGCGCTCAACCACACGCGCGACGGACGACCGTCGAGCCACACGGTGCGCTTCTGCAAGTTCGGCTTGAGGGTGCGCTTGTGCACGCCAACTTGCTTGAGACCCACGCCGCCCTTGCGCTTGGCGGAACCCTTGCGGGTGCTGGTGGTGGTGCTGCGGGTGCGCTTCCCGGTTAAGGCACAGACGCGCGGCATGACTTCCTCCATTACTACGGGGCGCTAGGCTGCCCCTCATCACTCTTAGGTTAAGTAGCGGCGCGCATTGGTGGCTCCGCTCGTAAGCGCTTGAGTTTAGCACACCGCCCCGAGACTGCAAGGCGCGAGGCGTTTCGGGCTCGGGCCCGGGAGCTTCGGGTGCCCGGTGTACCATCGCCCCATGCAACGCCAAGACCTAGCCCGCACCATCACCTCGCGCTCGCTCCTCCACGGCGAGTTCCTCCTCCGTTCGGGCGCGACGAGCAGCGAGTACTTCGACAAGTACATGTTCGAGTCAGACCCCACGCTGCTGCGCGCCATCGCGGAGGCCATGGCCCCACTCGTGCCAGCCAACCTTGACGCGCTCGCTGGCCTCGAACTCGGCGGCGTGCCGCTGGCCGTGATGCTCTCGCAGGTCACGGGCATACCCAGCCTGTTCGTGAGGAAGAAGGCGAAGGAGTACGGCACGCGGCGCTTCGCAGAGGGCGGCGACGTCGCTGGCAAGAGGATCCTCGTCGTCGAGGACGTGGTCACGTCGGGCGGTCAGGTCGTGCTGTCGACCCGCGACCTGCGTGAAGCCGGCGCAGTCGTCGAACAGGCCGTGTGCGTCATCGACCGTCAAGCTGGCGGTGTCGAGGCACTCGCCGCGGCCGGCGTCAAGCTCTCTGCGCTCTTCACGATGACCGAGCTCAAGGCCGCCTGAGCGCCTGCACTAGACTGTGGCATGACCCAAGACACGCTCTTCGCCAAGATCGTGCGGCGCGAGATCCCTGCCGATATCGTCTACCAGGACGACCTGGTGACGGCCTTCCGCGACCTCCACCCACAGGCCCCCGTTCACATACTGATCGTGCCTAACGCCATCGTGCCAACGGCCGACGATGTCGAACCGGAGCACGAGGCGGCGCTAGGGCGCATGTTCACCGTCGCGCGCAAGGTGGCCGAACAAGAAGGCCTCACCCACGGCTACCGCCTGATAGTCAACTGCAAAGAGCACGCTCACCAGGAAGTCTTCCACCTGCACATGCACCTGTTGGGCGGGCGGCCGCTAGGACCGCTCCTCGATCACAGTCACCGCTAGCGCGCGAGCGGGGCGGCCTCAGCCGTGGTACTCGCCCCACGCTTCGCGCAGCACGCCGCACACCTCGCCAAGGGTAGCGTGGCGCGCCAAGGCGGCCTGCACGAGCACGAACAAGGTGGTTCCGCCTGGCGCCCCGCCGCCCTCCCCCTCCGCCCCGCGCCGTAAGGCAAGAAGCGAGTCGGAGACGCTCACTCCGTCACGCGCTGCGCGGAACGCGGCCAGGTCGGCCGTGCGCCTGCGCTCGAGTTCCGGGTCGATAACTTGAATGGGCACGTCTGCCCCGCCCGCCTCAGCGAAGCGGTTGACGCCGACCACTACGCGCTCGCCTGACTCGATGGCCTGCTGGAAGCGGTAGGCGGACTCCTCGATCTCACGCTGAACGAAGCCTGCCTCGATGGCCTGCACCGCCCCGCCGAGGTCCTCTACCTGCCCCATGAGCGCGAGGGCCTCGGCCTCGAGCTCGTCGCACAGCTGCTCGATGTAGTAGCTGCCTGCGAGCGGGTCGATGGCGTCAGGCACGCCCGTCTCGTAAGCCAGGATCTGCTGCGTGCGCAGCGCCAGGCTCGCGCTCTCTGGCGTCGGCAGTCCAAGGGCCTCGTCGAGGGCGTTCGTGTGCAGGCTCTGCGTGCCGCCGAGCACGGCGGCCAGCGCTTGGTAAGCGGTGCGCACGACGTTGTTGTTCGGCTGTTGCGCCGTGAGGGTGCTGCCGCCAGTCTGGGTGTGGAAGCGCAGCATCTGCGACTTGGGCTCCTTGGCGCCGAACTCGTCTCGCATGAGGCGCGCCCACATGCGCCGCGCAACGCGGAACTTCGCCACCTCCTCGAGGAGGCGGTTGTGGCAGGCGAAGAAGAACGACAACCGCGGTGCGAACTCGTCAACCGCCAGGCCAGCGTCGCGCGCGGCGCGCACGTACGCGCGCGCGTTCGAGAGGGTGAAGGCTAGTTCCTGAGCGGCCGTGGCTCCCGCCTCGCGGATGTGATAACCGGAGATGCTGATGGTGTTGAAGTTAGGGAGTTCGCGCGCGCAATGCGCGAACATGTCCGTAACAAGGCGCATGCTCGGGCCAGCCGGGAAGATGTAAGTGCCGCGCGCAACGTACTCCTTGAGGATGTCGTTCTGCACGGTGCCGCCGAGGCGCGACGGCGCAACGCCCTGCTCCTCACCCACTAGGACGTAGAGGGCGAGGAGCATCATGGCTGGCGCGTTGATGGTCATGGAGGTCGTGACTTGGTCAAGAGGGATGCCAGCGAACAGCTCGCGCATGTCGTCGATGGTCGCGATGCTCACCCCAACGCGCCCAACCTCGCCCTTGGCGAGCGGGTCGTCTGGGTCGAGGCCAAGTTGCGTCGGTAAGTCGAACGCCACGGACAACCCCGTCACGCCCTGGCTCAACAGGTAGCGGTAGCGCTCGTTCGACTCCCGCGCCGAGCCGAAGCCGGCGTACTGGCGCATGGTCCAGAGCTTGCCGCCCGAGTACATCGCCGGATAAACGCCGCGGGTGAACGGGAACTCGCCTGGCCGACCGAGGCGCTCAGTGAGGCGCGGCGGCGGAGCGTCGTAGATAGGCTCCATGGGCCAATCATACGTGCGGGGCGCGCTCAGGCCGCCGCGTGTGGCGTCGAGGGGGTAGCCTAGGCCGTATGGATAGCACCAAGATGACCTATCGCAGGGTTGGCAACAGTGGCCTCAAGGTGAGCAGCGTCAGCCTCGGAGGTTGGACGACCTTCGGCCAGACCGTGGAGGAGCAGAACACGGTGCGGCGCATCATCGACCGCGCCCTCGAACTAGGGGTCAACTTCTTCGACACCGCCGACGTTTACGCGAAGGGCAAGTGCGAGGAGATGATGGGCGAAGCGCTCGGCGAGGCCGGGCAGCGTCACCACCTCGTCGTGAGCAGCAAAGTCTACTGGCCGATGTCCGACAACGTGAACGACCGCGGCCTCAGCCGCAAGCACATCCTCGAGTCGATCGACAACTCGCTAGATCGCCTTGGCTTCGATTACCTCGACATCTACTTCTCTCACCGTTACGACCATGAGACGCCGCTCGAGGAGACCGTCGAGGCATTCTCCGACGTCGTTCGTTCAGGCCGCGCTCACTACTGGGGCACGAGCATGTGGACGGCGGCGCAGATCGCGGAGGCCGTCACTTACGCCAAATCGAACGGGCTCGTTGCGCCCATCGTCGAGCAACCCGAGTACTCCATGCTGCGCAGCGAACGCGTCGAGACCGAGATCATGCCGGTAACGAAGGCGAAGGGCGTTGGCCTGGTCGCCTTCAGCCCTCTCGCGCAAGGCATGTTGACCGGCAAGTACGACGCCGGCGTCCCTAGCGATTCGCGCTTCGCGCACTTCGAGACGTTCAAGGAGCGCTTTCTCACCGAGGAGAACGTCGCCCGCGTGCGGGCGCTCAAGGAGATAGCCGACGACTTGGGCGTCACTCGCAGCCAGCTCGCACTGGCTTGGGTGCTGCGCAACGCGAACGTTTCCTCCGTCATCACGGGAGCGACGCGCGTCGCGCAGCTCGAGGAGAACGTTGGCGCGGCGACGGTAACCCTGGACGAAGAACTGCTCGGCCGCATCGAGAAGGCGCTCGGCTAGGCGGCCCCTGACCGTGTTCGCGGCGGCGTCGTGAAGCTTTACCGCGCAGCCGAGCTGCGAGCGGCCGACAGCGCGGCCGCTGCTGCTGGCATCAGTACCTGGCGCCTCATGGAAGCCGCCGGCGGCGCCGTTGCCCGGCTCGTGGCGGCGCGTTACCCGGACGTCGGGCGCGCCACGGTGCTGTGCGGGAAGGGCAACAACGGTGGCGACGGTTACGTCTGCGCTCGCCAACTAGCCGCGAGCGGGTGGGACGTGAAGGTGCTCGAGCTGACGGAAGAGCCCGGAACGCCCGACGCGCGCCGTGCACGCGCCGATCTCGTTGGCGCCGGAACGGTTGCGCCGCTCGACGCCGGCACCAACCTCGGCGAGGCCGGGGTGATCGTCGACGCCCTCTTCGGTAGTGGCCTCAACCGCCCGGTGGAAGGGTGGTTAGGCGAGCTGCTCGCGCGCCTCCACGAGCATGGCGCTCCCGTGGTGGCGGTCGACGTGCCCAGCGGAGTGCCAAGCGACGTCCCACAACTGATCGGCCCCTCCGTGAGGGCCACGCTGACGGTGGAGCTGGCCGGACACAAGGTCGCGGGCGCCTTCTACCCGACGCGGGCCGCTTACGGGGAACGCGTCCTCGCGCCGATCGGCATTCCGCCTGCCGTGCTGGCCGAATGCGGCACGGTGCAGGTCGTCACGGGTGAGGAGGTGGCGGCCTGGTTACCGCGGCGCGCGCCTGACGCGCACAAGTACTCGGCGGGCACGGTGACCGTGGTGGGCGGTTCGGCGCGCTACTCAGGCGCCGCAGAACTCGCCAGCCGTGGCGCGTGGCGCGCGGGCGCCGGGCTGGTGACCATCATCGGACCTACCCGCCACCCTGCAGCGTGGCCGGAGACGATCTTCGAACTCTGGACGCCGTCGGAGGGCAGCGCCGCCCAGTTGCGCGGCGCGTTCGTGCCCAAGCGCGCCGCCGCGACCGTCATCGGGCCCGGGCTCGACGAGCGCGCGCTCGCGTACTTGCCTGAACTCCTCCGTTTGGCCCCCGGCCCGGTCGTCATCGACGCGGCCGCTCTCACCCCACGCGTGTGGCCGCGGGCGGAACGCTCGGCGTTGCGCACCAAGGGCGGGGCCACCATGACTCCGCATGCGGGGGAGGCGGCCCAACTCTTGGGTTCCACCGCGGCGGCGGTTACCGGAGACCCGCTTGGGGCGGCGGCGGCGTTGGCGGCCGAGTTCGGGGCCGTCGTCGTGCTCAAGGGGCCGACAACGGTCGTCGCGGCGCCAGACGGACGCGCCGCCATCTCGGAACGTGGCCACCCAGGCATGGCGAGCGGCGGAACGGGCGACGTGCTCGCCGGAGTGCTCGGGGCGCTCCTCGCGCCCGCTGGCGGCGGCGAAGAGCAGTTCACGCGCGTCTGCGCCGGCGTGTGGCTACACGGGGTGGCGGGCGAGCTGGCGGCGACCACGGCCGGGCTTGGCCTCGTCGCCAGCGACTTGGCGGCGGCGTTACCACTGGCGGCCGCCAGGGCCGTTGCCACTGACATGGCGTCCCAGTAGGCGGCAGACGCAGCGCCAATCGGCCGGATGGTAGCGTGCCACACATGTTCCGCGCACGCGTTCCGGCCAGCAGCGCCAACCTCGGGCCGGGTTTCGACGCCCTCGGGCTCGCCCTCGACCTTCAACTCGAAGTCACGTTAGAAGAAGCCGCTAGCGATTCGTTCAGTTACCGCGGCCGCGATAGCGTGCCAGAGACACCAGACAACCTCGTGCACCGCGGCTTCCGCGCCGCCTACCAACGACTAGGACTGACTGCCCCGACGGTAGCGCTAAGCGTCGTGAACCCCATCCCACTCGCGCGCGGTCTCGGCTCATCGTCCGCTGCGCTAGTCGCCGGCGCTGCCCTCGCCGACGCCATGACGAACGGTGCGCTTGGCAGGCGCGGCGTTTTCGAGCTCACTGCCGCCCTCGAAGGTCACCCCGACAACGTCGGGCCCTGCGTGTTCGGCGGCTTTACCGTCGCGGCAAGTGACGAGACGGGCGCCTTCCTCGAGGCCGCCCTGCCCGTGCCCGCCGGTTGGCGCTTCCTGTTCGGCGTGCCAGCCTTCGAGCTGTCCACGGCGGAAGCGCGGGCCGCATTGCCAGACAGTTACAGCCGCCGCGACGTCGTCCTGACCGCCTCTCGCGCGGCCCTGTGGGTGGCGGCCGTTGCCCTCGAGCGTCCGGAACTGCTGCGCACGGCAGCCCTCGACGTCATTCACCAACCGTACAGGGCAAGCCTCGTCCCAGGGTTCACCGCGGCCATCACGGCGTTGCGTGAGGCCGGCGCTTACGCTGCCTTCCTCTCCGGCGCTGGTCCGACGGTTGGGGCGGTCGTCGACGCCGCCGTGCTGCCGTCCTGCCGCGCCAACCTCGAGGCGTTCGTTGGGGCGGGTGGCGAGGTGCTCGAGCTAGGCGCCGCGGCCGGTTACGTAACGGAGCGTTACTGATGCCCGGCCCCGCCGAGTCCAAGGGCGGCGCCCCCCTCGTCCTCGGCATCGACACCTCGTGCGACGACACCGGCGTTGGGGTGGCAAGAGGCCCAGTTGTCCTCGCGAACGTGGTCGAGTCGCAGACGGCGCTGCACGCGCGTTTCGGCGGCGTCATGCCGGAACTCGCGAGCCGCGAGCACCTCGAGGTGATCGCTGACGTCGCGCAGCGTGCCTTGGCCGAGGCAGGCGTGACACTGGCAGACTTAGGCGCGGTGGCGGCCACGCGCGGGCCAGGCCTCGTCGGCGCGCTCCTCGTTGGGCTCAGTTACGGCAAGGCCCTCGCTTGGGGCCTCGGGGTGCCGTTCGTACCCGTTCACCACCTAGAGGGGCACCTGGCGGCGGCAGGCGGCGCAGAGCCTCCGTTCATCGCGCTCCTAGCGTCCGGCGGGCACACGGCGCTGTTCGCTGTCCACGCCTGGGGCCAGGTGGAGGAGCTCGGCCGCAGTCGTGACGACGCTGCTGGCGAGGCGTTCGACAAGGTGGCGCGGCTGCTCGGCCTCGGTTATCCGGGTGGCGCGGCCCTAGCGCAGCTAGCCGCCACTGGCGACGACCAGGCACTATCTCTGCCGCAGCCGATGCAGGGCCACAAGGGGCTCGACTTCTCGTTCAGCGGCCTCAAGACGGCCGTTGCCCTGTTGCTTGAACGCCAACCAGACGCGCGGCCAGCGGACGTTGCCGCCAGCTTCGAACGCGTGGTGGTCACCTCGCTAGTCAACGGCGCGGCGCGCGCCCTCAGCCAGACGGGCATGCAGCGACTCGTCGTGGCGGGTGGCGTGGCGGCCAACGCTAGGTTGCGACGCGAGTTCGCGGCCGCGGGCATCGACGTTGCCTTCCCCCCGCCGGCGCTAGCCACCGATAACGGCGCGATGATCGCGCTGGCCGGTGGGCAGAGGCTAGCAAGTGGCCGCTTGCCGCCCGCGCCCTTCACCGCTGACGCGGAACCGTACCTGCCACTCGTTGGCGCCTAACGCACGCTGCCCCACAGGCCAGCCAAGTACATCTCCTGGGTGACTATCCCCTGCACCTGATTGCCGTCTAGCACGACGACGAGTTGCTCGTGCGCCAGGAGTCGCCGCAGGTCGGTGACGGCCATGTCAGCCTCGACCTTCACGAGTTCCTCCCATGAGGTAATGCGGTCGTGGTGGAGGCCCGTAACGCCGACAGGCACGCCGCCGTCCTGCACGATGACGATGCGGTTAGCCATCATCGTCTGCGCCACTTGAGCGGCGTCGACCACCGGCACTTTGGCGGCCGCGCGGCCCGTCGTTGGCGGCAAGAGCAACCCGAAGCTGAGGAGCGTGGGGCTCGGCAGGCGCAGGGCGCTGCGCACGTAGATGAGCGCGCCAGAGTAGGCGAGCAGGAAGACGATGCCTTCGAGGATGCCGGCAGCGTTGAAGTCGCCGAAACCGAGGCGACCGCCGCGGCCTAGTGCCCAGAAGAGTAGCAGTGCGATGAGGAGTGCGAAGGCGGCTGCAGCTGAAGCGCCTAGCAAGGCAGCTACGCGGAGCTGGGCTGGTCGTCTCACGGGTCCCTCCTGAGGGCAAGTACCGGCATCTCGGGCGAGATCGTGCCCGGCAAGTGAGCGGGATCGTCGACGTCTGCCGCAACGCAGGCGTCCGACGTTGGCAAGGCGCGGGCGGGGGCGGCGAGTAGCGCGCTGACGCGGGCTTCGAGTCGGGCTATGCGCGCCTGGCCGCTAAGCAGCTGAAGGAGAGTGCCGAGCCCCACGATGTTGGCCAGGGCGAACGGGTTCTTGCGGCCACGGAAGAGCCGGTCGATGAACGGGAGTAGCGCTGGCACGACGTCGCGGCGCAGCAAGACGATGTTGCCCCCCGTGAAGCGCCCGTCCGCCAGGTTGGCGTAGGTGCGCTTCTGCTGCGGGAACTGGGCCGTGGCGTCCGCCTCGCTCACCACCGGGTAGACGACTTGCGCCTTCCGCCCGTCGGCGCCGACCAACTCGCTGGCAGCGCCGACGAAGCGCGCGACGGCCGCGCTCGTCAGCCACGGGATGTCAGCGGTAACGAGCAGCACGTCGTCCGTGGCGTCCGGCTCCGCCAAGGCGGCGCCGAGTCCGAGCGCCAACGAGTCGACCAACCTGTTACCAGCTGGTACGTTCACGTCGTACAACCCCTCGAACTGGCCGTGAGTTTCCCCAACGTACACGACGCGGTCTATTACGCCAGACTCACGTAGCGCGGCGAGGACGTACTCGCCGAGCGCCCTGCCCCCGAGTGGCACTAGTGCCTTGCTTGGCACGCCGAGCGTCCGCGCCAGGCGGTCGCTACTGCCGCCACCTGCGAGCACGATGGCGACCCGCTTGCCTGGTTCTTGCATGGGCGGATTCTACCGCGCCGCCACGAACGTGGCCCGCCGCGCAGTTGCGCAGCGGGCCACGACGGTTACCTGCAGCTTGGCGTTAGAAGCGTGACTGGCGGACGTTCAGTTCCGCGTCGCGGCCAGCGCTGACGTTGAAGGTCGTCACGTAGGTGGCGTAGCCGGGGGCAACGACGACGAGCTCGTGCCTGCCTGGCGCGACGTCGGTGACCTGCAGGCGGCCGCTGCCGTTGGGCAGCATGCCGACTTGGCGGCCGTCGATGAACACCACTGCGCCACCGATGTTGCCTTGGATGGTCACGGAGGCGTTCTGAGCGCGGAGCTGGGCGTTGACGCTGCGGTTCTCACCGCTGCGGGCGTCGAAGCTCACGGAAGTCGACTGGTAGCCGGCCAAGTCGAAGCGCGCCGTGTAGCTGCCAGCCTCGAAGCGGACCTGCCCTGTCGGCGTGGTGCCGACGTAGTTGCCGTTCACGTAAACGTCCGCGCCGCTAGGGGAGCTGGTGAACGAGACGGTGCCCGCTCGGCGCTGTTGTGAGAGGCGGGCGCTGACGCTCTGCGTCTGGCCGGCGCGCACGTCGACCGTGGTGGTGAACGTGTCGTAACCGTCGCGCTCGATGCTCACGTTGTGCCGACCGATGGCCGCGCCGAAGCTCAGTGGGGTGTAGCCGATGAAGGTCCCGTCAAGGTAGACGGACGCACGGCTAGGGTTGGACTGGAAGTCGATGTTGCCGAACTGCGGTTGGGACGGTTGGGTGCCGACGTTGTAAAGCACCGTGTCCGTGACCCAGTCGTTCTGCGTGACGGGGCGCACGACGATGGCGAAGCTCTGGATGAAACCCTGCTCGCCGATGGTGCTCTGCGCGAACAAGTCACCTTCGCGCTGGAAACGGGCGAGGGTGGACGTGTCGAGCTGCGACTTGCTGGCGATGGCGATGACCTTCGAGAGGCCGAGCGGCGGCGCGATGTTGAAGACGTAGCGTGCGCCAGCTGGTGGGAAGGTGCGGGTCTCGTTGGCGTTCACGTAGTTGGAGTTGTCGTAGCTGTTAGGGAAGATCTGGGTGATCTCGCCGTTAGGCCGCACGTCGAAGACGTAGATCCACGAGGACGCGTCGGGGCGGACGCTGATCTTTATCTCCTCGCCGACCTGGTAGGTGGGCGTTCCTTGCCCTGATGTGTCGCGGTCCAACCAGACCTGCACCCCGAAGGATGGCGCTGGGTTGACGACGATTGCCTGAGGGCTCACTACGAAGCCTTGCGCGAATACCGTTGATGCTAGCCCGAGTAGCAGGATGGCTCCGAAGAGTCTCTTCATGACCTGCCCCCTTTCTCGCTGAAGCCTAGCACCGTGCTCCTGACTGGCATGATGGGGGCCTTAAAGCCTTCTTCATGGAATGAGGGCCGCCTCCGGATAACATCGGCTCATGCAGACACCTACTCGTGAACCCGCTTGGCGAGCCCGCTTCATGCGCCGCGCCGCTGCAATGGTGGCAGTTCTTGCGTTGGCGGCGTCGCCGGCGCTAGCGCAGGCCCTCGACGTCGACACCGTCTTGGCCAACGTAACGGCCGCGGCACGCGCACTCCAGGACGCCTCGTTCCTGCTCACGGGCAAGCTAGTAGACACCGACGGCACTACCATCACCCTCGAGATCGAGATCGAGGTCGTCCCGCCGGAGAGCCTGGCGCGGGCGTACATCGTGCAGCCGGACGCCCTCGCGGACAACGAGATAGTCCTGGACGGCCCCGCCGTATACAACTACACGTTCCTGACGAACCAGGTGATGGTCTTCGACGCCGACGATCCGGACGCCCTCGGTGGGCTGTTACCCAAGGGCGAGGACGGTGCCAGCGCCGAGATCTCGCTCGACCTTGGCACCATCTTCGCGGGTTACGACGCCAGCCTCGACTCAGTTGAGAAGGGCGCGAACGGCGACGTCTACGTCGTGAAGTTCGCCAACAAGGACCCGAGTGCCCTGGTGCTCGACGTCACGGCGCGGATCGACGCCTCAGACTGGCTGCCGCGCCAACTGGTGTTCATGCAGGCCGACGGCCACGTGCTGGCGGAACTCAACGCCGAGAACCTCGAGATCGACACTGGCCTCGACCCGGCTAAGGTGAGGCAACTCCCGGCGGACGCCGAAGTCATAGACAATCGCCACCGCTGACCGACCCCTAGGCCGGCCGCTGGCTCAACCGACCATGTCCTCGGGGACGACGGCGGCGTCGAACTCCTCTGCCGTGAGGTAACCGAGCGCAACGGTTGCCTCCTTGAGAGTCGTGCCCTCGTGGTGCGCCTTCTGGGCGATCTCGGCGGCCTTGTAGTAACCGATGGTCGTGTTGAGCGCCGTAACGAGCATGAGCGAGTCGCTGAGGTGCTCCCTGATGCGCTTCTCGTCCGCCTCGATGCCGTCGACGCAGTGAACGCGGAAACTGTTGGAAGCGTCCGCCAACAGGTTCGCTGACTGCAAGAGGTTGTAGATCATCACGGGCTTGAAGACGTTGAGTTGGAACTGCCCCTGCGTGCCAGCCATGGTCACGGCCGCGTCGTTGCCGATCACTTGCGCGCACACCATGGTGAGGGCCTCCGCCTGGGTGGGGTTCACCTTGCCAGGCATGATGCTCGAACCCGGTTCGTTCTCAGGCAAGCGCAACTCGCCGATGCCGCAGCGCGGGCCGGAGCCGAGCAGGCGGATGTTGTTCGCCACGGCGAAGAGGGCGACGGCCGTGCGCTTGAGGGCGCCGGACGCCTCCACGACGGCGTCATGCGCCGAGAGCGCTTCGAACTTGTCGTCGGCGGTGCGGAACGGGTGGCCCGTCAGTTCGGCGATCTTGTCCGCAACCGCCGGCGCGAACCCCTTTGGCGTGTTGAGGCCAGTTCCTACCGCGGTGCCGCCGAGCGCCAACTCTGCGAGGTGCGGCAGCGCGCCCTCGACGGCCTCGATGCTCTTGCGCACCTGCGCCGCGTAACCGCCGAACTCCTGCCCGAGGGTGAGGGGCGTGGCGTCCATGAGGTGCGTACGGCCGATCTTGACTATGCCAGCGAACTCCCGCGACTTGGCCTCCAGGGACGCCTGCAGCGCCCTGAGCTCAGGCAGGGTCCGTTCCGCGATGACGCGGTAGCCAGCGATGTGCATGGCGGTCGGGAAGGTGTCGTTGGAGGACTGGCTCTTGTTCACGTCGTCGTTCGGGTTGAGGGGCTTCTTGCTGCCGCGCGCTTCTCCGCTCAACTCGCTTGCGCGGTTGGCGACGACCTCGTTGACGTTCATGTTCGACTGCGTGCCCGAACCCGTCTGCCACACGACGAGGGGGAACTCTTCGTCTAACGCACCTGAAGAGATCTCGTCGCACACGCGGGCGATCATGTCGGCTTTGGCGCGCGGGAAGTCCGTGAGGTCGGCGTTCGTGAGGGCGGCCGCCTTCTTGAGCACGGCGAAAGCCCTGATGACTTCGGTTGGCATGCGCTGCCCACCGATCTTGAAGTTCTCGAGCGAGCGCTGCGTTTGCGCGCCCCAGTAACGCTCGTCCGGAACGCGCACCTCACCTAGCGTGTCCTTCTCTATGCGGAATGCCATCGGTCTTGCCTCCATATGGACGCGGTGAGCGCTTGCGGCCACCGCGGGCTGCTCCCATGCTACCTACTACCGCCCAAGCGCCTCCCCCAGTGAGAACCGCGCGCGAGGAACCGCGCCTGCACCCCGGCGACCCAGAAGCTTGGAGCTAGGGCTTGAGCGCGAAGCGGAGTGCCGGCGCCATGCCGTTACGCCAGTTGGTCCAGTTATGTCCGGCGTGGCGCTCGACCATGGCCGTTTCGACCCCGCGCGCCTCGAGCGCAGCGTGAACGCTGCGGTTGATGTCGGTCAGCCACTCGATGGTGCCGACCTCGAGGTACCAACGCGCAGGCAGCTCCGTCTGCCGATTGCGGAGCCGCTCGAGCAGCCGCGAGTTACGGGTCGCGTAGTACTCCTTGTGCTCCGGCTCGCCGAGGAACGCGCCGGAGAACGTAACGACGCTGGCGGCCAGATCCGGTCGTGCCAGCGCGGCGTTGGCCGATGCCAACCCGCCTAAGCTCGCCCCGAGCCACACGTTCTCACCCGTGCCTGGCCCAACGGCCTCGACCGCAGGTAGCAGCTCAGCCAACAAGAACTCCAGGTAGGCGTCCGAGTAGCCGTACTCCTCGCGCCTGTCGACGGGTTCCACGAACGCGTACCGCGCTGGTCGCGCTTCGCCGCGGGCTACCAGCGCCTCGCCGACGAGGTGGATGCCGGCCAGGCGGTCGAAGGCCACGCCGTCTTGCACGACCACGAGCGGTAGTGGCGTGCCCTCATGCCCGCTCGGGGTGTAGACGTTAACGCGGCGCAACTGGCCGCCAAGCGCGGCGCTCGTTAGCCGCAAGCGGTCGCGCTGCCCGCGCTCGAGCTCTCTGTCTGGCGTCGAGAACGGATCGGGTCGGTAATCGGGGCCGCTCAGCGCGCTGGCGCTCGGGTACCACGGGTTGTCCGCCTTGACACCGTTGCTAGGGTCGGCGCGCAGCTTGCCTTGGGCATCAACGAAGCCGTACTCGAAGTAACCGTCGTCTGGCACCTCGAAGTCAACGGTCGGCGTTTCGCTCGGTTCTAGCGGTACTGGTGCGCGCTCCATGTCCGTGTCGTCTGAAGCTAGTTGCTGCGCCCAATCGGGGACGGCGACAGTCACTCTCATGCGGGGAGTCTAGCTCGGGGCGCCTCCTGGCCGGGGTAGCGCGGCGGGGTTAGACTCGGCGAATGACGCATGACCGCTACGATGACCTCTCGCTATCTGCGCTCCAGGCCAGGCCTGGCGCCAAGTGGCGTCACTTCCCACCCGACGTGTTGCCCCTGTGGGTCGCAGAGATGGACTTCCCCCTCGCTGACGCCGTCAAGGACGCCATCACGGCTAGCTTGCAGGCGGATGACCTCTGTTACCCAGTCGCCAAGGGCGTCCCTGACCTGCGCGAGGCGGTAGCTGAGCGGCTCACAGCCAAGCACGGCCTCAAGCTGCAGGCGGAGAACGTCGAGCCGCTCGCGACTACCGGCACCGGCCTCAACTTGGCGACACGCGCCTTCGCAGGGCCTGGCGACGAGGTGCTGCTCCTCACGCCCCTCTACCCGCCGTTCAAGAACGCCGTCGAGACGGCGGGCCGCGTACCAGTAGAGGTCGAGTTGCGCCGCGAGGACCAAGGTTACGTCATCGACTTCGACGCGCTCGAAGCCGCAGTCACGCCAGCCACGCGCATGCTCATGCTGTGCAGCCCTCACAACCCCATCGGGAAGGTGTTCACGCGCGCCGAACTCGAGGGCCTCGCTGACTTCGCGCTGCGCCACAACCTGTGGATCGTGAGTGACGACCTGCACGCCGACCTGCTGTTCGACGGCAAGCACGTGCCCATCGCGAGCCTCGCGCCCGCGGTAGCGGCACGCACCGTCACGCTGTACGGGCCAACCAAGGCCTTCAACATCCCCGGCCTGAAGATCTCGTTCGCCGTATCGAACAACCCGGCGCTGCTCAAGCGCCTCACGGCCGTCGGCCGCGGCCTCGTGCCGGGCCCCAACGTCCTCGCCCAGGTCGCCACGGTCGGCGCTTACCGGCACGGCGACGCGTGGCTGGCGGACACTCTCGCGTACCTACGCGGCAACCGCGATCTGCTCATCGATTACGTCAGGGAGCACCTACCGCAGGTCGCCGTTCACGTTCCGGCCGCCACCTACCTCGGTTGGCTCGACATGCGCGGCACCGACCTTGGCGCCAAGCCTGGTGCGGCACTTGCCGAGCGGGCCAAGGTCGGCCTGAACGAGGGCGCAGACTTCGGCGCTGGCGGGGAAGGCTTCGTGCGGCTCAACTTCGCCACCTCGCGCGCCATCTTGCAAGAGGCGCTCGAGCGCATGGCCGCCACCATCAACCAGCGGGCCTGACCACGAAGACCGGCGGCCGCATTCACCTTCGGAGGCGAGGCACGTGAGCACCGTCCCTACACTGCGCCTCGCTCCTGGGCTGGAATCTGCGCTGCGCTCCGGGCACCCTTGGGTGTACAGGAATCACCTCCCGGACCACGCGCTGCGGGGCAGCGAATGGGTGCGGGTCGAGGCAGGCAGGGCGGCGGCCTACGGTGTTTACGACGCCAACGGCGCCATCGGCGTCAGGCTCTTCGGGTCAGAACTGCCGACGGCAGCCACCATCGCGAGTCGCGTCGCAGACGCCATCCAATTGCGCGCGCACCTGCCGGCGGCAGGCAACGACGCTTACCGCGTGCTGCACGGCGAAGGCGACTACCTTCCTGGCATCGTGTGCGACCGTTACGGGCGCTACGCCGTTATGAAACGCTACGCCTCGTCCCTAGACAGGCTCCTCCCCCAAGTCGCCAAGGAGGTGGGCACGCGGCTCAAGCTCAAGGGCGTCGTCTTGCGCGGCGAGTTGGCCGACGAGGAAGAAGCGCAAGCGGGCGAAGCAGGCAGGCAGAGCGAGGGACTGACGGCCCTGTGGGGCGAGCTACCGCCACCCGAGCTGACGGTCACCGAGAACCACCTGCGCTTCGTCGCGGACCCGTGGCGCGGCCAGAAGACGGGCATGTTCCTCGATCAGCGCGATAACCGCCAGCTCGTGCGGCAGTTAGCAGCGGGCAAGCGCGTGCTCAACCTCTTCGCCTATCAAGGCGGGTTCAGCGTCTACGCGCTCGCGGGCGGCGCGCAGTCCGTCGTCAGCGTCGATCAGGCGCGCGCCGCCCTCGAGGCGGCGGAGGAGAACGTCAGCCTCAACGGTCCGTTCGCGGGCAGTCACAGCGCGTTGGCTACCGACATCTTCGCGTCCCTGCCGGTATGGGCGGAAGCGGAACCGCGTTACGACCTCGTCATCCTCGATCCGCCATCGTTGGCTAACAGCGCGCTGCAACGTAGGCGCGCGCAACGCGCGTACCTCAAGCTGAACCGCGACGCCTTCCGCCTCGTCAGCCCGGGCGGGCTGCTGGTAACGGCCTCGTGCACGGCTCAAGTGGCACCGGACGCCTTCAAGGAAGTCGTGGCGGAGGCGGCGCTGGCCGCCAACGTGCGGGCGCAGGTCGTGGCCGAGAACGGTCACGCAAGCGATCACCCGGTGCCGCTCTCGTTCCCTGAGGGGCGTTACTTGAAGTTCATGGTGCTGCGCGTGTTGGCCTGAAGCCACTCGACCAGCAGGCGCTTGAACTCTTGCGGCGTGCCCGTGGCGGGGTCGTCGTGGTGCAACTCGTGATAACCGCCGGGAAGCTCTGCGAGGTGGACGAGCGGGTTGGCCGCCGCCAGCTCGCGGGCGCCGGCAGGGTCGGCGATACCGTCAGCGCTACCCACGATCACGAGCGTTGGGATGCTGAGATCGGCCGCGCGGCCGCGTAAGTAACTGCCCTGCTCGAGCATGGTGTGCCCGGCGTTGGCGCGCACGCCCCCATGGTAGACGAGGGGGTCGTTGCGGTAACGCTCTACCTCCGCCTGCTCGCGCGAGATGAGCGCGGGATCGAGGGCCGCGACGGGCAGGTTGGGGGCCAGTCGAGAGATCACGCCGGCCAGGCGGTTAAGGAGCGCGGAGCGCTGCACTGCGTCCTTGAGGAACGGCGAGGACAACGCTAGCGCCGTCACGTCGTTCGGGTGCTCAAGCGTGTAACGCAACGCGATGGCGCCCCCCATCGAGTGACCGAAGAGCAGTGCGGGCAGCTCTGGATCGGTGGCGCGCGCCAGCCTGAAGAGCTCGTGAAGGTCGGAGATCAGCGGCGCGAAGCTTGGCACGCTGCCGCGCACGCCAGGGCTCTCGCCGTGACCGCGCAAGTCGAGAGCGAACACGTCACAGCCGGCTTCCTGCGCGGCGCGCGCCAGGCCAGCGTGGCGCGTGGCGTGCTCCCCGTAGCCGTGAACGATGATCAACGCGCCGACCGGATGCTCAACCGGCCAACGGTAGAGCGCGAGCTTGACGCCGTCGCTGGCCGTGAGGGTCGTCCGGGTCGGCATCGTCATCGTCAGTCTTCGTCCGCGAGGAGCACTACGTTCACGTCCTCCATGACGGGGTTGGAGAGCAGGTCGGCAGCTAGCTCCTTCACCTGTCGCATGACCGCGTTCGGCGCGCCCGTGACGTCTAGGAGGATGCGCTTGCCGACGCGCACGTTCTTCACGTTCTCGTGACCCAAGCGGTTGAGGGT
The DNA here is from genome assembly GCA_937907415.1 of uncultured Trueperaceae bacterium. The sequence continues at coordinate 41,824 of CALCHY010000037.1, forward strand.
CGCCTCCACCGCGCGGCCCTGCGGGTCGAGGATGGAGCGCTTGAGCATGACGTCGACCTCGGCACGTAACGCGGAGGTGCCAACCTGGTCATGCTCGTGGTCCTGGTCGTGGTCGTGGTCCACGGTCTGCCACGCCCCCTGCTCGTGCGCGGCGGCCTCGAGGTGGCCGCTCACGATGGCGTCGTCTTGCTCCGTCAGTTGCGTGACGCGCCTAGCGACCTCCTGGTACGCCTCCTCCACCCCGCCGAGGTCGCGCCGGAAACGGTCCTTGTCTAGCTTCTCACCGGTAACTAAGTCCCACAGGCGGCAAGTGTCGGGGCTAATCTCGTCAGCCAATAGGACGTTGCCGTCCTCGTCGATGCCGAACTCGAGCTTGAAGTCGACGAGGTCGAGGCCGCGCGCCGCGAAGAACGGCTTGAGGAGCTCGTTGATCTCGGCGGTCAACTCGAACATCTCCTCTAGTACCTCCGGCGCGACCACGCCAAGCGCGACGGCCGCCGCGTCATTGATGGGTGGGTCGCCAAGGGCGTCGTTCTTGAGGCACCACTCCACCACGACGGGCATGAGCTCGCCGCCCTCTGGCACGCCGTAGCGTTGCGCGAACGAGCCGGCAGCGCGGTTGCGCACGACGACCTCGAGAGGCACGATGGCCACGGCCGTCACCAACTGCTCGCCAGGCGCAACCAACGACACGAGGTGAGTTGGAATGCCTGCCTTGGCTAGGAACGCGAAGATGTGCGCCGACACCTCGGCGTTGATCACGCCCTTGCCAGCCACGGTCCCGCGCTTCTGGGCGTTGAAAGCCGTGGCGTCGTCCTTGTACTCGACGAGGTAGAGGCTCGGGTCGGTGGTGGCGAAGACCTTCTTGGCCTTGCCCTCGTAGCGCAGTTCAGTGCGTTGTGGGCTCACGCCAGGATGATATCAGGCGCTCACAGGCCGTTGCGGGCGAAGATGTCATCCACGAAGCGCAGGTACCAGTCGGGGCTGAACGCCTTGCTCAGCTCGGCGGCGCTTAACGGCATGTCTGGTTCGGCGGCGAGCAGGGCTTGCAGGTGCTCGCCAGACTCCCAGCAGCGCAAGCTGGCGCGCTGCACGACACCGTACGCCGCCTCGCGGCTCATACCTGCCTCGATGAGGAGGTGAAGCACTCGCTGCGAGTAAACGAGGCCATTGAGGGCATCGAGGTTCTCGGCCATGCGCTCCTCGTAGACCACGAGTCCGTCCAGCACACCGCTCAAGCGTCTCAGGGCGTAAACGGCCAGCGTCGTCGTGTCTGGGAGGATCACGCGTTCTGCTGCCGAGTGACTGATGTCGCGCTCGTGCCATAAAGCCACGTTCTCGAGCGCCGCCTGCAAGTTGGAGCGCATGATCCGCGCGACGCCAGTAAGGTTCTCGCTGGCGATGGGGTTCTTCTTGTGAGGCATCGAAGACGAACCCGTCTGCCCGACCGTGAAGCCTTCTTGCGCTTCGCGCACCTCAGTGCGCTGCAAGTGCCTGATCTCGATGGCAACGCGTTCGATGCTCGTGCCAAGGATAGCGAGGGCCGCCATGACCTCGGCGTGCCTGTCGCGCGCCACCGTCTGGTTCGTGATGGGGTCTGGCGTGAGGCCGAGCGCCTCCGCGACCGCGATCTCGACTGCCGGCGGGACGTGCGCGTATGTTCCAACCGAGCCGGAGAGCATCACCACGCTCACCGCTTCCTTGGCGCGCTCGAGCCTCGCCTCGTCGCGCTCGAAGGCCGCCGCGAAGTTGAGGAACTTGAGCCCGAACGTCATCGGCTCAGCGTGAATGCCGTGGGTGCGACCGATGCACGGCAAGTGGCGGTAGCGCTGCGCGAGTGCCCGCAGCTTGTGCTTGACCTCACTAGTGGCCTCGAGGATGGTGGACAGCGCCTTGGTAAGCACGATGTTCTGCGCCGTGTCGACCACGTCCGTGCTCGTCAACCCGTAGTGGACGTAACGCGCGCCGTCACCGAGCCGCTCGCTTAGGGCGCGGGTGAACGCCACGATGTCGTGGCGCGTCTCCGCCTCGATGGTCGCCACGCGCTCGGCGAACGCGTCGTCGAGCGGGTTGGCTTCCGCCGCACGGCGCAACGCGGCCGCGGTCCCGGCAGGCACCTCGCCTAGGTCCTCCCACGCTGCGGTCGCGGCGAGCTCCACTTCCAACCAGGTCCGGTAGCGCTCCGCCTCGCTCCACAGGCGCCGCATGTCTGGGGTGCTGTAGCGTTCTAGCATCTCGTAGCAAACTAACACGGGCCCAGCAGCGGACCTGACCGCCGTCCGCTTCGTCGTTCGGGTCGGCGCAAGTGGTAGAATCGTCTGTCAGGCCGCCTACCGGCGCGCGGCCCCAAGTAACCTCCTACCGCAACTCTGCTGGCCCAAGCTCACCCTGGTCAGTACGCGCGTTGGACGTGCCGTGGGGCCAGCCAGCAGGCAACGGAGGTCACGTTGAACGAAGGTCAAGTCGTCCCCGTCCAGATCACGGACGAGATCAAGACGAGCTTCATCAATTACGCCATGTCGGTGATCGTGGAGCGTGCGCTCCCCGACGTTCGCGACGGACTGAAGCCGGTGCAGCGGCGGATCCTGTTCGCCATGCACCAGATGGGGCTGGCGTCGAACCGCAAGCACTCGAAGAGCGCCGGCGTGGTTGGCGAGGTCATTGGCAAGTACCACCCGCACGGCGATAGCGCCATCTACGACGCCATGGTCCGCTTGGCGCAGGACTGGAACCTGCGCTACCCCCTAGTCGACGGGCAGGGCAACTTCGGCTCCATCGACGGCGACCCGGCGGCCGCCTACCGGTACACGGAGGCGCGCCTAACGGCACTTGCGGAGACCATGCTCCTCGACATCGACAAGGAAACCGTCGACTTCCGCGACAACTTCGACGGCGTGTTGCAGGAGCCGTCGGTGCTGCCATCCGCTGTGCCGAACCTGCTCGTCAACGGAGCGGCAGGCATCGCCGTCGGCATGGCGACCAACATGTCGCCTCACAACTTGGGCGAGATCGTCGATGGGCTCGTGGCGATGATCGAGGACCCGAGCATCGACACGTCGGAGCTCATGCGTTACGTGCACGGCCCCGACTTCCCCACCGGCGGCATCATCGGCCGTGAAGGCATCAGGCAGGCCTTCGAGACCGGCCGCGGCAGCATCAGGGTGAGGGGCCGCGCCCGCATCGAGAACCACAACCAGAAGACGGCCATCATCGTCACCGAGATCCCCTACCAGGTGAACAAGACCTCCCTCATCCAGACGGTCGCGCAGCTAGTGCGCGCCAAGAAGATCGAGGACATCACCAACCTGCGCGACGAGTCCGATCGCCACGGCATGCGCATCGTGTTCGAGATCAAGCGTGGCGCCATAGCAGAACTCGTTCTCAACCAGCTCTACAAGTTCACGCAGCTGCAGACCACCTTCGCGGTCAACAACGTCGTCATCGTCGAGAACGCCCCGCGCATCCTCTCGCTGCGCGACATGCTCCGGTACTACCTCGACCACCGCGTCGTCGTCGTGCGGCGTCGCTCCGACTTCGAGTTGCGCAAGGCGCGCGAGCGTGCGCACATCCTCGAGGGCTACCTCATCGCCCTCGACAACCTCGACGCCGTCATCGCCCTCATCCGCGCCTCCAAGGACGGGCCAGAGGCGAAATCCGCGCTCATGCGTGAGTTCGGGCTCTCAGACCCGCAAGCGCAGGCCGTGCTCGACATGCGCCTGCAGCGCCTCACCGGCCTCGAGCGCGACAAGATCAACGAGGAGTACCGCAACCTGCAAGAGGAGATCGCGCGCCTCGAGCTGATCCTCAACGACGACACCGAGCTCTGGAGCGTCATCCGCAAGGAGCTGCTCAACGTCAAGAAGCAGTTCGCGGACCCGCGGCGCACGGTCATCACCGACCTGACCGACAACATCGGCAAGGAAGACCTCATCGCCGAGGAGACGGTGGCCGTCACGCTCACGCGCGGCGGTTACATCAAGCGCACCGCCATCACGTCGTACCGCCAACAGGCGCGCGGCGGGCGCGGCGCTACGGCCGCCAAGGCCAAGGACGACGACGTCAACTCCATCCTGCTCGTCGGCAGCACCCACGATTTCCTACTGTTCTTCACTGACCGCGGCCGCGTTTACCGCGAGAAGATCTACGACGTGCCCGAGTTCGAGCGCGCCGCACGTGGCAACCACATCCGCAACATCCTGCCGCTAGCGGAGGGCGAGAGCGTGCAGACCGTCTTGTCGCTGAAGAGCCTCGACCAGGACGGTTACTTCGTGTTCGCCACCCGCGGTGGCCTCGTGAAGCGCACGCTGATCCGCGAGTACGGCAACATCAACGTCTCCGGCCTCGTGGCCATCAACCTGCTCGATGGCGATCAGCTCGTCGCCGTGCGCATCACGGACGGCAACGCGGACGTCGTGCTTGGCACGCACGACGGGCAGGCCATCCGCTTCGCCGAGGACGACGCGCGCGACACGGGCAGGGCAACGCAAGGCGTCATCGGCATCAGGTTGCGCAAGGGCGACGCCGTGGTTAGCCTCGCGACCATCCCTGAGGCGCAGCAGGCCAGCACGGAACTCCTCAGCGTCACCGAGGAAGGCCTCGGCAAGCGCACGGCACTCGCCGAGTTCCCGGTGCAGGGCCGCGGCGGCCAGGGTGTCATCGGGCACCGCCTCTCCGACCGCACGGGCGCCATGGTCACCCTCGAGCCCGTGACCGGCACGGAGGAGCTCTTCGTGCTCTCGGAGAACGGCATCCTCATCCGCACCGGCGTTAGCGAGGTCAGTTCGTACGGCCGCTCCACGCAGGGCGTGAACATCATGCGCATCGGCGAGGGCGACCGCGTCGTGGCCGCCATGGTCATGCCGAGCGACGCCGAGCTCGACCAGATCGAGTAAGCAGCCGGCGCGCCGTTGGCCACCACGGCAACGGCGCATGCCGCTAGTAGACGGACACCTTGGTAGTATGCCGGGGTGTCCGTTCCCATCTGGCTGGACTGCGATCCTGGTCACGACGACGCCTTGGCCATCTTCCTGGCGGCGCAACGCTCGAACCTCGTCGGCATCAGCGTCGTTAGCGGCAACGCCCCCCTCACCTCGACGCTACGCAACGGCCTGGTTACGTGCCAGGTAGCCGACCTACCGACCCCGCTATACGTCGGCGCGGCCAAGCCCCTGCTGCGGGCTGCGAAGCACGCTGAGTACATCCACGGCAAGACCGGGCTGGACGGGCCCGTCATCCCGCCACTCACCCGCACCGCAGAGAAGCTACCCGCCGTTCAGGCGCTGTTGCAGGCCGCTGAGAAGCACGACGACCTGTGGCTGGTGGCTATCGGACCCCTCACCAACGTCGCCACCGCGCTACTCCTCGAACCGCAACTAGCTAAGCGCCTCAAGGGCATCAGCATCATGGGTGGCGCATTCGGGCCCGGCAACGTCACCGCCGCCGCCGAGTTCAACATCTGGGCCGACCCGGAGGCAGCAGCGATCGTGTTCGAGTCGGGCGCCAACATCGTGCTTGCCGGCCTGGACCTCACGCATCAGTTCATGATGGAGCGCCAGCGCATAGCGCAGATCAGGGCGTTGGGCACGCGCACGGCCAGGTTCTCGGCTGACCTGCTCGACCACTTCGCTTCCGCTTACGCCCAGGCGTACGGCGGCGCGCCGCAGGGACCGTTGCACGACCCGTGCTCCGTGTTGGCCGTCACCGACCCTCACCTGTTCAAGTCTGAGCGGCGACACGTGGCAGTCGAGTGCGCCGGCGAGCTCACGCGCGGCATGACCGTGATCGACCGCCGCACGGGCGGCCGCGTCCAGCCACCGAACACGACGCTCCTCACGACCATCGACGACGGGGCCGCCTTCCAGGTCCTGATGGACGCGTTGGGGGCCTCGCAGTGAGGTCGGCTCCTGGTGAGCGGCAGCGGACTGCGGCGCAACCGCAGCGCTCGGCCATGATCGAGTTCCGTCACGTCACCAAGACCTACCCCCGCACCCATACGCACGCCCTCAAGGACGTCGACTTCCACATCGCCAAGGGCGAGTTCGTCTACGTGACGGGGCATTCCGGTGCTGGAAAGTCGACGCTGCTCTCGCTCATGCTGAGGCGCATCGTGGCGACCGAAGGCAGCGTTTCCGTCGGCGGGCAGGACGTGGCGCGCCTCCCGGAGTCGCGCTTGCCTCACCTCAGGCGCAGCATCGGCATGATCTTCCAGGACCACCGCCTGCTCGGCAGACTCTCCGCCCTCGAGAACCTAACGTTCGCGCTACGGGCCGTTGCCGCTCGGGGCAACCACGAGCAGCGCGCCATGAACGTACTGCGGCAGGTAGGGCTGGCTCACAAGCGCAAGGCCTACCCGATCGAGTTGAGCTTGGGTGAGCAGCAGCGCGTGGCCATAGCGCGGGCCATGGTAACGGACGCGCCCCTGTTGCTGGCGGACGAACCCACCGGCAACCTCGACCCTGACACGGCTCTCGAGATCATGGAGTTGCTCGACGACATCAACCTGCGCGGCACGACCATCTTGCTCGCCACCCACGCGCGCGACCTAGTCGATAGTTACAAGCACCGGACGCTCGTGCTGCGCAACGGTGAACTCGTACGCGACGATGCACGCGGCGGCTACTCCCTGTGACTGCTGCCTAGAGCTGCATGACGCTTAGGTCGAGGCGATCGTCGTCGAGCAGCAGTTCTAGGAACTGCAACTTACCGAGAGCGTCTATCATCGCGAAACAGTTGTCGCGGTCGACGTAGACGCCCTCCTTCATGACGGTGTGACCGTAGACCCCGAAGCGGTGCCCTGCCTGTATGACGAGTTCGGGCTTGTTGTACCACCACGTTTTCGTGTCTGGATCGTGATAGAAGAAATCGTCGAAGACCTGCATGCCTGGTAGTGGGCCAGCGTGAGCGAACTGCACCCCGTGGTAAACGACCTCGCGGGGCATGCTCGCGAACCACTCGCGCAGGTCGTCAGGCAGCTCGACGCCGCCCTTCGTCGGGTCGAACTCCACGTGACGCATGCCTCCACGCGTCGTCAACTCGTAGCGGTGATCGCTTGCTGCCTCGTCGTGGTTACCTAGGATCACCGTCACGTTGCCGTTGCTCTGGTCGACGTAGCGCTTGAAGCGGTACAGCTCCCTGATCTGCGCCTTGGCCGCGCGCCGCAAGTGATCTACGTCGTTGGTGTCGTAAGGTTCCGCCCCTACGGCGTTGGCGTAGTCCCGCGGTTCCTTGAAGTGCACGAGGTCGCCTACACACACGACGCGGTAGCGCCCGTCCACCACCGCCTGCGTTGGTTCGAGCGTGGCGGTGGCCGCGGCGGCGGCCTTGAGGACGCGCCACAACTCCGGCCACTGGCCGTGCACGTCTCCAACGGCGATCACCTTGATCACGCGGCCCTCCGGTCGCCGTGCATCACGTTGACTCTGCGCCGCTATTCATCAGTAACGACCGCAAGCGGCCGTACAGTTCGCGAGACTCCTCCGCCGTGCGGCCGTAGCCGTTGTACCTGACAACTAGCCGTGCGGCCTCCTTGCCCATGCCCTCGTCCTTGAGGCGCTCGAGCAAGCGCTCGATGACCTCATGTCCGGCGTTCGTGGCCGTGACGGCAGGAGTTGCCACTGCGACGTCGTTCATCGGGGCAACGGGCGCCGCTAGGGCGGGCGCGCCTTGCGTGCTTGGCGCCCTCGTCACAGGCCGCATGGCTGGCTCAGGCGCCTCTGCCTCTCGCGCGACTGGCTCCGGTAAGTAGAGCGGCTCGCCCGCTTCGGGGTCGAACTCGACCCAGTAACTCTCGTCCTCCGCGGCGAACGGCAAGCCTAGGCCGAACATGGCGGCGCAGTTGGCGAGCGCGAGGTCCGCGGCTTGCGGCGCCGGCGCAGGACCGACCTTGACGACGGCGGCGCGCGTGGTGCCGAGCAGGCTCAAGTTGGCCACGAGCGCGTCGCTACCCAGTGGCGCCAGATCGAACGACCAACCGCCCTTGCCGCACACGGAGTCGAAGCGCAGCATGAGCGCCTCCGGGGCCGCGTATGGGCGCATGCGTACTCTGCCGCCTCCAGGCTCGGCCTCAACGGCGCACCACCTCAAGGCAGCGGGGGCCAGCACCTCGATAAGTCTGGCGGCGTCTTCGACCTGCACGCCGACACTATAGCAGCGTCCCTATCGCGGGCAAGGCGAAGGAAACCACGCCCGACAAGCGCCTGGGGAACGCGCACGGCGTGCGGTAATGTGAGCGCATGTCCAATTCTCGCGCCGCCCAGATCCGTGCAGGCGTGCTCTATGCCAAGGGGCCGCACGCTAGAGCCGCAGTTAGGTTTGTGGGCGCCGCCCTCGCCCTAGTGGCGCTCCTCGGGGGGCTCGCGAGCGCACAGAGCGCGCCCGTCGTCGGCGTGGACGCCTACGAGTACAAGGTCGGTGACGTCCTCCACTTAACTGGTGACGGGCTCACGCCGGGCGCCAGTTACCGCGTTTCGGTGACGCCAGCAGGCAGCGTGCCGCTCGTTGCCATGGAGATCGCCAACGGCCTCGGGGCCATCCGCTTCAGCGCCCCTCTCACCGAAGCGGGCGACCACAGCGTCAACGTCGCCGGTCCCGACATCAACGCAACGTTCACCGTGGCGGTGACGGCCGCACCAACGGCGCCTGCGGGGGCGGCGCCCGGCGCCGTCGAGGGTGAACCACAAGGCGCCGCGCCGCAAGAGGCCGCCCCCGCCCCGCCTGCGGTTGAGGGGCCGCCGGCCGCACAGCCAGAGCCCACGCAGCCCGCGCCAACTGAGCCCGCTCC
>CALCHY010000038.1 GCA_937907415.1 uncultured Trueperaceae bacterium
GGCCAAGCAGACGCGCCCATCGTGGCGACCCTCTGACGAGAGCAAACCGAGGCCGCATGGATTGGTGGTGTCGGGCGTCCTGGAAGAACAGTTTCCGACTTGGGGCAGTTGCGTCCCGATATCGAAAGCGCGTGCGCAGTGGTGCGAGTTTCAGCAGCGGCTGGGACGTACCCAGCCTCGCGCCCGGCAACGTCGGGATGTGTCGCCAGCGTGATTGTGTTCATGTTACTGACCTCTGTCGGCGAGGCTGAACCGTCAACACCGACCGCTACACCGCCAGCTCAGTCGCCTACCAGCCCTGCGCGTGCGGCTTCCCCATAGGCATCATCGTCGAACTCAACCGCCTCGCCACTGGTGGCCTGTGCCTGTGGTTCGACCACACAATCCTAGTCGACCTCCACCCCCACGACGACAGCCAGAGCTAGCGCGGGGCGAGCAAGGACGCCTCGATACCGAAACCCTGGACCGCCGCCACCTAATGCTCCACGAGTACCCACCTCAACCCGAATTCGACCAATAGTCGGAAATTGCAATGAGTCAACGCCCCCAGGGTTCCATTCTTATTGAGTCGATGCGATGGATTGACTCGGGGGTTACCTTGTGTTCACGAGAGCGCCGGATTCCAGCCAGGTGCGGCGTCACCGGTACCGGACTGCTGGCGCCCCTGAAAGCGGGCAGAGTGGCTCAGAATCGCGTTACTGCCGCTGTTGCGCTTGAAGCCCTTCGGCAATTGGGGAGGAGTGCAGGGCAGGTATTTCCGTCCGGCAACGCCTACCTGCGTTTCGATTCCCGTCGATTGTGGCGTAGCTCCGCCTGGAGTCGCGCGAACTCCTGGTAGGCCTTCTTGCGCGCGCGACCCTCTCGGATGATGCGGTCGACGGTAGACTCTCCCGGTACTGGTGTGATGTTGACTGGCCGCACGCCGGTCGCTACCTCCTTGAGGACGCTTAGCTGCATCCGCTGTATGTCCTGGGCCCGCTCTGCTCGGCTCTGATGGCGGGAGCTCTGCTCCCAGCAGTTGTGAACGGGCCAGGGTGCGCCGGTAAGGTCATCGAAATAGACGCAATCACCGTTTCCGTTAGTGTGGTAAAACACTTCAGCCTTGCACCAAGGGCACTGCGTAGGGAATGTACGACGCATGAATCCTCCTGCGAGCTGCGAACCGGAGGAGCGCTCTTCCAGTCGCTAAGCTTGGGACCCGCACCGGCCACAATGGCCGACCTCAGGCGTGGAATACACGGGCGGACCGCAGCGGAAGCGGCAACGCAAACGTCCACCTTTCGTTAGGTATCTGAGGCAGCCGAAAAGGCGTAGTCGCCTCCTGGCTACGACTCCCTCGCCCCAATAGGGGCGGGGAAGAACCTTCCGCTTGTTCTTACAAACCATTTTACCACGCAGGCTACTTCCCTGTCACGCGTTGAGAAGGTGCGCCTGGGACAGAGAAACTGGCGTGTTGGGGAGGGCTGGAGCTAGGCTTTCCGACATCGAATCACCAGCATTGGGGGTAGCACTTTGAACATTCAGTTGGCTCGTCAATTTGAGCGTCAAGGGCAGGCCTTTGATTCCGACTCTTCCTCGATACAACACGCCTATGGCAGCAGACTTCAGACTCCATCCAAGAGGGTGCCGAATCAATGGGCTCCCGTACAAAATGCGCACTGGATTTGGTGGCGAGTAGGCCGCGTTGGCACCGGACGCCGAAGATGGCGCGGTCGTCCATCTGCCGTTTCAGGAACTTCGGGCGCGTGACCCGTTCCTCGCATTGAGCGTTGCCCCACGGCAGCTCAAGGCGGGTCCTGACGGCGGCGTAGTCGGCGCAGTTGCCGCGGGCGAAACTGCGCAGCGCGCGGTTGGCGCTGGTAGTGGTCGCATCAAGCAAGGCGTCGAAGCAGGGGCTGGTCTTGCCGCTGACGAGTCCGATGAAGGCCCTGTCAGCGTCGTGAATATCGATGAGGTCGGGCTTCTACCGCACGCGTGCAACGGTCGTTCTCTCCGACGCGCCAAGGTCGGTTTCGGTCTGGCACAGTAGCCAGGCTAGGCGTTTGGCGCCAGGCAGCGGCCTGCCAGCAGACATGCTTGGTTCCGCTGGCGTGAGCGGCTGGGCGGCGGCATTAGCTCTCTGGAGTACATGCTTAGAGGGCGCACGCCGGCGGGTGCTGCTCCAGCGCAGCAACTGCTTCATGGTGCCCGAGTACCCGCCTTCTTGCATCTCCCGCCATAGTCGCGAGGCGTTCTCACGGCTCGTCTTCCACTGGGCGTACAAGAAGGGCAGGAAGGGATCGAGCTGGCTCTCCCTGACGGCCTGGAGGTCGCGCTCGGGGAGGGCTCGTGCGTACGCGTACCGCCTTACTGTCTGGCGGTTTATTGCCAGCTTCGGGACTATGATCGCGATTCCCAAGCCTTGGTGCCTGAGCTGCCTGCCTTCACGCGCTCGTAGGCTTGACGGCGCGCTTCTCAGGACCGATGCTTGTCACCGCCTGGCTTCGCGGGCGGGTGAAAGTGTGCTGCCGCTCGGAGGCCGGTACCAGCGCTGCAGGCGGTTACGTCAATTCGCGCAGGCGCGGGAGCGCTCTAGGAGATACCCGGCGCACTACAGCAGATACCCCGGCGATCGGCGACCCGCAAGGCGTCCGGCGCGCCTTGTATGGGGCCCTTGGCGCACTAGAGCGACGGAGCGGGGCCTGGATCCAGTCGACGAACGTTGCGCAGCGCCATGTCAGCGCTGAGTGGCATTCCCAGGTCCGGCAGCCGCCTTGAGGACGCCTCACCGCCGAGTGCTACACCCACAACCGCCTGGACACCCTGCAACCGCACGGCTCGGTGGGCGCAACGCCTTAGAAGGTTAGACAGGTTCTCGGCGAACTTGCGCATGGCGCAGGCCGGGTTGAGGAACCGGAAGCGCCCCGGCCGGATAAGAAGCTTGACGCACTGGTCATTGACCGGCCAGTTACCAGCACACCGCTGCTAGTAGGTGTGCACCCTTGAGCTTCGCAACCGACAGTCCGGGCAGGGTTTCCACTTGATGCGGGTTCGCGCGGTGATGATGAGACGATTATCTACCTTGGCGGCGGGCGAACTTCGTCAACCTGGAACGATCGCAACTCTGGATATTCCGTATCATGCCGCTGTCACGTCCAGGAGGGCGCCAAGCCCGCACGACGATTGCCAAAACGAGCACGTAATGTGCGGGAGAGCCACGGAACCGAGGTCACTTCACGCCATGTACTCGAAACGCGCTAACCCTTTCGCCCCTGGCAAGGTTGATGGCGTGAACAACTAAGTTGGCGGTCCCCGCAGAACTCAAACAGGAATAGCGCCTGAGGTCCCTCACGCAGCGGCTAGCGGTTACGGTATACTTCGCAAGCTTCGGTGAGCGGGCGCAGGTGGCCGCTCCCGCGCGCTTCCGGAGAGGTGCCAGAGCGGTTGAATGGGACGGTCTCGAAAACCGTTGTGTGGCTACGCTGCACCGTGGGTTCGAATCCCACCCTCTCCGCCAACGGAGGGCCGTCACATGTGGCGGCCCTCTTTTCATGCCACGTTCGCGGGGCGGCGGCCTCGCGCTCAACTCAAGGATAGGGAAGGAAGTCACCGTGGCCGTATCGGTAGTCGATCACCCGCTTGTCCAACACAAGCTCTCCATCTTGCGCGACAAGGAGACCAGCGTGCGCGAGTTCAGGGCGCTGTGCCAGGAACTTACGATGCTGATGGCCTTCGACGCCATGCGCGACCTCGAGTTGGAGGACGCCACCGTCGAGACGCCAGTTGCGCTAGCTAGGGTCAAGCGCCTGGCGGGCAAGAAGCTCGCCCTCATCGGCATCCTTCGGGCCGGGCTCGTTATGGTGGACGGCATCCTCAGCCTCATGCCTACGGCGCGAGTCGGTCATATCGGCCTCTACCGCGATCCAGACACCCTCATGCCAGTGCAGTACTACTCGAAGCTCCCGAGTGACGTTGGCGAACGCGACGTGTTCGTGCTCGACCCGATGCTCGCGACGGGGGGCAGCGCAGCGGCCGCCATCCAGCTCCTCAAGGACGTTGGCGCCACCCGCATCAGGCTGCTGTGCATAATCGCGGCCCCTGAGGGCGTCAAGACCGTCGAGACAGCCCACCCCGACGTCGACATCATCATCGCGGCCCTCGACGAGCGCCTCAACGACCACGGTTACATCGTGCCTGGCCTCGGCGACGCGGGCGACAGGCTCTACGGAACGCGCTAACGCGTGACGGCACCGTTACCGTCTCACGCGCCGCGTAACCGGGGCTCATTAGCGCCTTACCAGCGTAGGTAGACTGGGGGACGTGCGCGTGACCCTCCTTAGCTTCTTACCGCTGGCAGCCGTTTCCTTCTTCGTCGCCTTGGCGGCGGTGCTGTGGCTGGTGCCACGCGTGCGCGACTTCGCGGCGCGGATCGGCGCCGTGCAGGCGGGAGGCGGCGCGCACGGCGGCGGCGTGCGGCAGCATGCGGGCACCATCCCTAACATCGGCGGCATCGCCATCCTTGGAGGCTTCCTCCTCGCCGTGCTGGCAGGCAGCCTCGTCGGTTCGCAACTCATAAACGAGTACCGCGTCGAACTGCTAGCCATTCTCCTCGGCGGGTCGCTCATGACGCTCGTCGGTTTCATCGACGACATGTGGGAGGTGCCGCCCGCGCTACGGCTCGCAACGCAGGTGGTGGCGGCCGGCATCCTCGTCGTCAACGGCGTGCGTATCGGCTTCGTCACCGACTACTTCGGGTCGGGCAGCTTCGTGTTCATCCCCGAGACGCTCACCGTCATCGTGACCATCCTGTGGGTGGTCGGGTTCACGAACGCGTTCAACTTCATCGATGGGCTCGATGGTCTGTCGTCCGGCATCGCGGCCATCTCGAGCATGAGCTTGCTCGCCGTAGCGCTGCAGTTCGACGACCGCGGCGCTGCCGTGCTCCTGCTGGCGGCTCTCGCCGGCTCCGCGCTTGGGTTCCTGCGCTATAACTTCGGTCCGGCGACGATAATCATGGGCGACTCCGGCGCCTACCTACTCGGCTACGTGCTCGCCGCCGTCAGCGTCCTCGGGGCGCTCAAGGTCACCGCCGCCATCTCGGTCGTCGCGCCCATCTTGGTCCTGGCCCTGCCAGTCGTGAACATCACGCAAGTGACGCTGCGGCGGCTGCGGCGCGGGTCGTCGCCCACGCTCGCCTCGAACGATCATATCCACGACCTCATCAGGGTCCGCTCGGGCTCGAAGCGCCTCACCGTCATCCTCTTGTGGGCCGCTACGCTCGTGCTGGGGGTCGTCGGCATGCTCCTTTCACGGACGCCGCCAGTGCTCACCCTGCTGACTCTCGTGGGGACGATAGTCGCCATCGCGGCCGTGTCGCTACTGCGCCTCGCCGAGGTTAGGCACGCCGGCCAGCCGACGTGACGCACGCCAGACTCCGCACGCTTAGCACCACCGGGGCGCGTCCGCGCGTGGTGGTGGCGTTCGGAACGCGACCGGAAGCCATCAAGATGGCTCCGGTCCTCACGGCGCTCATGGCCAATCCGGAACTCGAGGCCGTCACCCTCGTAACGGGCCAGCACCGCGAGCAGCTAGCCGCGGCCCTCGCCGCGTTCGGGCTGGTACCCGACTCCAACCTCAACGTCATGACCGACCGCCAGTCCCTCGCCGACCTCGTCGGGCGCATCGTGCCAGCGGCCGCTACGGCCCTAACGGAGCTGGCAGCCGATTACGTGCTCGTGCACGGCGATACGACCACCACTTTCGCCGTTGCCCTCGCCGCGTACCTAGGGGGCGTGCCAGTCGCGCACGTCGAGGCGGGCCTGCGCTCGTTCGACCTTACGCAGCCGTTCCCAGAGGAAGCGAACCGCCGCCTTACCGACGTCATAACGGACCTCGACCTGCCGCCTACCTTACTGGCCAAGCGTCACCTGCTTGCCGAGGGCAAGGCCGCTGACGGCATGATCGTCACGGGGAACACCGCCGTCGACGCCGTCCAGCACATGCGCCAGTTGGCCGTGCTCCCTGCGCACCTTGGCTCGGGCCCGTTCGTGACGGTGACCATGCACCGCCGCGAGAACTTGCCCGTCATGCGGGACCTCGCTGAGGCGTTGGCTGCCGTGGCGCGAGCCAACCCTCACCTCACGTTCGTCTACCCAGTGCACCTAAACCCGGCCGTCAGGGACGCCGTCACGCCTGTCCTCACGAACGTAAGCAACGTCGTGCTCGACGAGCCGTACGACTACCTAAGCATGCTGGCGCTGCTGGCGCAGTCCGAGCTCGTGATCACAGACTCTGGCGGACTGCAGGAGGAGGGCGCGGCCCTTGGCGTGCCAGTCGCCGTGCTGCGCAACGTCACTGAGCGTCCGGAAGGGGTCGAAGCCGGGGTGCTCACGCTCCTCGGCAACGAACCGACGGAGGTGCGCACAGCCCTACTTGCCCTACTTGCCGACCCTGACGCACTTCGGCACATGCGCTCCCGACCGAACCCGTACGGAGACGGCCGCGCTGCCGAGCGCGTCGCGCAGGCCGTAGCGTGGCGCTTCGGATTGGCCGCCAGGCCGAGCGACTGGAACTACCAGCCCGCCGCGCAGGCGCCGTGACCTTTGGCGGAGTTCACGCGCTAGACCTGCCAAGCGGTCGCCTGGAGTGGCGCGCGCCTGGGCTGGTCGGCATCGTCAACGTCACCCCCGATAGCTTCTCCGGTGCTGGCGGTTTCTCGACCACTGAGCAGGCCGTAAGCGCCGGGTTACGTCTGCGCGACGAGGGCGCCATCATGATCGACGTGGGCGGCGAGTCGACGCGGCCGGGCGCCGAGCCGGTTGCCGAGGGTGAGGAACTACGGCGCGTACTCGGCGTCGTCGAGGCGCTAGCCGCCGCCGGAGTAGTGGTGAGCGTGGACACGCGCAAGCAGGCGGTGGCCGCCGCTGCCCTCGATTCTGGCGCCGCGCTCATCAACGACGTAGGTGGACTGCGGGACGCTGGCATGCGGGCAGCGTGCGCGGCTGCAGGCGCAGCGGCGATAATCATGCACATGCAGGGCGAGCCAAGCACCATGCAGGAGGCGCCCAGTTACACCGACGTCGTCGCCGAAGTGGAGGAGTTCCTCCTGCGGCAGGCGCGAGTGGCGGCAGCAGCGGGCGTGCGCGGCGTGGTGCTCGACCCCGGTATTGGCTTCGGCAAGGACGTGCGGCACAACCTGGCGCTATTGCGAGCCACCAAGCGCTTCGCGAGCCTCGGCTACCCCGTCATGGTCGGTGCGTCGCGCAAGGGCTTCATCGGGCGGCTGAGCGGAGAGGCTGACCCGCGTGCCCGGCTACCTGGCACGTTGGCTACTCACTTGTGGGCGGCGGCAAGCGGGGCCGCACTATTGCGAGTGCATGACGTAGCTGCGCACGCTCAGGCGTTGGCGGTATGGGGCGCCATCGACAGCGAGGACTTGGAGACCGGGGAATGAGCGAGCACCTAACGCACGCGCGTGGCCACGACAAGATCGTCCTAAGTGGGCTGGAGTTCTTCGGTTACCACGGCGTTTACGAGGAGGAAGGCAGGCTAGGCGCTCGCTTCGTGGTCGACGTCGAGTTGACGCTCGCCCTCACGGCCGCAGACTCCATCAAGGAGACTGTCGACTACGGCAAGGTCTACCGGCTCGTCGAGAGCGCGGTCACCGGTCAACGCTACCGGCTCATCGAGGCGCTCGCGAACCGCATCGTCGAGCTCGTCCTCGCGGAGGAGGACCGCGTGGACGCCGTTCGCGTGCGGGTGCACAAGCCGCATGCACCACTGCCAGGCGTCTTCCGCGACGTCTACGTGGAAGTTACGAGGGAACGCGGCGCCACGCACCGGCCTTCCGGCCAGCAGGTGTGACGACCGCAGCGATGCCGCTGGCGTTCGTTGCATTGGGCGCCAACTTGGGAGACCCCGCCGTGCAACTGCGCGCTGCCGTCGCCCAGCTAGAGCTGCTTGCGCCAGTGGTGTCCCGCTCGCACTTCTACGAGAGCGCTGCGTTGGGCGGACCCCCCGGCCAGCCGCCTTACGTCAACGCGGTCGTGGCCCTCGCCGCCTCAGGCTGGCTAGGGCGCGAGGCGCTCCTGCTCGATGAGCTCCTCGCCATCGAGGAGCGCCTTGGGCGCGTGCGGAAGGAGCGCTGGGGCGCGCGGCGCATCGATCTCGACCTGCTTGACGTTGCAGGGCAAGTGCGCCTGATCGGGACGCCGCGGCTGCCGCACCCACGCATCGAGGAGCGGGCGTTCGTTCTCGCGCCGCTACTGGACGTGGCGCCTGAGTGGCGTAACCCGTTGAGCGGCCGGCGCGCTGCTGACGCGCTAGCCAAGGTGACGAACAGCGCGCGGCGGTCACGGGTAGACTGAGCGATCGATGCGCCTGTTCGCGATTGCCGACCCTCACCTATCTCGCGCTCAGGCCAAACCGATGGACGTGTTCGGCCCTGGCTGGGCGGGTCACCCTCAGGCGTTCTTCGACGGCTGGCGTGAGACCGTGACGGCTGACGACCTGGTGCTGATACCGGGCGACATCTCCTGGGCGATGCGCCTCGACGAGGCGCTGCTTGACCTCGAGGACATCGCGGCTCTGCCGGGCAAGAAAGTACTCCTGCGCGGCAACCACGACTACTGGTGGCCGTCGATCAGCCGCCTGCGCGCCGCCCTGCCCCCCGGAATGTGGGCGCTGCAGAACGACGCCGTCGAGGTCGATGGGGTGGTCATCGCTGGCACGCGCGGTTGGGTCTGCCCTGGAGCCCACGCGTTCAGTGACGTGGACGCCAAGATCTATGAGCGCGAGGTCGAGAGGCTGCGGCTGTCGTTGACGCATGCGGCCAAACTAGAAGGGCGTTACCGGGTGGTCATGTTGCACTTCCCTCCAACTAATTCGCGGCTCGAGGCCAACGAACTTACTCGCCTCATCGAGGCGGCTCACCCGGACGCGCTCGTGTTCGGTCACGTTCACGGCGACCAGCCAGACGGCATCCTCAAGCGCTTGGCTGGCGTCGCCGTCCACTTCGTGGCGGCCGACGCGTTGCAGTTTCGCCCGCGCCTCATAGCCGACCTCGGAGATGCACCTTACGTGGGGGGCGCCGCGTGAAGCCCTCGCTTGTCGCCGGCGATCAGGTGCTGGTCGTGAACGCAGGGAGCTCGAGCCTCAAGATGAAGCTCTTGCCGTCCGGTGAGTCCTTGCTCGTCGAGCGCATCGGTGGGCCAAGCACGGCGAAGGCGTCGTTCACGCTCCTCGAGCGCCCGCGCCTCGAGCGCCACGATCAGGCGTTCGACTTCGCGCTAGCGGCCTTCGAGAAGCACGTGCCTGGCTTCGCGCCAAGCGCTGTCGGTCACCGCGTCGTGCACGGCGGCACCTTGTTCGTACGCGCCACCGTCGTAACGCCGCTGGTCGAGGCTGGGATCGAGCAACTAGCGGCGCTCGCCCCACTGCACAACCCAGGTAACTTGGCCGCGTTGAGGGCCGCGCTCCGCGCCATGCCGGCCGTGAAGCACGTTGCCGTGTTCGACACGGCGTTTCACGCCAACCTGCCACGCCGCGCCTACCTCTACGGTTTACCGCTCGAGTACGCCACGGAAGGCGGCGTGCGGCGTTACGGCTTTCACGGGCCCAGCCACGATTACGTGTCGCGCCGCGCCGCCGAGATCATTGGCAGCCGCCGCGAGGCGCTCAAGCTCGTCACCCTTCACCTCGGCAACGGTGCGAGCGCCGCCGCCGTCGACCGCGGCGTGTCGATCGACACGACCATGGGCTTCACGCCGATGGAGGGCCTCCTGATGGGCACCCGCAGCGGTGACGTCGACCCGGGGGTCGTCCTGCACCTGCTGCGCGGAGGGATGAGCGTTGATGAGGTCGACGCCCTCCTCAACAAGGGCGCCGGCCTCAAAGGCATGTCCGGCGTCTCCAACGACCTGCGCGACGTTACCGCCGCCGCTGCCGCCGGCTCATCTGGTGCGGCGGCCGCACTTGACGTCTTCGCGTACCGCGTGCGCAAGACGGTCGGTGCTTACGCCGCCGCCATGGGCGGGCTGGACGCCGTCGTGTTCACCGGCGGCATCGGTGAGAACTCGGCTTGGGCGCGGGAGGCTAGCCTGGAGGGGCTCGGCTTCATGGGCATCGCTGTGGACGCGGAGCGCAACGCGCGCGCAGCTGAGGTCATCTCGCCTGCCGGGGCCCAGGTAGCCGTCTTGGTAGTCAAGACGGACGAGGAACTCATGATCGCTAACGCCACGCTGGCTGCACTGGCAGGCCGCGTCGACGAGGAGAACTGAATGGTTACGTTAGGGCTTGACCTCGGAGGAACGAAGATCCTCGCCGCAGTCGTCGAGGATGGCAAGGTCCTCGACTCCGTTAGGGTCAACACGCCGCAAACGGGTTTCGCGGACGTCGTCGCGGCTCTAGTCGGTACGTCAAGAGAGTTGCTTGGCCGCGGCCACACCGTCACAGGTGTCGGCATCGGGTCGCCCGGCCCGCTGGACAAGGCGCGCCGGGAGATCCTCTTCGCGCCCAACATCGCTGGCATGCACAACGCCCCGCTGGTCGCCGAACTCGAGCGAGCGCTCGAGTTGCCGGTCGTGCTCGAGAACGACGCCAACGCGGCCGGTTACGCCGAGCACCGCTACGGCGCGGCGCGCGGGTTCGTTTCCTCCATCTACGTGACCATCTCGACAGGCATAGGCGGCGGCATCTTCATCGGCGACCAGGTCGTGCGCGGCGCCAACAGCCTAGCGGGCGAGATTGGGCACATGACCATGCTCCTCGGCGGCCCGATGGGCGGAGACGGGCACACTGGCAGCCTCGAGGCCATCGCCGCCGGCCGCTCGATGGCCCGTGACGCTAGCTACGCTTACGGCGTGGAGATGGACACCCGCGAGCTCTTCAGGCGCGCGCGCCTTGGCGAGATGAAGGCGCTCGGCATCGTCGAGAACGGCGCGCTGTTCGTAGGCGTTGGCCTCGCCAACCTGGTCAAGATCATTGACCCCGAGAGTTTCGTGATCGGCGGCGGCATAGCCGAAGCAGGGGAGTACTACCTCTCCAAGGTTCGTGGAGCAGCCGAGCATTACCTCGAGGGTTACCCCGTTCCGCACTTCAGGGTCGCGGAGTTGGGTGCCGAGGCGGGCGTGATCGGCGCTGCCGCCGTTGCCGCCTTGGAACTCGGGGCGCGGGCATGAGCGAAGCCCTTAGCCTGACGCTGGCGGCCCTCATGATCTTCGGGCTCCGCATCGTCGACGTTTCGCTCGGCACGCTGCGGATAGGTTTCCTCGTGCGTGGTCAAAGAGGCCTCGCCGGACTCTTCGGCTTCGTCGAGTCGCTCGTGTGGCTGATCGCTGCCGCTCAGGTCCTGTCGAACCTCGACTCGCCAGTCAAGTTCCTCGCGTACGCTGCTGGTTACGCGACCGGCACCATGCTCGGCGTGAGCATCGAACGCTGGCTTGCCATCGGCGACTCCATCATGCGTGTGGTGACGCAAGTCGACTCTCCGCCCGTCGAGGATGAGTTGCGCATGGCTGGTTTCTTCGTGACCGTGTTGAACGCCCGTGGCCGCGACGGCGACGTTAGGGTGTCGTTCTCCGTGATCCCACGACGCAAGATGCCGGCCGCGCTGAAGCTCGTCGGCCGCATCAACCCGACGGCGTTCGTAACCTTCGAGAACACCACGCCCGTCCGTACCGGGTCTCCGGCGAACCGGGTCCGCAAGTGAGGCCGTGCGGCTTGGCGCCAGTTGGCTAGGTGAAAGTGACGCGCGTGAGGCCGCCTGCATCGTCGACCCACGCCTTCACCGCCACGCCGAGCGCGCTGCTTGCCCTTGATGACAGCAGTGGGTCTAACCGCTCAGGCGCCGTGGTGACGAGCACTGGGCGCGCCTCGAGCCCGAGGGCCGCGCTGGCCGCGAGGCGGTCCATGACGGCGTCGACCGTCCAGTCGTCGCGGTAGAGCTGCTTGACGGCTAGGAGCACGCCGCGGCGCCCGCTCACCGCTTTGCCTTCGCCGGCGCTCGCTCGCCGCACCACGGCTGCGCCGTTCCACGTGAGGGAGTCGTAGATCAGGTCGACGCTCTCATCGAGGAGGTAGTGCTGGGCAACGAGCGCCACGGCCGCCGCCTCCGCCTCCTCGACGATGTCCTCGTCCGGGTCGCCTGGGTCGAGTCCCTGGTAGAGGGAGAGTAGCTGGTGGGGGAGGTTATTTAGGCGGTAGAAGCGCTCCTCGAAACTAGCTGGCAGCGCGATGCCGTGCCAGGCGTAACCGGCCGCCACGAGGCGCGCGAGGGCCGCCAGCTCCTGGTCGGCGGCCACCTCGGCGTTGGGCAAGTGGCTGAGGGAGCCCGGTGGGATGACGACGGGGCCGTTCTGCATGCCCCATGCTAGCCCCACTCCGCGCGAGAGCGACCGACAGCCACACTTACGTGGCCCGGGTATCCCGTCTGACACGGTATTCCGCGCTCATCAGCCTGTAATCGCCCGTGGTACAGTTCCGGGGTGAGTAGCGCCGCCACTACCAGCACAGGTCCACAGAACCGCAGGGCGGTTGGTTGGCTCCTTGCCGCCGCCCTCCTGCTCGTGGCTCTGACCGTGTTCGTCGTGTTCGACGCTGGCCGTTACTTCTCCGTCTCCGAGCAGACGCTCCCCGACCTAGTCGGCATGCCTTACGACCAGGCCGCGCGCCAACTCCGTAGCCTAGGCTTCGACCCCATCACGTTCGTCGAGTACGTAGAGGGCGTGGCGGCCGGTGCCGTTACCTCGCAGTCGCCGCAAGCCGGCGCGGTGGTCAAGCGTTTGCGAACCGTGCACCTCGGGGTCAACACGCCACCAGCCGCCGCTATCCTGCCTGACCTCGTCGGCCTCCAGGAGAAGGCGGCGTTAGCGCGCGCAGCCGACCTCAACCTGCCCCTCGGCCCCATCCAGTACCAGCACAACGGCAAGGCCGCTGGGCTCGTAGTGGAGCAGGTCCCGGCGGGTGGCCAACGGCTGGCGGAGGGCGGAGCCCTCACGCTGGTGGTCAGCTCAGGGCCAGAGCGGAGCGCGGTCGTGCTGCCTGAGTTGGTCGGCCAAGACATCGAAGCCGCCAAGCAGCAGTTGGCGCGCCTCGGCTTCGGCCGCGTCGAGACCCTGTCATCCAACGTGTCTTTCGCGCAGCCTGGTGCCGTCGTCTCGATGACCCCCGCCGCTGGCGAGGCCGTGCCGCCCGGCACCCCGGTGCTGCTCTACTACTCACTCTCCACCAGCACCGCGGTCCGGGTCCCCGAGCTGGTGGGGTTACCGCAGTGGCGCGCTCAACTCGCGTTGGCCGCGGCGCAACTCAAGGTAGGTACCGTCACTTACGTAACGGACCCCGCTCGCCCCGAGGGAGTGATCGCGGCCGAGCCGAGTGGCTACACCGTGCCCGGCACGCCGGTCTTCCTCACCGTCAATGGCAGCCCGCCGTCCAACTCGTTCGACATCTTCGGTCCCAATCCAACCGGACCTGGCACGGTGCCGCCAGCGCGTCAGGCGCCCGCGGCCTCCAATCCGCCGGACGCAGTGCCTGCAGACGGCAGCCGCCTGGTGCCGTTCACGTTCGACCCCACCAACATGGGCGTCAAGCGCCTCCTTGAGCAGCCGTACCAGTTGCGGCTCGTCGTGAGCGACGAGCGCGGAGAGCGCGTGGCCCTAGACCGCAGGGTGGGGGCGGGGCAGAGCGTAACGACGAGCGTGGCCATCTACGGCCAGGACGCCATGTTGCAAACGTACATCGATGACATCTTCTTCCAGGCTTGGCGTCCCTGACGCGCTGCGCCGCCAGCTAGTCAGGCTGCACGGCTCGCTAGTTGTGGAATATGCCGAACTTTAGTGTTGGGCTGGCACGCTATACTCCTCCTCATCATGCGCTAGTTGGATGGCGGCACGGAGTCGCTAGTGCAGTGTCAGATTCAGTGAGCCCGCCTTGGAGGAGCGCCAGTGAGCGAACCCGAAATCTCTAACCTCGCCCGACGTCTGGCCGAACAGAACAACGTCGACTGGCGCCGCCTGAGCGGTTCGGGTCAGAACGGTGCGATCGTCGAGCACGATGTCCTGGTCTACCTCGCCCGCGTGATGGCCGGGGAGGAAGCCATCGACCCGACGCCAGAGCCTCTCCCGGACGGCATGGAGTCGTGGACTGAGGTCGGTGCGGACTCGGTAGGCAATTATTCCCGCGCCTCCAACTACCTAGGTGCCTCCGAGCCGGAGGCCAATCCGGCGCTCGAGGCGCTCGACGAGGCGGCCGCGCAACTAACGAGTGACCAAGCTGTTGCTAGCAGCGAGCTTTCGGAAGACTTGTTCCTGTTAGACGACGAGGACGACTTCGCGGCGCAGGTCACCGCGCCAGCGATCGGTGGCGGCTTCGAAGCGGCGCCCGAGGAGGACTCAGGCGCGTTCTCGGTAGCCGACGACGCCGACCTGCTCCTCGTTTCGGACGACGACCTGTTCGCAGAGGCAGCGCCCGCGCCGCAGCAAGCGTTCGCCGAGGTCGAGCAGGCGGAAGAGCGGACCGCCTTCGCGCCTAGCGCCGATAGCTGGGCAGGCAGTGACCTGCGGCTTGACGACGAACCGCCAAGTGCGCCCGTCAGCGCTTCACCCAACCTATGGGACGCCTCCGACGCCGAGGAAGCGACGGCAGCAGGCGACGTGGCGCTGTTCGAGTCAGTCACCGAAGACAGCCCTGCTTCCTTCGAAGTGAACGGCGCGGCGGGGGAGCCTGCCAGTAACCCCACCGGCTACGACCAGGGCGCTGACGCGACGAGCGACGCCGACGTCGGAGCGCCGGCACACGACCAGTTCTGGCTTGACGCAGCCGAGCCCGAACCAGTCACCGAGTTCCCAGACGGTACGAGCGTCGAGTACGAGGTCGCAGCCGACAGTGTTGAAGACGTCGACATCGACGCGCACGAAGAAGAGACCCTCCTTGGCGAGGTCGCTGACTTCGAGCCAAGCGTTTCAGATACCGCACCCGTGATCGCCGCCGCCGACGTCGACGAGCAGCCAGTACCGGTCCTCGCGTCGGTGCTGCCCCTGGTGCGCACTCCCAACCTGCTGCGCCGTAACGTCGACGTGAGCGCGTTGGCGGCGGCGCAACTAGCGGCCGGCCTCGAGTTGGGTAAGGAAGAGCCGCTACCCGTGGCGCCGTTCCTACTCAGGGCGGTTGCCAAGGCAGCGCGTGACGTCGGCGTAGCCGGCGGTCATGTCGCGCTAGCGGAACTTGGTAGCGAGATTCGCCTGCGCCGTGTCGATGGCGCGGCCGTTACGGCGTTCGTTGACCTGGTGACGGACCTCGAAGGCCAAGGCGCAGAAGAGGACGAGGTGGCCGTCGTCGCCGTCGACCTCAGCGGGCTCGAGGTCGACGAGGCGTTCCTTGACCTAGCCGTTCCTGCCGTTACCTTCGGCCGCATCCTCTACGATTCGGAGGTCGGCGGCTACCGCAGCACGCTTGCCCTCACCGGCGACCTGCCGTTGGATCAGGGCGCGAGGCTACTCGCGCGCGTTGCCGAACTCATCGCTACACCAGTGAGGCTGCTCGTCTAAAAAGCACCCTCACTGGCTACTTGCTAGCAGTCGGCGCAGCAGGAATGAGGAGCCACAGGAGCAGGTAGCCGACGAGCGTGAAGCCAAGCGAAGGCAGCGCCGACAGCGCGTAGATGATCCTCACGTTGCGCGGTTTAGCGCCGATGAACTCGGCGATGCCGCCGCACACGCCTCCTACTACCCGCTCGTCACTACTGCGCCTCAGCTTCAGGCCCGGCGCCGGTGGTCGTGCTTGACGCCTCTCGTGCTCATGTGCTTCTTGCCTTGTGACCAAAGCGGACTGCCTCCAACTTGGCGCACTACCTAACCTTCCCGTGCAGCGCCTACGCCGCGAGTATAAGGGCCGCCGGGTTAGCCTGTTGGACGTGACAAACGAGCGGCCAAACCAACCCTTGCTAGGCGGAGCGCCGCAGCGGCCCGTCATCGTCGGCGTTACCGGCGCTAGCGGCATGCCTTACGCCGTCGACCTGCTCGCTACCTTGCGGCAGCTCGACGTTCGCACGGTGCTGGTCGTCAGCAATGGCGCGAAGCAGGTGCTGGCTACGGAACTCGAGCGTGGCCTGGAGGCCCTGACGGAACTGGCTGACGTCGTCGAGAAAGACAATGACCTTGGCGCGGCCATCGCCTCTGGCAGTCACCGAACAGCGGGCATGGTGATCGTGCCTTGCAGCGCGGGCACGCTAGCCAAGGTGGCGCACGGTCATGCTGACACCCTCATCACGCGTGCTGCTCACGTGACCATCAAGGAGCGGCGTCCCCTCGTGCTGGTCGTGCGCGAGGCGCCGTACTCGCGGCCGCTGCTCGTCAACATGCTCGCAGCGCACGATGGCGGAGCTGTCGTGCTGCCTGCCGCCCCAGGCTTCTACAACTTGCCGGACAGCATCACCGAGCTCGTCGCGGGCATAACGAGCCGCGCCCTCGACCTGCTAGGCATCGACAACGACAGGGCGCCGCGCTGGCGCGGCGGCTCATGAGTGGGGTAAGGGGCCGCTCGGCTGCCCTCGTGCCCGCGGCTGGCGCGGGCACCCGGCTCGGACGTGGACCGAAGGCATTCGTGCGGCTGGGCGCGGCGACGTTGCTCGAACACAGCGTTGCCGCGCTCCACGGTGCGGTCGACGAGGTGATAGTCGCCGTGCCACGCGGCTACGAGGCCGAAGCCAGCGCATTAGTTGCTGGGCGCGCGCAGGTCGTGACTGGGGCCGCTACGCGGCAGGCGACGGTGCTGGCTTTGCTGCGCGCCACGACCGCGGAGGTGGTGCTCGTTCACGACGCCGCACGGCCGTTCCTGCCGCGCGTCGTCGTCGAGCGCGTGCTTGCGGCCGTGGCAACGTCCGGTGCGGCCACCGCGGCGCTGCCAGTGGCAGACACCATCGTCAGCACTGCAGACGGCACTACCTTGCCGCGCGAGGACCTGCGGGCAGTGCAGACGCCCCAGGGGTTCGGACGCGAGCTGCTCCTCACGGCGCACGAGGCTGCTCTCGCGGCGGGCGTGGAAGCAACGGACGACGCTGCACTCGTCAGACGCCTGGGCGTGCGCGTCAGCATCGTGGAGGGCAGCACGTTCCTTCACAAGGTCACCACTGCGGACGATCTCCTGCTCGGCTTAGCCCTCCTGGCGTTATGGCAGGGCGAGGAGCAGACCGTCCTGTGACGCTCACTGCCGGTACGTTCACCGAAGCCGCTCACGCCAAGGTCAACTTGGGACTGGCCGTCCTGGCCCGGCGCGGCGACGGCTTCCACGAGCTAGAGACGGCCATGGCGCGCATCGGACTCGCCGACGCCGTAGAGGTTACCTTGGAGGAGTCTGCGCGCGACGAGGTGACCCTCACTGTCTCCGAGGCGCCGGAGTTGCCGCCCTGCGAACTGGCAGGCGGAGCAGATAACCTCGCTCACCTCGCAGCCACCCGTTACCTCAACGCCAGGCGCCAGGCGGCGCCTGCAGCGCAGGCGGTCGCGCTGCACGTAGCGCTAACGAAGCGCATTCCGGTCGCAGCGGGGCTTGGTGGCGGGTCTGCCGATGCTGGGGCCGTCCTCAGGGTGCTCGCGCGCACCTTGCCTGCCGCGGTGAACATCGGCGAACTCGCGCGCGGCCTCGGTTCGGACGTGCCGTTCATGGTCCTAGCTGCCAACGCCGCCCTCGCTAAGGGCAGAGGAGAGCGCTTGGCGCCATTGGAGGCGCCGCGCCTCGACCTCGTGCTCGTGAACCCGGGCTTCGCCGTCAGCGCGGCGGAAGGGTACGCCAGCCTGGTCGGTTTCACGCCGCGGCTACGCTTCGAGCGCGTGCTCGAGCGCCTGGAAGCAGGGGAGGAGCCCGGTTGGCCGAACGCGCTTCAGCCTGGCGTTCTGCGCCTGCGCCCAGAACTGCGTGGGGTGCTCACGCGCTTGCGTGAGGCTGGCCTTCGTGGCGCGCTCATGTCTGGTAGCGGGCCGACCTGTTTCGGTGTGGCCCGAGACGCCGAGCATGCAGCGAGCGTAGCCGAACGCCTGCGCGCGTCCGAACCCGCCTGGTGGGTGCGGGCGGACACCACGCTCTAACCGTTGGGCCCGCCCGTCAGCCGCGCTTGTGGAAGTCGCGCGCCCTATCCTCGTCGTCCTGGACCAACCAGTCTTCGCCGGCTAGCGACTCGACGTGGTGCCGCAGCTCGTGGGTGAGGGTCTCCCAGGCCTCGTCTTCCCAGTCGAAGTCCGGGTCGGTCTCCGCGATGGCCTCGAACGAGCCGTAGTAGATGGCGACGTGACGGCCGAGGCCCTCGCCAGCGCCGAGGAAGTCCTGCACGCCCGGATCGAGGTACTCGCCCATGCGGTAGACGTCCTCGTACTCGGGTTCCAACCGCGCTTCGGGCAGCACGTGAACGCCGCCAAGACCGCGAAGGAACTCGGTCGGGATCTCATCTACCATGTCGCTCACCATGGCGCTGAACTCCTCGAACGTCATGCTCAACCCGTGAAATCAGCGAGCGCGACGGGCGCGTTCCGCCCCGCGGAGGCGTAGGCGGCGAGGATGAGGCGCACAGCCTCACGCCCATCCTCACCCGTGCACGGCACCGGCGCCTGACCAAGCACGGCCGCTACGAACGCTAGAACATGGCGCGTGTGTGAATGCGCGCCGGTGAACTCGTAGGTCGTCAGGTCCGTGCGGTCCCAGTCGCTGCCCGGCGACGCGCGGTAGAGGTGCCGTAGGTTCTGCGGCCCGTAACGGTTGGTGCACTCGAGCGCGCCCTCCGTGCCGTATACCCAGAAGCCCTCCTCCCAACCCGTCGCGGTCCAGGCAGCCTCGATGAGGCCCAACGACCCGTCCCCGTAGACCATGCTCACGTGGGCGGTGTCTTCGACCTCGACTGGGTACTTCAGGGTGGCCATGCGGGCGTACACCTCCCTAACGCTGCCGCCGAAGAAGCGCGCCAGGTCGGCCAAGTGGCAACCGTTGTCAAGCAGCGTGCCCCCGCCAGCGGACGCCTTGGTCGTGAACGACGGGCGCACGCCGTGGCCGCCCCAGTCGTGCGCCTGGCGCAGTCGCACGTGCGTAACGTTGCCGATCACGCCAGCGTCTATCAGCTCGCGCGCCTTGCGCCCTGGCCCGCTCGAGCGGAGTTGGTGGTTCACCATCAGCACGACGCCAGCGGCGGCGCACGCTGCGATCATCTCGTCGGCGAGACGCAAGTCAAGCGCCATCGGCTTCTCGACGAGGACGTGAACTCCGGCCGCTGCTGCGGCAAGCGTGGCGGGATGGTGCACGGAGGTTGGCGCCGCGATGCTCACGACGTCGAAGCCGCCAGCGGCGAACATGGCCTCGAAGTCTTGATAGGCGCGCTCGACGTTCCATGCGCGTGCCCTGGTAGCTAGTGCTTCCTGCACGGGGTCGCAGATGGCGACGACGTCTACACCGGCCGCCAAGTAACCGTCATGGTGGTTGCTCGAGATGCCGCCAGCGCCGATGATGGCGGCGCGTAGCTGCCGCCCCGTTCCGCCCTTGCTCACGCTTCGCCCTCTCGCAACGTCACCCGCAGGATGTGCTCCTTGCCAGCGTTTGGCACGGGCTCGAGTGGCTCAGCCTCTGGACTGCCGACGTCTGGGCGCCGCACGCGCGCCGCCGCGTAACCGGCGGCGTTGGCGATCACGCGCTGCACGTTGGGGTCGTAGTAGGTGGGGTAGGTCTCGTGGCCAGGGCGGAAGTACACGACGGTGCCGTGACCGCGGCGCCACGTCGCCAGGCTGCGGAACACGTCGCCGCCCTGGAACCACGAGAGCATGAGGAGCTCGTCGGGGTCAGGCACGTCGAAGCGTTCGCCGTACATCTCCTCGCGCTCCAGCTCGAAGTAGTCGGGCACGCCAGCCATGAGCGGGTGGGACGGTTGCAAGTTCCATAACCGCTCTTTCTCGTCAGCTTCCCGCCACCGCAGCGAGGCGTTCGTGCCGAGCAGCTTCTGGAACGGCTTCGAGTAGTGCGCCGAGTGCAACGCGACGAGGCCCATGCCTCCTAGAACGGCGCGCTGCACGCGCTCGACCACCGCGTCCGCTACCTGGTCGTGGGCTTTGTGGCCCCACCAGAAGAGCACGTCCGTGGCGTCGATGACTTGCTGAGTAAGGCCGTGCTCGTCCTCGCGCAAGGTGGCGTAGCCAACGTCCGCGCCCGCGAGGCGCGTGATGGCCTCACCTAGGACCGCGTGGATGCCCTCGGGGTAGATGGCGTGCACCACGTCGCTCTCCACCTCGTGGAGGTACTCGTTGAAGATCGTGACCCGCATCGGTTCTGCCTTCCCTTCGGCGGTTAGGCGCTTCAGTCCGTGACTGCGCCGAGCGAAGCGCTCGACACCTGCTTGGCGTACTTGGCGAGCACCCCACGCTGGTAGCGGGGAGGCGGCGGGGTCCAGGCTGCGCCCCTACGAGCCATCTCGGCCGAGTCCACCTCGAGCTGGATGAGGTTGTGCTCCGAGTCGATGGTGATGATGTCGCCCTCATGCACCAGCGCGATCGGTCCGCCGACCGCGGCTTCCGGCGCGACGTGCCCGACGACGAAGCCGTAGGTGCCGCCCGAGAAGCGCCCGTCGGTGATGAGGCCGACGGAGTCGCCTAGGCCCCGGCCGATGATGGCGCTGGTAGGGGAGAGCATCTCGCGCATGCCGGGTCCGCCCTTCGGACCCTCGTAGCGGATGACGATGACGTCTCCGGCCTTGATCTTGTCGGTGAGGATGGCCTCGAGGCAGTCCTCCTCGCTCTCGAACACGCGCGCTGGGCCCGTGATGCTCGAGTGCGTAAGGCCGGTCGTCTTGGCGACGGCGCCCTCTGGCGCTAGGTTGCCGCGCAACACGTTGAGGTGACCGTGCGGGTAGAGCGGCTTATCGAACGGGTGAACCACGTCCTGACCGAACGGCGGGCTACCGGGCACGTTCGCAAGGTTCTCGGCGACGGTCTTGCCCGTGCACGTCATGCAGTCGCCGTGGAGTAGGCCCGCATCGAGCAACATCCGCATGATGAGCGGGATGCCGCCGACGGCGTTCAGGTCGGTGGCGACGTACTGGCCGGACGGCTTGAGGTCGCACAGCACGGGGGTGGTGCGGCGTAGCTCCTCGAAGTCGTCGATGGTGAGGGGCACGTCCATGGCGTGTGCGACGGCGAGCAGGTGCAGCACGGCGTTAGTGCTGCCGCCGACCGCCATGATCACGCGGATGGCGTTCTCGAACGCCTCGCGCGTCATGATGTCGCGCGGCGTGATGTTCTGTTCGACTAGCTTGACGAGTGCGCGTCCGCTTTCGGCCGCGCTGACGTTCTTTTCGTCGTCAACGGCCGCCATGGTGGCCGAGAAGGGCAGGCCCATCCCCATGGCCTCGATGGCCGCGGACATGGTGTTGGCCGTGTACATGCCACCGCACGAGCCGGCGCCAGGGCAGGCAGCGCGCTCTACCGCGTTGAAGGTCGGCAGGTCCATGCGGCCAGCCGCGCGAGCGCCAACCGCCTCGAAGACGCTGACGATCGTGAGGTCCTTGCCGTCCAAGTGCCCCGGCTTGATGGTGCCGCCGTACA
The DNA here is from genome assembly GCA_937907415.1 of uncultured Trueperaceae bacterium. The sequence goes on from CALCHY010000038.1 coordinate 21,543, forward strand.
CGTAGATGCTGGGGATGTTGAGGCGCGCGAGGGCGATCAAACCGCCAGGCATGTTCTTGTCGCAACCGCCGACGACGAGCATGCCGTCCATGCTCTGACCGCGCCCGACGGTCTCGATGCTGTCCGCGATGACCTCGCGCGACACCAACGAGCACTTCATCCCCTCAGTACCCATGGAGATACCGTCAGAGATGGTGATGGTGCCGAAGAGTTGCGGCATGCCGCCGGCTTCACGGACGGCGGCGTCGGCCGTTTCGGCTAGGGCGCCTAGGCCGGAGTTGCACGGCGTGATCGTGCTATGGCCGTTGGCGATGCCGATTATGGGCTTGTCGAAATCGCCGTCCTTGAAACCTACTGCGCGAAGCATGGCGCGGTTGGGCGCTCGTTGGTCACCTTGTGTCGTCACAGCGCTGTGGCGCTGATGATGTGGCTGGTCTGGGCCGGTTGGCATGGCGGACTCCTCCGTAGTCGGCATTGTATAACCGCTCTCTGCGGGAAGGCTCCTGGGGAGGGCAGGAGGCGGCGTGCTAGAGTCGCGCCACATGTCTGTCAAGTTCGGACTGCTAGGCATCTTGGCGCGCCAGTCCCAGCACGGCTACGAGCTGAAGCGCTCCTTCGAGCAGGTGACTGGTGGCTTCTGGCGCCTCAACCCCGGCCAGATCTACCAGTCGCTTGACGCTCTGGCGGCCGAGGGGCTCGTCAGTTACACGGTGCAGCCCCTCGACGCCGCGCCCGATCGCAAGGTCTACGCCGTAACCGAGTCTGGCAGGCGCGCACTTGACGAGTGGCTGGCCGGTGGGGAAGCGCGCGTGCGGCCGCTGCGTGACGAGCTGTTCGTGCGCTTGGCCGTGATGACTGACAGACCGCTAGCCGACACGCTGGCGCTGCTAGCCGGCTACCGGCGCAGCTACGCGCAGCACATGCGCGAGCTAACGCGCAACAAGAACGACTTGGCGAAGCGTCATGCAGGTCCTGACGGTGGGTCGGAACCCCTTGACCTCACCGTCGAGGGCCTCTTGCTGGAGGCCGCCATCTACCATTGCGAGGCCGACCTCAGGTGGCTTGACCGTTGCGAGGCGGTGCTGGCCGCGGCGCGGGAGGACGTGGCGAGTTGACCGCCAAGGAGTTCCAGCGGGCGTGGGGCGGGGGAGCCGTCCTCGAACTCACCGAGGTGAGCAAGGGCTTCGCCGCGCCGGGCGCTAGTTCGCTCGTGATGGCGGGCGTCAACCTTACCCTCGGTCCGGGCGAGTTCGTGGCCATCACGGGGCCAGCGGCGGCGGGCAAGACGACCTTGCTGCGCTTGATGGCTGGCCTCGATGCCCCGACTGCCGGCGCAGTGGCCGTGGCTGGGCGTGCGCTTGGCGGACTAGGCGACGGCGCCTTGGCGCGCCTACGACTAACTAGCCTCGGCACTTCACTGCCTGGCATGCCGCTGCTGGAGAGCCTCGACCTGCTTGACAACGTGGCGCTGCCGCTCGTCTTGGCCGGCGTTGGCCACCGCGTAGCGCGGGCGAAGGCCGAGGCGGCTTTACGGGAGCTGGCCGTGACTACCGGGGCGTCTTTGGCGCCTGAAGCCGCTAGCCCTAGCCAGCGGCAACTCGCCCAAGTAGCGCGCGCGGTTGCGGGTGACGCCCCCCTGCTCCTCCTAGACGAACCGACCGCGCAGCTTGGCCCCCTCGGAGCCGACCGCGTGCTGCGCAACTTGCGGCAGCAAGTCGAGCAGAAGGGCCGCACCGTCGTGATCGCGACGTCGCACGCGGCGGTGGCGGCGCATGCCGACCGCGAGTACCGTCTGCGCGACGGGGCGTTGGAGGAGATCTGAGGTGGGTAGGTGGCAGCCGAGTGCGCTAGCTTGGCTCTCGTGGCGCTACCACCGCGGGCGCATGGCGGCGCTGATCGCTGCGGTTACTTCGGTGGCCGTGGCGGCGGGTCTGCTCAGCGCAGCGAATGACGCAGGCGCGCTGACTGGGGCTGCGGCGCGAGTCGCCGGCTCCGCCACCGTTGCTGCCGCGCTTCTGGCGTACGCGGCGTGGTTGAGGACGGTCGCGAAGGAGCGTAGTCGCGACTCCGCGCTACTCCACGACCTCGGCGTAGCGCGCTCGGCCCTGCGCGGCGCCGCTGCGCTCGAGGCGGCGTTCGTTGGGGTTGCCGCTGGGCTCGTCGGTAGCTGGCTTGGCTCGCGTTTGGGCGCCTGGCTGCTGCCGCGCTCCGAGCTTGCGCCGTGGTCGGTCAACCCGGAAGGCGCTGCGGAGGTGGGGCCGTGGCTGGTGGCGGCCGGGCTCCTGGCGGCCGCGCTGACGTGGTCCTTCGAGCGCCTGTTGAGCAGCGCGACCGCGGCGCTGAAGCGGTCGGAACACTTGCCCTTCTCGCTGCGGGCCGCTACTGGGCAACTGAGCCGGGACCGGCAACGCGCGTGCGCGGCGGCGACTGCTCTTGGCCTCACACTGGCTGCCGTCATCGGCTTGCAGGGCGCGGCAGCGCCCCTCGAGCGCTCACTGGCCCGCTCCCTCGACCAGGCGATCACTTGGGACGTGCTCGTAGCCACGTCGAGCGAGGCCGGCCTGGACCTTGGCACGCTCGCCAACCTGCAGGCGCTGCCGAGTGTGGCAGCGGCGAGCCCCGAACGGCGCGCCACCGTCGGTTCGCGCGGGCGCGCCGTGCCGCTCGTCGCCCTCGACCCAGGTAGTAGTGGGCGTCTCTTGGTCGTGGAGGGCCGTGGCTATGAGCCGGGCGCGGCGACACTTACTAGCGGCGACGTGGTGGCCCTCTCACTGCCGCTCGCCAGGGAGCTGGCCGTCGGAGTAGGTGACAGGCTGCCGCTCTCGACCCCAACGGGTGAGCGGAAGTTCGAGGTCGTCGCCATCGTGGAGGACCGCGACGGCGCCGCCGCTGCTTACCTGGACGTCATGGCGTACGCCGTGGCGTTCGAGGACCGCGGGCTCGACAGCATCAAGGTGCGCCTTACCGCTGGCAGTGACGTGCGCACGGCGGCGGGCGAGCTGGCCACTCACGCGGACCGCGGGCGCGTGGTCACGGCGGCCGACTACCGCAGCAACACGCTGACGGCGGCCGGCTCGAGGTATCGGGCGGCGCGTTACCTTGCCATCTGCGCCCTGTTGGCCTCGTTCTTCGGGTTGATCGTGACTGCCGCGCTGGCGGCGCGGGCGCGGAGCGACGAGCGCAACCTGTTTAGCGCACTGGGCGCCCCCGGCTGGCTTGTGCGCCGCGGTGTCGCCCTCGAGGTAGGGCTAGCCGTCGGCGTCGCCGTTGTCGTGGGCGCTGGCCTTGGGGCGCTGCTCGTCAGCTACCTCGTTCATGGCCCGCCGCTTACCTGGTCGGCAACCAGGGTTAGCGGAACGACCGCCGTCGCGCTTGGCGGCGCGACGGCGGTCGGTGCCGCGGCACTACTGCGGGCCGCGGTGGCGCGGCGGTCTAGGCTGCGGCGCGCGTAGTGGCGGGGTGGGGCCTCAGGCCAACGCCTGCGCCTCGATCAGTTCCACCACGGCGGCGGTGAAGGCGTCGGTGCCGCGGCTGCCGCCCAGGTCCTTCGTCGGGTCGTCTGCCATGGCTGCCTGCACGGCGGCTTCTAGGTCGGCCGCCGCCGCACCTTCGTTGAGGCCGTAGCGCAGGAGCATGGCCGCTGACAACATGGTGCCAACCGGGTTGGCGAGGTTCTTGCCCGCGATGTCAGGCGCACTGCCGTGAATGGGTTCGTAAAGCCCGATGGTGCCGCCAAGGCTGGCGGATGGCAGGAGGCCGAGCGAACCAGGGATGACGGCCGCGAGGTCGGAGAGGATGTCCCCGAACAGGTTGCCCATCACCATGACGTCGAACGCGCGCGGGTCGCGAACGACCTGCATGGCGGCGTTATCGACGTAGAGGTGATCGAGTTCTATGTCGGAGAACTCGCGCTGGTGCAGATCAACGAGCACGTCGCGCCAGAACTGCGAGACGTCGAGCACGTTGGCCTTGTCTACGTTCGTTACGCGGCCGTTGCGCTGGCGCGCCGTCTCGAATGCCACCCGTGCGATGCGCTCGACCTCGTGACGCTCGTACACCATGGTGCTGACACCGCGGTCAGCCTCCACGTACGACGGCTTCCCGAAGTAGATGCCGCCTGTTAGTTCGCGGATGATCAGTAGGTCGGTGCCGCGCGCCCGTTCCTCGCGGAGGGGGGAGAGGCGCTCGAGGCCAGGGAACACGCGGACCGGGCGCAAGTTGGCGAAGACCTGCAAGTGCTTGCGTAGGGCCAAGATGCCTGACTCGACGCGCTGCTCGCGCGGGAGGCGGTTCCAACGGTGGTCGCCTACCGGCCCACCAGCCGAGCCCATCAGCACTGCGTCTGAGCGCAGCACCGCGTCGCGCGTCACCTGCGGCAGCGGCTCGCCGTACTCGTCGACGGCGTGGCCGCCGAAGGGCAGGCGCTCGAACTCGAAGGCGAGCCCGTGCTTGGGGGCCAGCGCCTCGAGGGTCGTCAGCGTTGCCTCGATGACTTCTGGGCCGATGAAATCACCTGGGAGGACGGCGATGCGGTAGCTCATCGCGCGTGCCCCAGCTTGGCCGCGAGCGCCCTGACCTTGTCGACGCCTTCGAGGAGTTCGCCGATCGGGTCCCAGTAGCCTGTCATCAACGCCTCGCGCGCGGACTCACGGATGCTAGCCGGGTAGCTGCGGCCGGCCACGCGCACTTCCTGCTCAACGACGTCGATGACGACTTCGGCGCTGGGGTCTGCCGCGATGCTCTCGGCGATCTCGGCGCGCCCGCGCTCGTCCACCACCGCGCAAACGAGCCCGAGGGTCGTCGAGTTGCCGAAGAAGATCTCGGCGAACGAACCAGCGATGATGCCCTTGAACCCGGCACGCTGGATGGATTGCGGCGCGTGCTCGCGGCTCGAGCCGCAACCGAAGTTGTCGCCAGTAACGATGATGGCGGCGCCAGCGTGCTGCGGGTCGTCGAGGGGGTGATGCTTGCTGTTGCCCGCCTCGTCGAAGCGTTCGTCGTAGAAGAGGGCGTCGCCGAGGCCTTCGAAGGTGACGGCCTTCAAATAGCGCGCCGGGATGATGCGGTCGGTATCTATGTCGTGCGCCATCAACGCGACGGCCTTGCCGCGCGCCTCGAGTACTGGTGCTAAGGCCATCAGGCGGCCGCTCCTTTCGCGCCGAACACTTCGCGTGCATCGGACACCACGCCCGTGACGGCGGCGGCGGCGACCATCACCGGACTCATCAGCACGGTCCGCCCGGTCGGCGACCCCTGCCTGCCCTTGAAGTTGCGGTTGCTGGATGACGCACAGAGTTGGTCGCCCTCGAGCTTGTCAGGGTTCATGGCCAGGCACATGCTGCAACCGGCCTCGCGCCACTCGAAGCCGGCTTCCTTGAGGACCTTGTCGATGCCGAGGCGCTCGCACTCGAGCTTGACGAGGTGAGAGCCAGGCACGGCGATGGCCTTGACGCTCGGGTGCACCTTGTGGCCAGCGATGACGTTGGCGACTTCGATGAAGTCAGTCACGCGCCCGTTAGTGCATGAGCCGAAGAACGCAACGTCGACCTTCGTGCCCTTGATGGGTGCGCCGCCGGTCAACTGCATGTGCGCCAGGGCCTCTGCCACGCTTGCCTTGTCGTGCTGCGCGGAGTTTTCAACGCTTGGCACGAGTTCGTCGATGGCGATGGCTTGGCCTGGGTTGATGCCCCACGTGACCGTCGGCGGAACGTCGGCCGCATCGAACACGACGACGTCGTCGTAGTGGCAGCCGGGTTCGGAGGCTAGGGCGCTCCACCGCGCGACGGCCTCGTCCCACTCGGCGCCAGCTGGCGCATAAGGCCTGCCATTCAGGTAGGCGAAGGTCGTGGCGTCTGGGTTGACGTAACCGCAGCGCGCACCCCCCTCGATCGACATGTTGCAGACGGTCATGCGCTCCTCCATCGTCATGGCGTCGAAGGTGGAGCCGCCGTACTCGTACGCGTAACCGATGCCGCCTTTGACCCCGAGCGTGCGGATGATGTGGAGGATGACGTCCTTGGCGTAAACGCCTGGTCGCAACTCGCCGTTGACCTCGATGCGGCGGAGCTTAGGCTTGCTCATCGCCATCGTCTGCGTTGCTAGCACGTCGCGCACCTGCGAAGTGCCGATGCCGAAGGCGATGGCGCCGAAAGCACCGTGCGTGCTCGTGTGCGAGTCGCCACAAGCGATGGCCGTGCCTGGCTGCGTAATGCCCTGCTCCGGGCCCACCATGTGCACGATGCCCTGCAGGCCGCCGCCGACATCGAAGAACTTGATGCCGTTAGCCGCCGTGTTCTTGCGGAGCTCGGCGATCATGGCCGCCGCAAGGGGGTCGGCGAACGGCTCGACGCGAGTGTGCGTCGGCACGATGTGGTCGACGGTCGCGAAGGTGCGCTCCGGCATGAGCACGCTCACGCCCAAGTCCGCGAGCATGCCGAACGCCTGTGGGCTGGTGACCTCGTGGATGAGGTGGGTGTCGATGAAGAGCTGATCCTCACCGTTGCGCAACTTACCTACGGTGTGCGACTCCCACACCTTGTCGAACAGACTCCGTGGTTGACTCATACGCCCTCTCTAGCAAAGCCCGTGAAGATAGAGAACGACCCTCGGCTACGGGGTTAGCCGGGGGTCGTGAAGCATTAGTTGACGAGGTCGCCGCGCGACCGCCTCAGCGTTGGCTCACGCCGCCCGCCGAGGTAGGAGCACCGTTGCCCGCGCCTGGATGAAGGCAAGCCGACGCCTAACGCGCCGCGCAGGGTGGAGTGCGTTGCCGCTCATGCGGCGAAGTATATGAGCGCCACGCCTAGCAGTCAACCAGCAGGCGAACGACGTGTCCGAACCGTTGCTCAACCGCGCCCGCCGCGCCCTACTGGCGGCGCACTGCCGCGGGGCCCGGTCGCTGCGGGGCTGGTCCTCTGATCGGTGGAGAGCGTAGCGCCCTGCGCCTGTCCGCCCGTCGACACCAGGCGCTCGAACTCCTTGGCGTCTACGGCGCGCGAGAGGCCCACCTCGAAGGAGATGGTGCGCTTGAGGTGCATCTCCGCCAAGCAGGCGTCCATGGTGAGCATGCCGACGGCCCCACCCATCTGGATCTGCGCTGGTATCTGGTGGGTCTTGCCCTCGCGGATGAGGTTACGCACGGCAGGGGTGGCGATGAGGAACTCGTACGCCAAGGTTCGGCCGTCGCCGTTGGCGCGGGGCAACAGCTGCTGGGTGAGGATGGCCTGGAGGTTGTTCGCCAACTGCACGCGCACCTGCGCCTGCTGCGCCTCGGGGAAGACGTCGATGATGCGGTCGATGGCCTCGGAGGCCGTGTTCGTGTGCAGCGTTCCGAGCACCAAGTGCCCGGTTTCGGCTGCGGTCACGGCGGCCCCGATCGTCTCGAAGTCTCGCATCTCGCCGACCAGGATCACGTCCGGCGCTTGGCGCAGCACGCTGCGGAGCGCCGCCTGGAAGTTAGCGGTGTCTTCTCCCACCTCGCGTTGGTTCACGATGGAGGTCTGGTGGCGGTGGAAGAACTCGATGGGATCCTCGATGGTGACGATGTGCTTGGCGTACTCCTCGTTGACGAGGTTGAGCATGGTCGCGAGGGTCGTCGACTTGCCAGAGCCGGTGGGACCGGTGACGAGGACGAGTCCACGCGGCAGGCGCGCGACCTCGCCGACTTCCTGCGGCAAACCGAGTTCGCTGAACGAGAGGACCTCGTCGGCGATGGTGCGCATGACGCCGCCGACGGACCCGCGCTGCATGAAGACGTTCACGCGGAAGCGTCCGTGGCCGGAGAGGCTGAACGAGAAGTCGAGGTCCTTGCGTTCCTCGAAGTTGCGCTGCTTCTTCTCGTCCATCAACGCATACATGAGCCTGCGGGTCATGCTGGGCGTCAGGACCTCGTACTCGGTCGGGCGCCACTCGCCGCTGAGGCGCAGCATGGGGGGCAGGCCAACGGTTAGCAGCAAGTCGGAGGCGCGCCGCTCGATGGCGAGCTTCAACAGGTCGACTATGTCTGCCTGGATCTGGGTGGAGCGAATCTGGTCTGCCATTATCTGCAATCCTCTCGGCCAGCCGTGAAAGGCGGCCCGCCAGTGGCCGTCACTCTGCCGTGCGAGCCAACACCTCTTCTAACGTGGTTATCCCTTGGAAAGCCTTGTTGATGCCGTCGTCGCGCAGCGACTTCATGCCGCGCTGCATGGCTAGCTCGCGGAGCTCGTGCGCAGAGGCCTCACGCACGATGGCCTTCTCGATCTCGTCGTCAACGACGAGCAACTCGTGGATGGCGTAACGGCCGTTATAGCCGCTGCCACCGCACTTCTCGCACCCAACGCCGCGGTAAAGGTTCTTGCCAGCCGTTTCACGCTCGCTGATGCCGAGGCGGCGCAGGATGTCCGGATCAGGCGTCGACGCGACCTTGCACTCGCGGCACACGCGGCGCACGAGGCGCTGCGCCAACACCCCGATGAGGGAGGCGGAGACGTTGAACGGCTCGATGCCCATCTCTTGAAGGCGCGTGATGGCACCAGCTGAGTCGTTGGTGTGCAGCGTAGCGATGAGCAAGTGGCCGGTTAGTGCGGCTTCCATGGAGATCTTGGCTGTCTCGTGGTCACGGATCTCACCGACCATGATGATGTCGGGGTCCTGGCGCAGGAAGGAGCGCAACGCGCGAGCGAAGTCGAGGCCGGCCTTGATGTTCACCTGCGTCTGGTTGATGCCAGGGATCTCGTACTCGACCGGGTCCTCGATGGTCGTCACGTTCACTTCTGGGGTCGCGAGGCGCTTGAGGATCGAGAAGGTCGTGAACGACTTCCCCGACCCGGTCGGGCCCGTGATGAGGAACATGCCGTAAGGCTTCTGGATGACGTCGGTGAAGCGCTGGTAGTTGTAATCGGCGAAGCCTAGCTGCTCGATCTCAGGGATGTCAGACGCCTTACGCAAGAGGCGCATGACCGACTTCTCACCGTAGACCGTCGGCAGGGTCGAGAGACGCAAGTCGACCTCGATGTTGCGGTCGCGGAAGCGCACTCGTCCGTCCTGCGGCAGGCGCCGCTCGGCGATGTTCAAGCCACCCATGATCTTGATGCGCGATGACAACGCTGGCCCCGTGACCTTCGGCATGGTCATGTACTCGCGCAGGCTGCCGTCCTTGCGCACCCGCACGATGACCTTGTCGGGTCGCGGCTCGATGTGGATGTCCGAGATGTCGTTGAGCAGCGCCTCGCGGATGATGTTGTTCACGACCTTGACGAGGGCGTTGTCGTCGATGGCGCTCGTGTCTTCCGTCTCTTGAGCGGCCCCGGCCCCGACTTCCTCGACGACGGCCTTGGCCAGTTCGTCCATGTCGGTGCCCTCGCGGTAGAAGCGGTTGAGCATGCGCGTGAGGGACTCTTCGGTAGCGACCGCCGGGCGGATCTCGCGGCCAGTGATCAGGTGAACGTCGTCAAGTGCGAACACGTGCCGCGGGTCCTTCATGGCTACCACGAGCACGTCACCGTCGAGCCTCACCGGCATGGCCGTGTAGCGCCGCGCCGTGGCTTCAGGCACGAGGCTGACGGCGTACGGGTCTATGCGGGTGTTCTCCTCGATGAACTCGAAGCCGAGCTGCATGGCCAGGCTGCGCGCCAGCATGTCTGGGCTGATCTTGCCTGACTGCACGAGCGTGTCCTCGAGGCGCCCGCCGCCCGAACGCTGCTTGTTGAGCGCTTCGTCCACGTCTGCCTGCGTGACGTAGCCGAGGTCTACGAGGATCTCGCCGAGCGGCTTTATGCGCCCGAGCTTCGCCTGCTCCTCGAGGGCACGCCGCAACTGTTCGCGCTTGAGGCGCCGGTTCTGCAGCAGCGTCTCACCCAACCGGCCCTGATCCTGGGCGTACATCTGGTCGATGCGCGACTGCACCTCCGGTCCTGACGCCGCGACGAACGCCACCTCGCCGGACACGATCGACTCGACGTCCGCCATGCGCCGCGGGTCGGCTATCGCCACGACCAACGTGTCTGCCTCGAGCCGGTAAGGAACGGCGGAGAACTGCACGGCGTCTAGGCGCAGGAGCTTGGCGGCGAGCGCCTCGCTGGTCGGCTCGTCAGACAACTCGGCCATGAACGGGATGCCGTACTGATCGGCCAGCAGGCGCGTCAGTTGCTCCTCGCTCAGGTGGTTGCGCGCCACCAGGATGCGCCCGAGCAGGCCGCCAGTGCGCTGCTGCTCCTCGATGGCCTCGTTCAACTGAGCAGGCGAGAGGAAGCCAGCGCTAACGGCCAGGTTGCCGAGCCGCTGGCCAGGGTCGATCTCGAGGTCGACTGGCGGCTCGAGTCCGAGCTCCGGGTAGTAGGTTGCGAGCGCCCACTGCATTTCCTTCTGCAGGGCGAGATACGGCTCCACGAGGCAACCGGACGAGTCTTCGACTTCTTCTATGCCGAGGGCGTCGAGCGGATCGATGAAGGCCACGCGCAGGCGATCCTGATCGATGGCGAAGGGGAGAGCGCGCAGTTCGCTAGCGAGGTCGGCCGGCACCTTCGCTAGGGCGTCGGCCATGATGTCGACGCGCGGCAGGTTGATGAGCGGGATGCCGATGGACTCCTCGATGGCCCGCGCGATGCGCTGCTCGGAGAGAACCCCGATGTTGACGAGGATATCCGCCAAGCGGCCACCCACTTCGGAGTGGCGGCTGATGGCTTGTTGCAGGGCGTCGTCAGTGACGTATCCGCGCTCGAGCAGCACTGCCCCGAGTCTCTTGTCACCGATGGAAAGCACGGCCACGCTCATCTCTCCTTCAGCACCCATCTTTCCAGTCGACGCGCAAGGCGCGTATGAGGAAGTTTACCTGGCGACAGGGGGGTCACCAGGATCGCTTTGAGGCCGGCGCTCTTGGCGCCGAGGACGTCGGTGAAGAGCTGATCACCGAGCATCGCCACTCGTTCAGCAGGCAGTGCGACTAGGCGCAGTCCGCGCCGGAACGCGGCCTTGAACGGTTTGCCTGCCAGGGCAAGCGCCGGAACGCCCGCCTGTGAGGCGACTAGTCTGACGCGTTCCCGTTCGCCGTTGGAGAGTATCGCTACTTTCACCCCGGCCACTAGCAACCCCCGCAGCCAGTCGGTGACGCCGTCGTCGACCGTCACAGCCGTGGAAGCCAATAGCGTGTCGTCGACGTCCACTAGCAAGCCTTCTAGACCGCGCGCCGCAAGCCAGCTTGGCGTCACCTCATGCACGGAGGAGACCCGGGCGTCTGGTTGCAGCACGCGAGGAGGGTAGCACGCCCCGCCTGAACGCCGAGAGTAAGAACTCACGCAACCTTAGGGCCGGTCTCGCGACGCAAAGCCTCGTGCAGCACGTCGGTGAACGTCTCCGGGTCGTCAAGCCACGGGTAGTGGCCGCCGCCGACGGCGCTGAAGAGCGCGTCAGGTAGGAGAGCGAGCGCCGCCTCGACCTGCTCAGGGTAACTCGTGCCGTCCTGCTCGCCAGCAATGACGATGACTTGCGTGCCTAGCGCCGCGAGTTCCGGTAAGCGCGAGACCACCTCGAGGCCCCACACGGCGTCGGTCTCGTCTTCCTCCTGGGGTCCGAGTAGCGCCTCGGCGTCAACGTGCTCGAGCCGCAAGCGCGAAGTGGCGGTGGGGAACTGCAGCGCGTCGAAGAGCGCCTTGGGGTTCATGAGCGAGAAGGCGGCGTCCGCGGTTGCGGCGGCGTCCGCGGTTGGCGGCTTCACCTCGTCATCTGAGCCATCGCCCTCGAGGTCTGCGGTTAGGCCAGAAGCGGCCTCCGCGGCCGCCAGTAGGCGTTCGGCCAATACCGGGAGCGACAGCCACGGGTTGACCAGCACTAGGCCGGTCACGCGCTCGGGATGATCGAGAGCCGCCTGAACCGCGATCATGGCGCCGAACCCGTGACCGAGGAGCACCGCGCTTTCAACCTCACAGGTGTCCATGATGGCCGTCACGTCGTCCGCCAAGGTCGGCAGGTCGCCACTGGTGCCGGCCGCGGCGTATGAGCGCCCGCCGCCGCGCACGTCGGCGTAGACCATGCGCCACGCCTCTAGGTCGTCAGCCATCAGTTCACGGAACGAGTGACTGCTGTAGCCGGGCCCGCCGTGGAGGTAATAGACGGCGGGGGCAGTCGCTGGCCCTACCTGCTCCGCGTACAGCTCCGCGCCTTCCACCATCACGTAGGTGCTGTCGTCGAGGTACTCAGGGGCCGCGTTGGCTGGAGCGTTACTGTCTCGTGGGTTACCTTCGCTCATGACTCGAGTCTAGGCCGCGGCGCGCGCTGCCGCGAAACCGAAGAAGCGTTCGGCGTTGGCGTCGACTAGCGCTTCGAGTTCGGCGGGCGTTGCCCCGATGACGTCGGCGAGCACGGCTGCCGTCTCGCGCACGAACGCAGGAGTGTTCGTCTTGCCGCGGTGCGGTGCAGGCGCGAGGTATGGGCTGTCGGTTTCTACGAGCAAGCGGTCAAGCGGTACCTTACGAGCGCTAGCCCGCAAGTTCACGGCGCTCTTGTAGGTCAGGTTGCCCGCGAACGACACCATCCAGCCGAGCTCGAGCCCAACCTCGAGGAGGCGCTCGTGGCCGCTGAAGCAGTGGAGCATGCCGTGGCCGTACGCGCCAGCTTGCAGCGCAGTGGCGGCGGCTAGGGCGGCAGTCTCGCTGCCTTGCTTGTCGCGCACGTGCAGCACGAGCGGTTTGCCGACTTCACGCGCCAGCTCCAACTGCCACTCGAAGGCGGCACGTTGCGAGTCGAGCGTCTCGTCTTCCCAGTACTGATCGAAGCCGGTCTCGCCGATGGCAACGACGAGGGGGTCGCGAGCGAGCTGCGCGATGGCGTCGCGTTCGTCAGCAGCCGAGGCCAGGCTGGCGCTGTTCGGGTGCACGCCGACGGCCGCGAAGACGTTGCGGTACTGGCGCGCGGCGGCCAGTGCAAGGCGGCTGCGTTGTGCGTCCGTGCCCACCGTGACCATGGCTACGAGACCGGGATCTACGGCGGCCGCTGGGTCTGGGCAGCGGTCGAGGTGGCAATGGCTATCCGTCACTCACGCACCTTACCGCTGCTGCGAGGCTAGCGGCGTGTTCTGCCCGAGCGGCAGTTCAGGGCGATTCTCATCTGGCTAGATGTCGTGAGGGACGCGCGTCCGCGTTCGTAGCGGTGCGCGCCCGGCGCAACCTGAGGCCCATGTGAGACTTCTGTAATAGGACCGTTGCTACCTTCTACCTAGTTGAGCTAGGCGGAAGCCCTTGAGGTACCCACTAAGGGGCTAAGAACGAGTAACCGAGAGGCTAGGTGAAGGGCATGCTACAGGAACGCCCACAGAACCAAGACGTACGCTTCCTAAGCAACGAAGAGCTGAGCGAGATCATCTCCCGCTGCGAAGGCGCCATCACGGACGGCAGCGCGCAGATCGACGATTACGAGGCCTTCGTCATCTGCCAGAAGGAGCTGGCTCGCCGCACCTGGGCGTAAGCGCCGGCGGCGTAGGACCAGACTCAGTATTCTCACATCATGGCGGCATGAGGCGCGCTTAGCATGAGTGATGCTAAAGCGCGCCTCTACTTGTGACGCCGAGCGGCTTGCGTTGACGCCTAGGCGGCGGGCGCTTGGCGGCGCCTTGCTCACCCTGCTGCTCCTCTCCATCTCTGGGTGCGCGCCAAGCGTCATGCGCGCGGACGTGAACATGGCCGCCGCGGCCGCCACCCCACCGCGCCCAGTTGCGACCGCCACGGCAGCCGCCGGCGTGCAGAGCGGCATGGCGTCGTGGTACGGCCCAGGTTTCGCTGGCAAGCGCACCGCGAACGGCGAGATCTTCAACCCAAGCGAACTAACGGCCGCCCACCGCGAGTTGCCGTTCAACACGTTGGTCAAGGTCATCAACGAGACGAACGGGCGCAGCGTCGTCGTGCGCATAAATGATAGGGGGCCGTTCAAAGGCGGTCGGATCATCGACTTGTCCCGCGCCGGCGCCGAGGCCATCGGCATGATCGGCTCGGGCGTGGCGCGGGTCCGGCTCGAGGTTCAAACACTGCCTGCCGGCACCATCCGCGTTGGTACGTCAGGCGGTCTGCGCGGCTTCGAGGTCATCTCGCGCTCGCACGCGGTCGGCACGCTGCTCGCGCTCACCCCCGCCCAAGGCGGCAACCCCGTCGTCGTGCGCGTGGTGGCCAACGAACTCCCCATCGAGAGCCCGGCCGAGCTGCTCGTCGGTTACGAGCTCTACGCTAACGTCGGTTCTGAGGCCAAGGTCAGCGGCGACTGACGCTAACCCAACCCCTTTAGAGGGTGGCGCGCGAGCTGCGAGGGCGGCCGCGCGCCACTCAAGCGTTAGTCCCGCTTGCAGCCAGCCGCTAGTTCCGCGGCCAGGGGGCCGAGCGCCTCACCGCGCTCCAGCGTGCTGACCAGAGCAGAGCCGACGACGACGCCGTCGGCGACGGCGGCAACGCGTCGTGCGCTCGCCGCGCTACCGACCCCGAAACCAACGGCAACGGGCAGGTCGGTCACGGCCTTCACGGCGGCAACCAGGCCCGCCACCTCGGTTGGCACACTGTCACGCGCGCCGGTCACACCGGTGACGGATACGGCGTAAACGAACCCGCGGCAAGCAGCAGTGACCAGAGCGAGACGTTCAGGTGTCGAGGTGGGAGCGACTAGGAAGACCGTGTCCAGGTCGGCAGTTCGCGCCGCGGCGATGAGCTCGGCGCCCTCGTCGGGCGGCAAGTCTGGCAGGATCAGCCCGTCGACGCCTGCCGCCTTGGCTGCGCGGACGAACTCGCCCTCGCCCCCTGGGAAACAGAAGACGGGGTTGTAGTAAGTCATCACGAGGATGGGCTTGTCTGTCGTGGCGCGCAGCGCGGTGACGAGCTCTAGCGTCCGCGCCGCGCTCGCGCCACCTGCGAGGGCGGCTTCGCTCGCGCGCTGGATGACGGGGCCGTCGCCGAGCGGGTCCGAGAACGGCAACCCGACCTCGAGCACGTCGGCGTGACGCAGCACGGCCGTCGCCGCCTCGAGGAAGCGCGCGTCATCTGGGTAGGAGGCCGTCAGGAACGCAACGAAGGCAGCGCGCCCCTCGGCGCGGCAGGTGGCGAAGGCATCCGCGATGCGGCTCATGCGCCCACCTCGGCGCCACGCAGGCGGGAGACCTCGGCCACGTCCTTGTCACCCCGGCCTGAGAGGTTCATGACGATCACTTGCTCGCGGCCCATCGTCGGCGCCAACTTGAGCACCTGCGCCACGGCGTGCGCGCTCTCGAGGGCAGGCACGATGCCCTCTGCGCGCGCGAGCACCTCGAAGGCGTCGAGCGCCTCATCGTCAGTTATGGGCACGTACTCAGCCATGCCCTGCTGGTGGTAGTAGCTATGCTCTGGCCCGACGCCTGGATAGTCGAGGCCGGCGGAAACGCTGTGCGGCGGCGAGATCTGCCCGTCGGCGTCCGATAGCAGGTACATGCGCGAGCCGTGCAGCACGCCGATCTTGCCCGCTGCCACGGAGGCGGCGTGCAGGCCGCTTGCCAGACCGTGCCCGCCTGCCTCCACGCCGATGAGGCGCGGTCGTCTAGCGGGCGCCAAGTACGCGAACGGCGCGAAGATGCCGATGGCGTTGCTGCCGCCACCCACGCACGCCACGATGGCGTCAGGAACGGCCCTGCCCTCGACCGCTTCCAACTGCTCCGCGACCTCGCGGCCGATGACGCTCTGGAAGTCGCGGACGAGCATCGGGTAGGGGTGAGGCCCGACGACTGAACCGAGGATGTAGAAGGTGTCGCGCACGTTGGTCACCCAGTCGCGGATGGCCTCGTTGGTGGCGTCCTTCAAGGTCTTCGTGCCGCTGGCGACGGGCACGACCTCGGCGCCGAGCAGTCGCATGCGGTAGACGTTCAAGGCTTGACGCCGCACGTCTTCCTCGCCCATGTAGACCCTGCACTCGAGGCCGAAAAGGGCGGCTGCCGTGGCGGCCGCGACCCCGTGTTGACCGGCCCCCGTCTCGGCGATCACGCGGCGCTTGCCCATCCGCCGCGCTACGAGCGCCTGGCCGATGGTGTTGTTGATCTTGTGCGCCCCAGTGTGGTTGAGGTCCTCGCGCTTCAAGTAGACGCGCGCGCCACCGAGCTGCTCCGTCAGATTGCGCGCGAAGTAGAGGAGGCTAGGCCGGCCAACGTAGTCGCGGAGCGTGGCCGAGTACTCGTTGACGAACGCCGGGTCTCGCCTAGCGGCCTCGTACGCTGCCTGGAGCTCGTCGAGCGCTGGGATGAGTGTTTCGGGGACGTAACGACCCCCGAACGTGCCGAAGCGGCCTCGTTCGTCTGGGAGCGGGAAGCGGGCCGTCAAGCCCGCCTCTGCTGGCGGAGTCTCGGGTGTAACGGTGAGCATGTGTCCTCCTGCACGTCGGCGTGCGCGCTGGTGAGCGGCCGTCATGCGGCGAATTGTCGGGTAGTGATCGTGCGATATGAGCGCCAGCGCTTGGCTGACGGTGCAGTCAATCAGCGAGCTGCCGCCACCAACGCTGGTGGCGATGCTTGAACGCGCGCGGCGTGCGAACACGAGACCTTGGGCGCATGCTGGAAGTGTACGCGCGGACGCAGCGCCTGACAAGTCCGGTGCGAAGCTTGCGGTCGCTCAGGCCGTCAGCCACGAGAGGTCCGCAGCACTCAGGGTGGCGGATGCGCAGGAGTGGCGCACTGGATCGAAGGTCGCGAGGAGTTCGGGTAGCGCCAGCTCTTGTAGCCCGGAAGTGACCCCGAGCTGGTTGGCTAGCAGGCCGACGACGCGCTCGGGCCGCACACCAGCCGCCCGCAGGTCGTGAAGCGTCAGGGCGCCGTTGCGCTTGGCGAGGCGCTCACCAGCCTCGTCGCGCACGAGTCCAACGTGGGCATAATTCGGCGGCGTCGACCCTAGGGCGCGGTAGAGCGCCAACTGCGCTGCGGTGCTCGTAAGCAGGTCGGCGCCGCGCACGACTTCAGTTATGCCCATGGCGGCGTCATCGACCGTCACCGCCAACTGGTACGCCCAGAGGCCGTCGGAGCGCCTCACCACGAAATGCCCCAAGTCGGAGGCTAGGTTCACGCGCGTCTGACCCTGGCAGGCGTCAGCGAACTCCACGGTCTCGTCGCTGACTTCGAAGCGCCAGCTCGGCCGCACGCCCGCCGCCGCCTTGGAGGAGGCCAGCGCGTCGCTGCGGCGCTTGTCCGCCGCCACGTAAACGCGCTCCCCGCTGGGGCCGTGGGGAGCGCTCCCGGCTTCGGCGAGGTCCTTGCGTGAGAGGTAACACGCGAACACTCTGCCGCTAGCCGTCAGGCGCTGCAGCGCGGCCTCGTACGACGCGGAGCGCTCGCTTTGCCGGTAGGGCGCGTGAGGTCCGCCGACATCGGGTCCCTCGTCCCAGTCCACTCCGAGCCACCGCAACTCGGTCAGGTTGCCGCTCACCGCCTCCGCGCGCGTGCGTGGGCCGTCGATGTCCTCGACGCGCACGACGAAGTCCCCACCGCAAGCGCGCGCCCGCAACCACGCGATGAGCGCGGTGCGGGCGTTGCCGAGGTGAAGAGAGCCGGTTGGGGAGGGGGCGAAACGCCCGCGGTAGCGCCGTTGGTCGCTTCCGAGGGCGCTACCGGACGCACCCGTTGCGACCGTCAGGCGATCCCCGCGCGGCGCATGGCCTCCAGCATCGCGCTGCTCATGTCTGACGGGGTGGCGGCGACGACCACGCCAGCGCCCTCGAGCGCCTTGATCTTCTCGCCGGCGGTGCCTTGACCGCCTGAGATGATGGCTCCCGCGTGGCCCATGCGCTTGCCTGGAGGAGCTGTCGTGCCGGCGATGAACGACGCGACGGGCTTGCGCATGTTGGCGCCGATCCAGGCGGCCGCTTCCTCTTCCGCGCTGCCGCCGATCTCGCCGATCATGATGACGCCCTCGGTAGCCGGGTCTGCGTTGAAGAGTTCGAGCACGTCGATGAAGTTCGTGCCGTTCACAGGGTCGCCGCCGATGCCTACCGCGGTCGTCTGACCGAGCCCGGCGTCCGTGAGCTGCTTGACGGCCTCGTACGTGAGGGTGCCAGAGCGGCTGACGACGCCGATGCGGCCGCGCTGGTGAATGTAGCCAGGCATGATGCCGATCTTGCACTGGTGCGGGGTGATGACGCCCGGGCAGTTGGGGCCAACGAGGCGCACGTCTTTACCCGTGAGGTAGCGCTTCACCTTGACCATGTCGCCGATCGGGATGCCTTCGGTGATGGTGACGATCAGCTTCACGCCCGCCTCGGCGGCTTCCATGATCGCGTCCGCCGCGAACGGCGGTGGCACGAACAGTACGGTGGCGTTGGCGTTCGTCGCCTCGACGGCGGCGCGCACCGTGTCGTAGCTCGGCACGTCCACCTGGTAGTTGTCGGAACGACCTGGCACTCCGGAGTGGTCGGTGACGCCTTCGAAGCGCACGGCCTGGCCGCTCTTGCCTGGTCGCACGGCGCCAACGACGTTAGTGCCGTATGCGATCGCCTTGTCCGTGTGGAAAGCCCCAGCCTCGCCGAGGCCCTGGACGATGAGCCGCGTGTTCAGGTCGACTAGCACGCTCATTTGGCACCCCCGGCCAGTTCGACGATCTTGCGGGCGCCATCCTTCATGTCGGACGCGCTCACGACGTTAAGGCCGGACTCGTCGATGATCTTCTTCCCGAGGGCGACGTTGGTGCCCTCCAAACGAACGACCAACGGCACTTGAAGACCGACTTGGTGCACCGCCTCGACGACGCCGTTGGCGATGGTGTCGCACTTCATGATGCCGCCGAAGATGTTGACGAAGATGCCCTTGACGTTCGGGTCGCGCGTGATGATCTTGAATGCGGCCGTCACGTTCTCGGTCGTCGCTCCACCGCCGACGTCGAGGAAGTTCGCTGGCTCTCCGCCTACCTGCTTGATGGTGTCCATGGTCGCCATGGCTAGGCCAGCCCCGTTAACGAGGCAACCGATGGTGCCCTCCAGCTTGATGAACGAGAGGCCGAACTTGCTCGCCTCGACTTCCGCGGAGTCTTCCTCCGTCAAGTCGCGCATCTCGATGAGGTCCTTGTGGCGGAAGAGCGCGTTGTTGTCGAAGCTCATCTTGCCGTCGAGGGCCATGACCTGGCCGCTCTTCGTGACGACAAGTGGGTTGATCTCGACCATGTCGGTGTCGAGGTCGGTGGCGAGGGCAGACAGGGCGCGGATGAAGCGCGCGCCGTTCTTATGCGCGTCACCTGTCAATCCGAGCGCGAACGCCAACCGCCGCGCCTGGAAGTCGAGTAGCCCAACGGACGGGTCGACGCTCTCGCGGAGGATCTTCTCCGGCGCGCTGTGAGCCACCTCTTCGATGTCCATGCCGCCCTCCGTCGAGGCCATGACGACGTTGCGGCCGGTCGAGCGGTCTAGAACGACGGACAAGTAGAGCTCGCGGTCGATGTCGATGCCCTGTTCGATGTAGAGGCGGTTGACCTGCTTGCCCGCTCCACCGGTCTGGATGGTGACGAGCGTCGAACCTAGCATGGCCTTGGCGAGCTCGCGCACGCGCTCCTCGGTGGCCTTCAACCCGCCCTTGATGCCAGCGGTGACGACGTTGACGCCTGCCACCTCGGGGTGCTCGACGAAACGGCCCTTGCCGCGGCCGCCGGCATGGATCTGCGACTTCACGACCACTACCGGGTTGCCGCTCGCCTCGACCAGCGGCCTTACTGCCTCGACGGCCTCGTCGACTGTGTGCGCCACACGGCCGATGGGGACCGCTAGTCCGCGTTGCTTCATCAGCTCCTTGGCCTGATACTCGTGAATCTTCAAAAGAACCTCCATGGCCTTGCGCGCCGCGCCAGGCTACCGTGAGGCACGGGGCGGCGCGGTCGAGCGGTTTACCTTAAGGTACACCTCGGCAACGCACGGCATCGCTTGCCCACCGATGTGGCCGATGCCCGCTCATGCTCGCTACACGTGTGGCTAGAGTCTTGGCATGATTCGTACAGCCATCCTCATGGTGTCGAGCACAGGCGTGGGGGCCGGGAGTGAGGACC
Organism: uncultured Trueperaceae bacterium; assembly: GCA_937907415.1. The sequence goes on from CALCHY010000038.1 coordinate 41,528, forward strand.
GCACCGCTCAGGCCATCAGGCAGGTGCTCAAGGGCGGGCCGTTCGTCGAAGTCGATTACCAGGCCGTGCCTGACGAGCAGGCGCTCATCCGCGCGAAGCTGCGCGTCTGGTGCGACGTTGGCGAGATCGACCTCATCCTCACCACCGGCGGGGTCGGGCTAGGCCAGCGCGACCGCACGCCCGAAGCTACCGCCGAGGTCATCGAGCGCGAAGTCCGCGGCTTGCCTGAGGCGATGCGCGCTGCCGTCGCCAAGGAGCAGCCGCTCGGCGTGCTGTCCCGCGCATTGGCCGGGGTGAGGCGCGGCACCCTCATCGTCAACTTGCCTGGCACGCCTACGGCGGCCGGAACGGCCCTGGCTGGCGTCGTCACCGCCCTCGCTTTCGCGGTCGAGGAGATCCGTGGGGAACGCATAACGCCACCTGCGAGCTGATCACAGGCCTTATGCTTCGCGCGTGACGGTCCTCGCCTTCGCCATCTTCCTCGTCGCGTTCATCGTGGCAACGCTCGGCGTGATATTGCCGGTCTTGCCCGGCGTGCCGATCGCGGCGCTCGGGGCGCTAGCCGCGGCCGCGATCATGGGGTTCCAACGCTTCGGCGTCGAGGTGCTCGTTTACGTTGCGCTTCTGGCGGTCCTCTCGCAAGTCCTAGACCTTGTTGGCACGTGGCTCGGTTCGAAAGTCTACGGGGCTGGCCGCGCAGGCACGTGGGGTGGGGTGGTCGGCTCGTTCGTCGGCCTCTTCGTGTTCCCGCCGTGGGGCTTCCTCTTCGGCGCCGTCGCTGGCGCTTCCATCGCCGAGTTGCTCGTCGGTCGGCCACTCAACGACGCCGTCCGCTCCGGTGTCGGTGCGTTCGTCGGTACCCTCGGTGGTGCGGTCGCGAAGCTCGTCATAATGGTAGTAATTGGTGTCATCGTGTTCCCGCGCTTCTTCGCGGGGTGAGGCGGTTCGCGCTTGGCTCACGGCCAGGTGACGGGGCGCGCCACATAGGAGCTGCATGGACCCGATCCTCTTTCAGCTAGGGCCGCTCGCCATCAGGTGGTACGGCCTACTCATCGCCCTCGGCGTGCTGGCAGGCGCAGCGCTAGCGCTGCGCTACGCGGCAAGGCGCGGCCTAGACCCAGAGAAGCTCCTCGACATGGCCGTGTGGCTCGTCATCGCCGGCATCATCGGCGCACGCGTCGTGTACGTGCTGACCAGCCCGGCGGCGTTCTTCGGCCCGAACGGCAACCCTGGTGACGTCTTCAAGGTATGGCAGGGGGGCATCAGCATCCATGGCGGCGTCCTCGGCGTCATGCTCGCCACCTGGCTGTACTCGAGGTGGCAGCGTCTCAACATGTGGGCGTACCTCGACGCCATGTCGCCCATCGCCGGCTTTGGCATCATCGGCGGGCGCATCGGCAACTTCATGAACGGCACCGACACGGGTGGGCGCCTCACGAATTGGCCCGTCGGTTTCACCTGGCCAGAAGCAGGCACGCAGACGCTTGGGGCGTTCGGCCGCTTTGTCTTCGGCCCAGACTTGTGGAGCGCGTTCCCGGGCGTGTGCTCTGACGGCTCCTACATCCCCCTATACCAATGCACCGGCGCCATCGTCCGCGGGCCCGTTCACCTCACCCAGATCTACGGGGTGGTGATCGGCATCTTCGTCGTGCTCATCACCCTGTGGGCCATGAACCGCGGGAAGGGCCCCGGCTACGCGTTCTGGCAGATGGTGCTGTGGTACTCGGTGCTGCGCTCCGTACTGGAGGAGACGTTCCGCGACAACCCCCTCGCCATCAAGGCTGTGCTCGAAGACGGTCTCGACAAGGCAGGCATCGGCCTCTTCACTGTCACGCAGCTGGCGAGCGTGGTCATCGTCATCGTCGCCATCTTCATGGTGCGCAGGAGCGCTAACGCGCCATACCCGAAGCCCATCGTGCCGGCGGCCGCTGGTGCCGCGGGGTCCGGACCACCACAGGGGAAAGATGCTTCCAAGGGCGGGCACGCGCGGAGGAGTAAGTGACGGCCGCGGGCGCCACCCGGCCGCCACTCGCCGTCGTCGTGCTGGCCGCGGGCGAAGGCAAGCGCATGAACTCTCGACTGCACAAGGTCTTGCACGAGGCGGCGGGCAGGCCGCTCCTCGAGCACATCCTCAGGGCGGTCGCGCCGCTCAACCCCACGCGCACCGTCGTCGTGGTCGGCTACTCAGGCGACGAAGTGAGGGAGCGGTTCGCTGGCCGCGGCCTAACGTTCGTGACGCAAGACTTCTCCACCGGTTACGGCACCGGCCACGCCCTGAGGGAGAGCGCCGCGGCGCTCGAAGGGTTCACGGGTAACGTCCTCGTCCTGAACGGCGATGGGCCGCTCCTCACGAGCGCCACCCTCCTCGCCCTCGTCAACACCCTAGGTAACGAGAGCGGCATGGCGTTGCTCACCTGCACGACAGCCGATCCGACGGGGCTAGGGCGGATAGTGCGCAACGGCAACGGAGAGCTGAGCGCAATAGTAGAGGAGAAGGACGCCACCCAAGCGGAACGTGCGCTCAACGAGATCAACCCGGGCGTCTACCTGTTCGATAGCGACGTGTTCAGGCGCGCCACCTTGCTGCGCAACGACAACGCTGCGAACGAGTACTACATCACCGACCTGCCGAAGGCGTACCTCGCAGACGGCTATCCGGTGCGCACGCTACTGGCCGACGAACGCGAGCTGCTTGGCGTCAACGACAGGGCCCAGCTAGCGACGGCCGAGCGCATACTGCGTCAACGCGTGACCGACCACTGGTTGAAGGCTGGCGTTACCATGCTCGACCCGAACACCACCTACATCGACGACGGCGTGGCGCTCGGCCGCGATTGCGTTCTAGAGCAAGGCGTGGTGCTGCGCGGCAGCTCGCGAGTGGGGGAGGGTGCGCGTATCGGCGCGTACAGCGTACTGACCGACGCGGCCGTGCCAGCCGGCGCCGTCATCCCTCCGCACACCGTCTCCTAGGGCGCTACCTGCTAATGTGCGTGACGGAATGTCGCTCCTCACCAAACCCCCCGCGCTCCTCGCGCTAGAAGACGGCACGGTCTACTACGGTTACGCCTTCGGCGCGCACGGCAAGTCCGTCGGCGAGATCGTGTTCAACACCTCGATGACCGGCTACCAGGAGATCCTCACCGATCCCAGCTACCACGGTCAGATCGTCACCATGACCTACCCGCACATCGGCAACTACGGCGTGAGCGTGTACGACATGGAGTCGAACAAGCCGTACGCCCGCGGCTTCATCGTGCGTGAGTTCTCGCGAGTGTCGTCGAACCACCGCGCCAACCAGGACCTGCAGGCGTTCATGGAGCAGCACGGCATCGTCGGCATCGAGGGCATCGACACCCGGGCGCTAACGCGCCGCCTGCGCTCCGGCGGCGTCGTCAAGGGCGTCATCTACCACGGTCACACGGATGACGCGCTCGAGGCGGAGCTGGTCCAAGAGGCCCGCGACCATGAGGACATCGACGGTCGCGACATGACGCCGGAGGTAACGACGCCGCTGCCTTACGCGCGGCCCACCTTCCAGGACCATCCGCGCGTCGTCCTCATCGACTTCGGTATCAAGCACTCGATCGTCTACAAGCTCGAGCAGTCCGGCGCGGAGGTCATCGTGGTCCCTGCCCAGACGACGCCTGCGCAGATCATGGCCCTCAACCCTTACGGCCTCGTGCTGTCCAACGGGCCAGGCGACCCTGCGGGCCCCAAGTACGCCCACGACACCGTGTGGCAGCTACTGGGCCTACTTCCGACTTACGGCATCTGCCTCGGGCACCAGCTCCTCGGTTTGGCGGTCGGTGGGCGCACACACAAGCTCGCTTACGGTCATCACGGCGCCAACACGCCCGTCAAGAACTTGATCACCGGCACCGTCGAGATCACGAGCCAGAACCACAACTACGTCGTGGACATCGCTTCGATACCGGGCGAGCAGTTCGTTGCCACTCACATCAACCTGAACGACGGCACGCTCGAGGGCATGGCGCATTCGCGCTACCCGGTGTTCAGCGTGCAGTACCACCCGGAGGCCAGCCCGGGGCCGCACGACGCCTCGTATCACTTCAAGCGCTTCATCGAAGAGGTCAACTTGTTCGAGGGCGCTACCGCGTTGCCTGCGGCTTCGCGCGTGGCTGGCTGACTCACAGCTGGGGCTCGTTTGGGCGGGCAAGCTGCCCGCCCTTTAGCTAGGTGAACAGCTCGGCCGTGTCTAACCACAGGGTAGTTGGACCCGAGTTGACTAGCTCGACGTCCATCATGGCGCCGAACTCGCCCGTTGCCACCGCCACGCCAGCTTGCGTGAGGGCGGCCACGAACTCCAGGTAGAGCGGCTCGGCCACTTCAGGGCGCGCGGCGCCGCTGAAGCCTGGGCGGTTGCCGTCCTTGGCGTTGCCGTAGAGGGTGAACTGACTGACAACCAGGCAGGCGCCCCCGACCTGCTCGAGGCTCAAGTTCATCTTGCCTGCTTCGTCTTCGAACACGCGCAGCTTGCGGATCTTGTCAGCGAGGCGCTTAGCCAGCTCGGCATCGTCGCCTGGTTGCACACCGAGGAGTACGAGGAAGCCGGCGCCGATCTCACCTACGGTGCGAGCCTCGACGCGGACGGCCGCCCGGCTAACACGCTGCACTAACGCTCTCACGCTTGGTCGTCTGTTAGCAGGCCGGCGCTTGAGGCGTCCAGTACGGGCAGTTCGCCTGCCGTTTCCTGCAGCCGGTCGCGCACGGCGCGTAATGCAGACCAGAGGGCGTCGCGCTCACCGGGTTCTAGGTTGCCTAGCGTCTTGACTTGTAGCATCTCGAGCAGGTCGAGGCTGCGGCGCGCGGCCTTGCGGCCCGCTACGCCGTCGCGGCTCGCTAGCCGTAGCGGGCTGCTGTCGTCGCCCATCGCCGCCTCTGCTGACGCCCTCAGTGCGTGAATCAGCCCAACGAAGCGCACGCTGGCTTCGGTTTCTGCTTGGCGCTGAACTTCGCTGGTTGCGGCCTCTTGGTTCTCGGTGGGGGTCAGAAGAGCGCTCCTTGCTCGGCGGTATCCAGGTGGAAGGCGTGATCCTTTGGCGGCAGAGCGTCGAGCGCCCGCTTGAGTTCCTTCATGTCGTTCCAGGTTATCCACTTAGGCGCGCCGCGTTCGCGGCTGGCGTTACGTAGTAAGTAGGCGGGGTGAAATAGCGGGAAGACTTGGATGTCGTGCCATTCATGCCACTTGCCGCGGGTCTTGGTGATGCCTTCTTTCGTGTGCAGAAAGTACTGCGTCGGCACGTTACCCAGCGGCACGATGATCTGCGGCTTGATGATCTTCAGTTGTTCGAGGAGCACCCACTCGCCTGCCGCGACCTCTTCTGGGCGAGGGTTACGGTTGTCTGGCGGGCGGAACTTGACGATGTTGGTGATGTAGACCTCGTCGCGGTCGATGCCAACCGACGCGAGCACCTTGTCGAGGAGTTGGCCCGCGCGGCCAACGAACGGCCGCCCACTGAGGTCCTCGTCCTCGCCTGGGGCTTCGCCCACCAGCACCAACTGCGCGTCCGGATTGCCTTCCCCGAACACGAGGTTTTCAGAGAGTTCATGCAGCGCTTCTGGACGCTCGGCGGCCAGGCGCTCTAAGTCAGCTAGCGTCACGGGCCCCGTTGTACCACGCCCCAGATGCCGCTCAGGACGCTAAGGAGCCCTGCTGCTGCGGTCGTTCAGCCCGCTTCGGCAGCTACGTCAGGACTAGCCTGGTTGGTAAGCGAGTTCAGGGTTGGCCGCATGCTGCGCGCCTCGCGTTGGATGCGCTTCTCGAGCCCGATCATGAGGAAGAAGTTCTCTAGCGCGTTCTCGCGGCCCTTGATCTCGGTGTGTTCTGGCCGCTCCGAGCCCGTCACGAACGGCAGCGCCTTGTACGCGTGGAGGGCAGCGGCTGCGACTTCGCCAGGGCTGCTTACCTCGGCTATCTGGCTGAGTTCCGCGTAGACGCTGCGCCGCGCCTCGGCATGCGTGCGGAAGGCGTCTGGGTTGACGGTCTCTGGCGCCCGGAGCAGGTCTTGCTTGGCGATGCGCCGGTAGTGCTTAAGCCCGCGGATGATCTCCTCCGAGCTGAGAACGACCTTCACGTCCATGCTTTCTCCCTCCGGGGCACTGCGGCGGCGGCGCTTCGGCGCTGCGGGCGCTCGACCCCTCGTTTCTTTGCTAACTGTGACCGTGTTCCGGCCAGACATGAACAGAACCCACCGCACGGCCTTGAGCGGTGGGTTCTGGCGACGTCCTGCACGAGCTATGCCTTGAGGCTGCGCCGTGGGTACGGCGGCGAGTCGGGTTGGGGACCGGCGCCGGGCCGAGCGTCTGAACGCCTGACGCCGGCTTCGACGAGTTCGGATTCGTAGCGTGCGAGCGCGTCAAGTTCCGCGGCTTCGGATGAGTAGCCGCATTCCGGGCACTCGAGCTCCTCGAACCCCTCGTTGTAGTAGTAGGTGGTGGTTGCCACGCCGCCGCACCGCGGACACGGATCGCCGTTGTGGCGGCCTTCAGCGTCCACCATCAGCGACTCCAGAATGGCGCGAGCGCGACTCCATGAACTCAAGCATAGCGCAGTGGCCATGTGGCTTAGGTGTGACGCGTGCCGCGCTGCGGGGCCACTGTGGGAGCGCGCTCGGCGGCCGCCTGGGCGCGCTCGAGCAGTTCGCTCGCGTGGCGCAGTGACGCATCCGTGAGGGTGCCGGATAGTAGCCGCGCGAGTTCGCTGGTGCGTTCGTCTCCTTCCAGTCGGTGCAGGCGCGTGACGGTGCGCCCATCGACCTCGACCTTCTCGACCTTGTAATGGGCGTCCGCGAAGGCGGCCACCTGCGCGAGGTGCGTGACTACCAGCACTTGCCGCTCGCGGGCGAGGCGGGCGAGGAGCGACCCAACGTGATCCGCGGTCACGCCGCCAACGCCGGCGTCGACCTCGTCGAACGCCACCGTTGGCAAGTCTGAGCCGGTAACGAGGTGCAGTGCGAGCATGATGCGTGAGAGTTCACCGCCAGACGCCGCGTCGGACGCGCGCTTCAATGGCTCGCCCGTATTGGCGCCGAACATGAAAGCGATCTCGTCCTGGCCGTTCCGCGAGCGCTTGGTCGCCGGGGTTATCGCCACCTCGAAGCGTGCGTTCGGCAGGCCGAGCTGCTTGAGCAGCGGTAACACCCCTGCTGCGAGGGCCGCGCCGGCGCCGATGCGTGCCGTGGTTAGGTTCGCCCCGAGGGTTGCGAGTTCGACTGCCAGCGCCGCTGCTTGCGCTTCCAAGCGCACTATCTCCTGGTCGGCGCCCTGTAGTTCCTCTGCCTCGGCAGCCGCTGCCTTGCGGTAGGTGTCGACTGCCTCGAGGTCGTGGCCGTACTTGCGTTTGAGGTTCTCGAGGGCCGCGAGGCGTGCCTGGACATCGTCGAGGCGTTGGGGGTCGGCCTCGAAGTCGGAGAGGAACGCCTCGACCTCCCCACCTACTGCCCCCAGGCCGCTGACGAGCTCGCGCAGGTCGCGTGCTAGCGCTGCCAGAGCAGGAGAGTAGCGCGCCACTGTTTCGAGTTCCCTTAGGGCCGCGGCGGCGTAGGAAACGGCGTTGCCGTCCTCGCCGGCTAGTGCAGCGAACGCGCCAGCGCCCGCCTGCGTGATGCGCTCCGCGTGCTGCAAAGACGCGAGTTCGGCCGTTAGCCGCTCGTCTTCTCCAAGTTGCGGGTTGGTTGCCGCGATCTCCTTGAGTTCGAAGGCGAGGGTGTCGAGCCGCCGTGACCGCTCACGCTGTGCGTCCTGGAGGCGCGTGAGCGCGCTGGTGGTGCCCTGCAAGGCGTTGAAGGCGGCGCGGTGGCTGGCGAGTGCCGCAAGTTCGTCTGGGGCGAGCAGGCGGTCGAGTTGCTCGCGCTGGGCGGCGGGGGATAGGAGTTGCTGGGCTGAGTGCTGCCCGAAGACGCGCACCTGCTCTCCGACTGCCTCGGCCAACTCGGCTACGGTGACGAGTTCGCCGTCCAACCGAACGGCGTGGCGCCCGCTGGCGGAGAGGCGCCGCGACGCCGACGTGAGCGGCGAGCCTATGAAGGTCGCCTGGACCAAGGCGGCTTCCGCGCCAGCGCGGATGAGGTTGGCGTCCGCCCTCCCGCCGCTGAGCAACTCGAGCGCGTCAACCACGATCGACTTACCAGCGCCGGTCTCACCAGTAAGGACGTTGAGGCCAGGTGAGAGGTCGAGCGCCAACTCGTCTACGATGGCGAAGTTGCGCAGTTCGAGCGTCTGCAACACGCTGCCAAGTATAGATAACGGCGGCGGAAGCGCGGTAGGGAGCCGGGGCAGCCGCCTAGAGTAACTAGGCCGTAGCCGATGCCGTTACCGTATCGCCGCGGCGTGCTGGCTAGACTGAGCCATGATCTCAGTCCCTGACCAAGTCACTTGGGTCGAGTGCCCGCGCGACGCGTGGCAGGGCCTCAAGCACGTTCCTTCGACGAGCGCCAAGCTGCGGCACATCCAAGACCTGTTGGCAGCAGGCTTCGACCACCTCGATCTGGGGAGTTTCGTGTCGCCGAAGGCGGTGCCGCAGATGGCAGACACGGAGGCGCTTCTTAGTGACCTAGTCGCAGGCCCCGGCGTCGACCTCTTATGCATCATCGCCAATGAGCGGGGGCTGGCACGCGCTCGCGCTGCGAACGGCGTGACGAGCGTGGGCTACCCGCTGTCGGTCAGTGACACGTTTCAGCAGCGCAACGTTGGCCGTTCAGTCGCCGAGTCGTGGGAGTTGGTAACGGAACTCGAACAGCAGGCCAAAGCGTTTGGTATCGAGTTGGTCGTCTACCTCTCGATGGGCTTCGGCAACCCGTATGGCGACTCGTGGAGCCCGGCCAACACCGCCGCGGCGGTGGCGCGCCTGCGGGCCGCAGGCATCAAGCGCATTGCGGTGGCGGACACGCTGGGGAACGCCAACGCCGCCGCAATCGAGGCCGTTCTAGACGCCGTGCCAGAGCCGGGCGGCCTGGGCTTGCACTTGCACGCCGC
>CALCHY010000039.1 GCA_937907415.1 uncultured Trueperaceae bacterium
TAACTCAGTGACAGCTTTCTTGCAACAGGCCAAATTCGAAGCCATCAAGCGCAACCGACCGATTCTGGTCATCGGGTCCGATGACGGTAGTCGCTTGCAAGCCTACGCGGCCACCGCGGCCTCGGACATGGGCTGTGCAGCGGGCACGTCCTCATTGGTGCGCGAGATCGGGGTCGATGAGTACCGCGGTGTGCAACTTGAGGGCGACGGGCTCCCGTTCCTCTGGTTACCAACTGGCCAGCCAAGAGCGTGCGGCGGCGCGCCCATTTCCGCGAGCGGGGTCTCGATCTTGTTGATCGGCGACCGTGACCAAGCAGCTGTCGCGGTGGGGCCACAGGGGGCGGTGACGACGCAATGAAGACTCTGTCGGGAGCACAGCGCGCAGCGGGACTCACACTTGTCGAGGTATTGGTGGCGATTGTGGTGCTCGCCGTAGGCGTCATCGGGGCCATGGCCGTCCAAGGCACGAGCATCAGGGCGAGCCGTGTAGCCAAAGAAGTGCAGGAGCTGAACGCTATGGCCAGGAGCGAGCTGGATGTGTGGCGGGCACGACTGGAGTCATCCGTTTACGACGGACCGCAGTCAGGCAACTGTCTTGCGGGCTCAGACGGCTGCTCCGTTGAGATCAGGCCGTGCGCGCTGGACGGTGCCACGCTCAGGTGCGATCAAGGCACTGTGGTTTCGCCCGTAGCGCAAGCGGTCACGGTGTCCGTCACGCGTGGTGAACGGGTCGTGACTTTGAGCAGCGTGGTTCGGGCCAGGTCAGAATGAGGCGGGGGGCGCGGCAGGGCTTCACCATCGTAGAGCTGCTCATCGCAACGGCCATCTTCTTGACTATCCTCACTGCTCTAGGATCGCTGTTCGTGAGTTCGCACCGGGCCAGCAATGCCAACCGCGACCTGGTCGCCAGTTCGGCGCAGGTGCTTAGCGCCATTCAGGCCATTCAGTACGACGTCTCGATGGCCGGGTACCGCGGCGTGGATGCAGGGGCAGGGGACCGCTCTGTTACGAATCCGGTGGCCTTGACGGTCGAGGCGGAAGGTGGTACGGCGCCAAGAATTACCGAGTTGATCGTTCGCTACTTCGAGGATCGGTACGTTGGCGGTAGTCCAACATTTATTGAAGTCACGTACCAAGTGGATCAGCAGGGAAGGCTCTTGCGGAATTCGAACGGCGGGGCGTCCGTACAGCTTGCCGCTGGCATCGAATCCCTCCGGTTACTCAACTACCGGCGCACCGGCAGTAGCGTGCGTGCCCCCGGCGATGTTATGCCTGACGACCTCACCGGGCTTGACCTCCAGATCACCTACAACCAGGGCAAGGCCACTATCGACGAGAACTTCAGTGTGAGATTGGTGAACCAATGAACATTTCTGATCGGTCAGGTTACCGGGACGGGCAAGGACGGGCCAACGCCGAGGTTGCAGGCAAAGCCAGGTTACAGGGTCGCCAAGGCTTCGCCCTTGTTACGGCACTGTTGGTGATGGGCTCGGTAATCCTTCTGGGTCTCGGCATGCTCTTCTTATCCAACTCCAACCTGATGATCGCCGAAAACGTTGTTGGCAACTCGATTGCCAGGAGCAATGCGGAGGCCGGCATCGACGTCACGATCGCGGCCTTGGAAGCTGAGTTCCGGCGGACTGGCAATCTCCCAACCGACGTGAGCGCGGCTCCGTCGACGGTTTTGCCGGGAAGGACCCTCGAGTACAGCCTTGCCGCGGGCTCGCCCGCATGGAGCGGCAATCGCGTTATTCTGCGTGTGGTGGGCACCGGGCCAAGGGCCGCTGAGTATGTGGCGGAGGCCCTCGTGGAGTTCTCCGGTGCGCCGAGTGGGGGGTGGAGCCCGTTCTCGGGCGCCGTCATAGCTTGCAAGAGCATTCAGCACACGGCTGGTGGCCGGATAGACAGCTTCGATTCCAGAATCGGCCTTTACACTCCAGCAACCTCGCGCAACAACGCCTCGGTTAGAACAATCGAGCCGGGCGCGAACATCGTTCTTTCGGGGGGCACCGGACTTTTCGGTGACATTTACTCGACGGGAGGTGTCACCCTCACCGGTGGAGTCGGCGTGGCAGGGTCCATCTTCGCCAGCGCCGACGTATCTGTCAGTGGTGGCGCCGGCGCGTATACGCCGTACCAGATTCGCGGCGAGATCCGTACCACGGGAAACGTGACTGCCGGGTCCAGCGGCAACATTGGCGGTGGTATCTCGGCCAACGGGAACGTTAACTTCAGCAGCACACCCACCGTCAACGGCGATGTGGCCGCGGGCGGGGATATCGACTTCAAGAACACGGCCACGGTAAACGGTTCGGCAATGGCCGGTGGAACCGTAAAGATCTCTAACGGGAACAAGACCCGTACGTACGTCCGAGGTTCGACTACCAGCGGAGCCGGCCCGGTTTCCAACCTACCCGTGCCGCCAGAAGAATGTGACCCGCTCAATATCGACTCGGTTGTTGCTGGCCTCGCTGCCGCAGACTCTCGCCCGGTCGCGAAGCTCGAAAGCCCGTTCGTGACCATCACTCCGACTGGCGTAACGACTAGGGCCTACGCCAGCGCCCCGGAAGTAGCCGCCAGCGTGAATGTTTCTAGCACCTCCCTCTTCAACCGGACCGTATCGATGATCAAGACAGGGCCGTTCAAGGTCGGTTATGGAGGCCTGACTGTTCAGGGTGGACATACGGTGCTGTACGTGAACGGGGATTTCGCAATCGAAGGCAAACTGACGATAGAGCCCGGGAGTTCGCTGACCGTCGTTGTCAACGGCGGCAAAGTTACCAGCGGTTGGGGCATCAACATGTCGAATGTCTCGCCGATCGGCGCGGACGGCGCGCCCACCTTCTCGATCTACAGCAACTACGCGTCAACCAGAGACGACGATTACGGAGTAGTACTCAATGGCGACGGCAACCTGAACGTTAGCCTCTATGCACCAAAGACGGCCGTGCACGTCAGTGCCGGGGGCGAGATGTACGGGGCACTCCGGGCAAGGAACATCAAAGTGTCGGGGGCGGCCAAGATCCACTACGACGAGGCACTGGGTGCCTTGGATATCGGCGAGCCCCCGCCGGGCGCAGGCGAAGCTAGCGTCACCGTCATCAGTAGGCGCTGAACGCGGCCAGCTTCGCCGAGGACGTGAGGCGCTCAACGAACGGAGTCAAGGTGGCTGACAGGTCACGCAACGGACTCGGAACGAAGTAGATTGGAAGCTTCTCATTGCAATCCAGCGTGTGGAGTTGGCGGCGCGAACACCCTTGCAGTAGGTTGTGAGCCCTTGGTTTGAGCGAGTGGCGGCCACGTGGAATGGTTCTACCGCGAGCGCTTACACAGCGAAAGCGGATACCGACCACCCATCGTGATTGAGACGGAGTACTTTCAGGACCGGGGCTTGCTGAAGCAGGCTGCGTGAGGAACGAGTTCCAGGGCTGTTCCCCTCGGCGGCAAGATCGAGTACTACTACGGAGCGCTCCAAGCAAGGGCCCCGCCTCGAACTTCGAGGCGGGGCCCTTTATCCGAAAGGGGCGCTAGC
>CALCHY010000040.1 GCA_937907415.1 uncultured Trueperaceae bacterium
AGATGTGGGAGGCGTCCCGGATTGCGGTGAGGGCGTTGCGGAGGGGGTCGCAGCCATGAGCACGTTCCCGGCGGGTCCGAGGTACCAAGCGGCCGCCAACTAAGTGACTTAAGCGCGCCAGGCGCCAACTACGCAGACCGCTCGTTGCCCTACTTGTGCTTCAACATCCTCCCCATGAACCACGCCGCGATGACGGCAGCGACCAGGGGCAGCGCGAACGTCACGAGCAGATCGGCGGTAAGCGGCAGCTGCTGGAAGCGCAACAGGTAGTAGCGGAGCAGGTCGAGTTGGTAACTCACCGGGTTGGCGTAAACGAGCACCTTGATCCAGTCCGGCAGTTGCACGACCCAGCCGCCACCGATGGCGAACACGCCGATGCGGCGCAGCTCCTCACGCAGGGCATCTGGGATGTCGAGGAAGCCAACGCCACCGATCACGCCACGCAGCGGGAAGATGGAGCCGGAGAGGAAGTAGAGGGGCTGGATCACCCCGTTGGAGATGCTGCCGAAGCCCTCGAAGGTCTTCAGGCGCGACGCGATGATGACGCCCAACGCGGTCATGAAGATGCCAAGGAAGAAGATGACCAACCATGCCCCAAGGACGGAAAGCACCGTTAGGCGCACGCCGATGAACGGCGCGAACAATAGCGGGATGGTGCCTTGGAAGAGCGAGATGGTGGCGCCGCCAAGGAGTTTGCCAAGCGTCACCGAGAACATGGGCGCCGGCGATACGACCACCTCGCGCAGCAGCCCGACCTCGCGGTCCCATACGAGCGCGATCGCACACTGCAGCGATGCGAACAGGACGTTCAGCACGATCACACCGGGGAGGATGTACTGCGCGTAGCTGTAACCCTCGATCTCGCGCAGAGACGCACCAAGGCCGAAGCCGAGGATGACGAGCCAGAGTACGGTGCGTGAGAAGCCACCGAAGATCTGGGAGCGGTCGCGCCAGTAGCGACGCAGCTCCCGTTTCCACAACACCAGTACGACCGACGGTGCGATGCCAGCCCACGACCTGACCCGGACCGGGGTTACTCGCGCTCCCACTGGGTTGGTCATCTAGTGTGCTCACCGCCCTGCTTGGCGAAACTCACCATGCGGTCCCTGGCAGTTGCGGCCTCGTCGCGCAGTTGGTTACCGGTGAGGGCGATGAACACGTCCTCTAGGTCGGCAGCGCCCCGATCCGCGTGCTCCTCGATGAGGGCGGTGGGCGTGCCGACGGCCACGAGCTTGCCGTGGTCGATGATCCCAACGCGGTCGCAGGCTTCCGCTTCAGGGAGGTTGTGGGTGGTCATGAGTACCGTCATGCCTGCATGCCGCAGCTGGGCGATCTTCTCCCACAGGTTGCGGCGCCCTTGCGGATCGAGGCCGATGGTCGGCTCGTCTAGGAACAGGACCCGTGGCGAATGCATGAGCGCGCGCGCTAGTTCCAACCTGCGCTTCATCCCGCCGGAGAAAGCGCGCACGCGGCGCTTACCGGCGTCCGCGAGCGAGGCCCACTCCAAGGCAGCCTGGATGGCGCCCTTCACTTGTCTGCGGGGAACGCCGTACAGCACGGCGTGGATCTCGAGGTTCTCTTCCGCCGTTAGTCGGTCGTCCAGTGCGGGGTCTTGGAAGACCATGCCGAGGCTGCGGCGCACCTGAGCCGCGTCGCGCACTACGTCGTAACCCATCACGGTGGCGTTGCCGCTGGTCGGGGTGACGAGCGTAGTGAGCATGTGCATGGTCGTGGTCTTGCCCGCCCCGTTCGGACCAAGCAGGGCGAAGAACTCCCCAGCGGCTATGGAGAGCGAGACCGACTCGACCGCCACCACGTCTCCGTAGCGGCGGCCGAGTCGGTCGGCTTCGATGGCCATGCGCGCGGTCGGTGCCGCGCCCTCGCCGACCGGCTGCGCGTTCGAGTTCATCTTCCGAACCTTACCGTGACCACGCAGCGGACGCTGGCAATTAGCCCCCTAGCGCTTCGTACGCTTCCTCGAGTGCCTCCTGCAGCTCCATGCAAGAGCCGGCTAGATCGGCGTCGAGCGCCTGCGCCTCCTCGTCTTCGTCCTCGTCGTCGTCGTCCTCGGCACTCTCGGACTCGAGGCCGGTGATCCCGTTGATGACCTCGTACGCCTCCTCATGGACCTCTGGGACCATGAAGTCGAGGAAGTCGGCTAGGTAGCGCACGTAAAGTTCACCGATCGCGAACATCCCCTCAAGCGCGACGGCGTCGTTGCCAGCTCGATAGAGGGCGCAGGTGCCCGCCGCCTCGGTGGCGAGATGGCCAGCCAGCTCCTTCAGGTCACGACCGGCGAACAACTCGGCGTCGGTCACTGCCTCGATGACGCCAAGCATGCGCTGCACGGGCGCCTCTGCCTCTTCTGGGCTACCGGTGATGGCCTCAGGTGGTTGCGCTTGCGGGTAGAGGTCGTTGAGGATGACGAGCATCTCCTCGACATCGACGCGTTCCTGGGCGGTTGCCACGACTGAGAGCTGAGCCCACAGTTCGTTGACGCGCTGCAACGCCGACCAACCGCTCGTGAACACCCACAGGTCCTCGCCGCCATCGGCGGCCTCTTCGTAACCTTCTGCCACGCCACCCTCACCCAACGTCAGGTCAGCGAT
The DNA here is from genome assembly GCA_937907415.1 of uncultured Trueperaceae bacterium. The sequence continues at coordinate 2,610 of CALCHY010000040.1, forward strand.
CAGGCCCCCGATGTACGCCGGCGAGCGCCAGATGTCGGGGTGAACGACGACGTCGTAAGCGCGCCACACCAGCTCGCGGGCGGCCTGAGTGGCAGCGGAAGCGTCTTCGCCGCTGTCCACCAGTTCGGTTAACTCGGCGAGAGCTTCAAGCAGGTCAGCCGCCAACTGTGCGTCGCGTTGCTCGAGGGTGCCGACGAAGCGTTTCACGTCGCTGTCGAGCATCTCCTCGACCTGCTCCTTGAGCTCGTCGTTGAGGGGTGCTGGGAAGGCGTCGACGATGCGCAGGCGCTGCAGCACGAGCTCGAGCCCATAGCCCCTGTTCTGTACCAAGGGCTGATCGAAGAACGGGGCGTAGCCGTACTGAGCGAAGGCCGTGCCAGCTAGTGCGACCGTTAGCAGTGCGGCGCACGCACGCAGCATGAACTTAGAGGCCACCTGGGATCACCCCGATCTCCGCCGAGTGGGCTCCACGGCCCGCGGGAATATTGTCGATTACGCAAAGACAGTCGGTATCTATGACCGAGACGCTGTCTGACAGGCCGTTGGCGGTGTACACCCGCTTGCCGTCTGGCG
>CALCHY010000041.1 GCA_937907415.1 uncultured Trueperaceae bacterium
TACAAGTACGTCACCGTCATCATCGACCTGACCGGCATCCGCGAGGGGACCGGCCCGGCGCGGCTGCTGGACATGGCCCCGGGCCGCTCCAAGGCGGCGTTCAAGACGTGGCTCGCCGCCCGCCCCCAGGCTTGGCGTGACGGGGTGGAGGTCGTCGCGATGGATGGGTTCACCGGGTTCAAGACCGCCGCCGCCGAGGAGCTGCCCGACGCGGTCGCGGTCATGGACCCCTTTCACGTGGTGCGCCTGGCCGGGGACGCGCTGGATCGGTGCCGCCGCCGGGTCCAGCAGGACCTCCACGGCCACCGCGGCCGTTCCGGTGACCCGCTGTACGCGGCGCGCAGGACGCTGCACACCGGGTCCGGTCTGCTCACCGACAAGCAGAAGGACCGACTGGCAGCGCTGTTCGCCGTCGAGGAGCACGTCGAGGTCGAAGCGACATGGGGCCTCTACCAGCGGATGATCACCGCCTACCGCGAACCGGACCGGAAGAGGGGCCGCGAGCTGATGGAGAAGCTGATCGCCTCGATCAGCGCCGGCGTACCTGCCGCGTTGACCGAGCTGATCACGCTCGGGCGGACGCTGAAGCAGAGGGCTGCCGACGTGCTGGCGTACTTCGACCGGCCCGGCACCAGCAACGGACCGACCGAGGCCATCAACGGACGACTCGAGCACCTACGCGGCTCCGCCCTCGGCTTCCGCAACCTCACCAACTACATCGCCAGATCCCTCCTGGAGACAGGCGGATTCAGACCCCGACTTCTACACCCCGGATTGTGAAGAGCCGCATTAGTGAGCGTAGTGATGAGTGCGTACAATCCGGGTGCCCTTCTCGAGCGATCGCTTGGCAGCGTGCTCGCACAGACGCACACCGACTTTGAGGTTGTTGTGGTGGACGATGCGTCCAGCGAGGACATCAGGACCTGCCCAGGAATGGATGATCCACGCGTCCGGCACATTCGCCTACCCGTCAACCGTGGTGTCGGGGAGGTCCTGAATACAGGTGTATGGGAGGCGCGCGGCGAGTACATTGCCTTTCTCGCCCATGATGACGACTGGTACCCAGAGAAGCTCGAGCGGCAAGTGCCTGCTCTAGCTGAGGCCCCTGAGGCGCCATTCTGCTATACCGAGTTTGAGTGGGTTCTTGCAAACGGGGAGATGAAGCCAGATTACCAAGGGCAGGTCACCTATAAGGGCCTCCTGTCCCATCAAACTGTTAGTTTCTGTAGTTTGCTTCTTCGGCGTGATACCTATTTCAAGATTGGGGGTTTGAGTAGCTCGTTGGTCTGGGCACAGGATTACGACTTCCTTCTGCGTGCCCTAGACGGACGCCCACTTCCCGTGCATGTTCCAGAGGTATTGACTAGATACTATTTGCACGGCGCAAATCACTCGTCGAACTATCGCGGCAGCGTTGGGCATCGGAAGATAGTGCTGAACCTGCACA
>CALCHY010000042.1 GCA_937907415.1 uncultured Trueperaceae bacterium
TGCTCACCTCCGGAAGGTTCACGGGCAGGCGTGGCGGGACTCGGTCCGGTACTAGTTAACCGCGCACTTCCTCCCGAGCGATGGCCCTGCCCACCCCCTGGTGGCGACCGTGGAGAGGCGGATGCTAGCACCGGAGTTTGGGCCTTAGCTGTGCGCGTTGAATACTTGTTGAGCGGCACAGTGGGACCGTAGGCCGGGCGATTCGTGAACAAGCGGATTGCGTTGAAGCTGGCTTCTCTCAAGGCGCAAGAGCGCTGGCACCTGGACCCGCCATGACATCGTTCATTGGGGCACGAGCGCGAGCGATGGCGGTCAACTTGTGCGGCCTAACGGTTTGGGATAGGCCCGACATTATCGGGCTGAATCCAGACCTCTAGACTGAAGTTCCAGGCAATGGCTGCAACCTAACCCGTTCGTTCTCGCGTCCCTGGCGATGGTGCGGGTGGTCGTAATTGTCACTTCGTGTGTTCTCTGTACCCATGTAACGTGCGCTGCGAGCGCTGTTCGCGTGCTGCGCGGGATTGTGGCCCATGCACGCTGACATGGTCCCCAATCGCACGTCTCGGGCGGCGATCCTTCTGCGCGAGACGTGGCGGGAGGATGGCCCGGTGCGTAAGCGGACCATAGCGAACCTGACGGGCGTGATCAGCGAGGAGCAGGCGCTGGACTTACGGCGGGTGCTAAAGGGCGAAACGCTGATAGCGCCAGGCGACGCTTTCGAGATCACGCGCTCACTGCCGCACGGGCACGTGAAGGCGGTGCTGCTGGCAATGAAGGGCTTAGGGCTTGCTGCCGTCGACTCCTTCGAAGGAGCGTTCGCTGATCAGCGCTTTGCTAGCGTTCCGGGTGCTGAACCCGAAGAGCAAGTTGGCGACGACCAGGGCGTCGCGTGGCACCATGCTGGCGGCCGAGCCTTCGGTGCTAGGCGCTGATGAGCATGCCGTGCATAACGCCGTGGACTGGCCGGTGGCGCGGCAGGAGCGCATCGAGGGGAAGCTGGTGGCCAGGCACCTGGGAGGGGGCGTGCGGGTGATGTTTGACCTGAGCTCGACGCACAAAGAGGCCGGAGAGTGCTGGCTGGCTAAGCTCGGTTACGACTGGGATAAGTAGCGGGGGAGCAAGCAGATCAGTTTCGGACTTCTGACCGACGATGCCAGCCGGCCCGTCGCCTTATCGGTATTCCCGGCTAACGCGGGTGACGCCAGCACGCTACTGCCGCAGGTGGTGAAGCACAGGCAGCGATTCGGGCTTGCGTCGTTCAGGCTGGTGGGCGACCGCGGCATGATCACGGCCAAGCACCTTGAGGTCCTGAAGGAAACCGGCGTGGATTGGGTCACTGCCCTGAAGAGCCAGTCCTTGAAGAAGCTGGTGGTGGACGGCGCTATCCAGCCGAGCCTGTTCGACGAGGAGAACCTGGCGGAGGTGACGCACGCCGACTATCCCGGCGAGCGCCTCATCACCTTCCGCAACCCGGTGCTTGGCCGCCTGCAGGGCAAGGTGAAGATTGGCCTCAGGGTCGGTGAGGAGTTCGCTAAGTACCGCATGGCCAAGCACTTCAAGCCCACCATCGAAGACAACGCATTCGCTTTCGAGGTGGACCGCGATGGTGTGGCGGCGGAGGCGGTGAGGGCGTACAAGGACCTGAGCAAGGTGGAGCGCGCCTGGGCAAGCGTCACGTTCAAAGGCGAAGAAGCCACCCATGAGCGTGATCCCGTGGCGCCCGCTGAGAGGTCGGCCGCCGCCACCAGGAAAGCGCAGACGAACACGCTGGATGACGGCACCCCTGCCCCACCCAGCAGAAGGCGCTCGACCTGCTGAAGAACATCACCTTGTAGACAGAAGCCCGCACCCCGAGAAGCCAGCAATTCGCGTGCAAGACGGGGGAACTACACGCCCACCAAGCGGAACTTCAGTCTAGGAACAATCGCAGGCCCGGGCGACTCGTGGGACTACTTGGGAAGGCTCACCCAGATAGTTCCGGCAACCACCAGGTAGAACTACTCATCATTCGAAACGCAGCTTCCGGGGCGAGAGTTTTCGTGGGGCGTTATGGTTGGGCCGTCAATGCTCCCTAGGAGCCTCATGCTAACGCTGGCGATTTGCGCAGGCATAATGTTGGCGGCGGTTGCCGCCCATTCCAGGCTGGGCAAGGCCAAAGTGGGATTCCAACCCAATCGGAGTTGACCTATGCGACCTTCCGCGTTTCAACAACCACCAATCGCTGCGTTGGTTTTAATCCCATGCGCCTGGACGGAACCGTATGGGATCGTGCGCGTGCATTACTTGTTGCATGAACTGATTTTGTCCGAGTTTTCGCTTGCAGTTCCGGCGAGCTAACGGTCGTGGCTCGGGGCAGCCGCGTCGAAGGTCTAGGGACGTATATGGTTGTGGGCGGACCGCAAAGCAACCTCTGGGAAGGCGAAGGCACGGACCGGGTAGCGTCGACTCTCACGGTACCCACAGCCGGTTGGATTGGCGTCGCATTCCTCAACGACAAGAGTCAACCGCCAGAAGATTGCAGCTTGTAGCTTGAGGCGCTCGATTTCCGGTTGGCTCCTGCCGCTGGCGCAAACTGACCAGGAACTCTGACCTTCTCGGTGCAAGCGGGAACTAGGTGCAACAAGGCCTCGTCCTCATGCCGAACGGTAAGCGGACCACCAGGCCATGAAGCAGCTCCGCACTCTCTCAATGCTCGCCCTAGCTAGCGGCTTGCTTGTCTATCCGCTTGCTGCGGCCGCTGGAGCGGTGCTCTTCAAAGTGTAGTGCTTGCCAGACCGGTCCGGGCTTGGCGGTGGCCCGCCGCCGGCCTGAGGGTGGTGGCGGCAGCGATCCCCTCAGCACTGGCTTCTGATTGGAAACTCTATGCCCTGTCCGGTGCGGGCGCGTTCCTGCTGTTGGGCGTGGGCTAGTATTTCCTTTACACGCGCTTCGCATCCGCCGACACCCCTTGAGCGGCTTCGGGCGCGGCTCTCGGCCTGCTTGGCAGCGCGGCGCTTGCCGCCTACCAGGCGAGAGGTGGCGGCCAAGCCGTGGGGTTTACCTACCGCCCGAACATCGCGGCGGCGCTGTTCACCGCTGGCGTGTTCGGGATGCTCAGCGTGGCCGTCGGAGGTCTGCTGGCCGCAGTTGGTCGACCCGGCTGCTGCGGCTTACTTGGCCTAGGCGCCGGTGCAGTGGTTTTGCTCCCGTTCGCTGGGGCCGCGGCCTGGGGGCGCCTTGGTGGCTGGCTAACCAGCGTTGGTGTTGCGGTAGCCGCAGCCAGCCTCGGCCTCCTGGTCGTGGCGACACTTCCAGCCGCGATCACCGGCAACCTCGTGCTGAACTCAGGCTTCGAGGCTGGCACGTGCCCGTGGAAATTCGGCGGGGGTTCCGAGCGCGTTTCCTCTACTGCGGCAGTGCTGGCGCCCTCTGTTGACCCCACGGACGGTACGTGGGCAGCACGGCAATCCCACTCCTTCCCAGGCTGGCAGGTTTTGCTTAGAAGCGGCGAAGCAGTCCGGGTGAACAAAGACCAGGCGTACGTCGTTTGCCTCATCGCAATGCTTGCCGCTTCCGGGATCAGCGGAACGTTCTTGAGGGTCGACACCCGGACGAGAGCAGCGCCTTCCTCGCCCGCGGCGGGCGGGAGGCCTGGACAACGGGCGACGAAAGCACCGCTGGAGGGCGTTGCCGACTGCCGATTCTGGAAGCGGCGCCTGAACGGTCACGCCCTGCTGGCGGTGGCACGTGGCAGTGCTTCAATGCCGCGCTCCCGCCCCTTCCCGCAGGCACCTCGGAACTGACCATCACGATCGCTGCGGACTCAAGGGCGCCCGGGACCTACGGCGTGATCGACGCTTTGCAGGTAAACAAGGGGAACCTTGGCCACCGCCTCTACCAACCTGGACCCTCCGTTGGCTTCCACGCGTACCTTGGGCCGCTAGCCCCGCGCATGCCGGGGCTGCGTGACCCAATCGCCGCGTCCGGCGGCCGCATAAGTATTTGGTGCTTCAGCCTTGAACTCGCAGCCCAGAGACCTCTTCTCAGTTATTGCTTCGCGGTGGTGGACCACCTCGCTACGTGGCCGACCCGCTCGACCACCCTCACTCCTTCTACTTTCAACGGCTGCTCGAAGGCGGCGCGCTCTTACTCCTCGCGGTCCTCGATTGGTTCGGTTTGGTGGGATGGCGGCTCGTGCGCTGCGCCGTCTGGGGACGTGGCCGGCGGCCACAGCATTTATCACGCTCGTGGCGCGGTTTGTCAGAGTGTGTACGATCCGGTGTTGGCGTGGGGGCCGGCGGTAGGGGTGTGGTGAGTGTTTGTTTGTGGAGTGGGGGCTGAGGGTGGGTCGTGACGCGGTTCCTGTGCCACCGATTCCTGGGACAGACTCCTTCTCGGCATCACGCGCTCCGCGTGAATCGCCGCGCGTAACAGCATGAGCAAGCGCGTCCGAGATCAGTCGGTCCCATTCATAATCTCGTCATCGCCAAAGCGTTAAGCTCTCCTGAATCTTAGGCTGGTGCTCGCTCGATTTTGGCACGCATGAGGCCCGTTGGCAAAAGGCATTACCTCGATCACCGAGCCCATGCCAGAGGCACCCATACCGTTCCAGCCTCTCCGGCCTATCGGTTTGGGCACGACATTACCCGTCGCACGTGGGATTGATAGTCAGAGAAGTCGCAGCAAAGGGCGGGCTACATCCGGCCAAGTGAAGGGGGACAACGATGGCGCTATACGTCTATATCACCGACAGGTGCAAGGAAGACGCCCAGTCGCTCGGTTTCGAGGCCACCATGGCGAAGGCTAAGGCGCAACTTCTTGAGGCGCAACGCGTTGTAGGGTTCCACGACTTCCCGCCACCGTACATACGCAAGAAGTCGAAAGGTCGGCGCTTGTTGGCCTCACGCCACGCGGTAGGCGAGGACACCGTGATTACCTTCTTACGGGTCGTATCGCGCGAAAGCTCGGACTACCGGGATTTCCTCGATGACCGCGACCGTTACCGCGACTTAAAGTTGAAGCCCCTGATAAACTCCATCGACCTGAACGCCTTTGTGGAGAAGGCCCGCAGCGAGGTTCAGGTACAAGAATTGCGGGAGCCGACGAACGAAGAGCTAGCGTTCCTTTTTCGAGCGCACAGCTTCCAGGATGCCTACACGGGCGACGTCATTGTCAGCGAGACGCACGAGTGGGTCGAGGCCGTCAAGAGCCAGGAGATCTCTCCCAGGCTGAGTGATTTCCACCGTGCAGTATTGGAGATCGCACAGTCCGACGACGATGAGCCGGGTTTACGTAGCTTGGCGATGGGTAGCCGCCAGATCGTTTACCGGAACTTCGCTGAGCGGCGACGGCTGCTGCTCATCGGTGTAACGCCGAGGTCCGAACCGATACCGGCGAAGCTGCAGGAGCGATACGGCGCCCTCGCGGACTCCGCAAACCCTGAGTTGGACGAGATTGGGCGCGTCTCTCGCCGCGCCTACCCGCAGCTCGTACTAGCGGACGAGGATGCGTGGTTCGAGATTCAGGCCGACAGCGAAGCTAACTTGGCGCTTTCGTTCGAGGAGACCGAGGTTCTCTTCAGTGCGGACGCCAACTCGCAGTCCTCTGTCGACGATGTTCGTGGCTTCCCCCTGTTCATCAACGGTCGCGCAGGAAGTGGTAAAAGCACCATCTTGCAGTACCTCTTCAGCGACTACCTCGCCAGTTACCTCTCCATGAGTGACCGGGCGTTCGAACCGCCTGCCTACTTCACCTACAACAGTGAGCTGCTCGAACGGGCGCGAAAGGTGGTCGGCAGCCTTCTGCACCACGGCGCGCACGGCATGGTTGTCGGCGGAGCGCGACCCGATCTCAATCGGGATCAGAAGGTTCTGGACAACTCCTTCCATCAGCTTCACCGCTTCCTCTACGACCTACTACCAGCCGGCCTGAAACAGACGCGGTTCCGGGATGACGCCGAACACAAGGTCACCTACGCTCGGTTCAAGGCCTTGTGGCACGAGAAGTTTGGCAAGACTGCGTCGCTAAGAGATCAAAAAGAGTTCGGCCCCGACCTCTCCTGGCACGTAATCCGAACCTACATAAAAGGGATGAGCCTCGAACCCGGGGAGCCATTGGAACCCGAGGACTACGCCAGCCTGCCGCAGAAACGCCGGACGGTCACGCTTGAAACGTACGAGAGGGTTTACTCGCGCGTCTACGAGTCGTGGTACAGGCTCCTAGGCGAGGAAGGCTACTGGGATGATCAGGACCTCGCCCACGCGCTACTCGAGGAGGGCATACAACCGCGCTTCCCTGCAATCTTCTGCGACGAGGCCCAAGACTTCACGCCTCTTGAACTCGAGGTACTTTACCGCCTCTCAATATTCTCCGACCGCAGCCTACACGGCTACCTCAGCCAAAGGGTGCCGTTCGTGTTCGCTGGCGACCCCTTCCAGACCCTGAACCCGACTGGCTTCAGCTGGGACGCCATCAAGGCGAACTACACCACCAAACTGCTTGACAACAGTAACCCCGATGACGGGAGCAGTCGCCAGATCAACTACCGGGAGTTGGAGTACAACTACCGGAGCACCTGGCCCATCGTGAAGTTCAGCAACACCTTACAAGCGATGAGGTCACGCCTGCTTGACGTCACGCTTGCCCCCCAGTCCGCCTGGAGCAACGGCGAGGCGGCGCAGAACCCGCTCTGGTACGACCGTGCCGATGAGTCCGTTGCCGAGCAGCTCAGGCGACAAACGGAGCTGACGATTATAGTCCCGGTGGACGAAGGCGAGGAGGCGGCCTTCGTCAAGAGTGACCCGCTGCTAAGCAAGGTCGTCGAGAAGGACGAGCACGACACGCCGATGAACGTGCTGTCGCCTATGCGCGCCAAGGGTCTCGAGTTTAGGCGTGTGGCGCTCTACGGATTCGGCGCCGCTGCTCCGGCTAGCTTGATGACGTTAATTGATAACCCCGAGGAGATGACCCCCGAGGAGGCTCTCCCCTTCGAGTACTTCATCAACCGCCTATACGTGGCCGCCAGCCGCCCGAAGCGGCGGCTCTTCGTGATCGATTCTGCGGACAGCCTGACTCGCTTCTGGGACTTCGCTAGGTCCGACGCGAAACTGCAGGAATTCACGCAACGATTAAAGAATGCCAGGGCGTGGCAGGGCAAGCTCGGCATCCTGCAGCAAGGGTTACCGGAAGCCTGGCAGGGTGAGCGCGAAGACCAGGGAGAGGTCGCCGATAAGCTTCGCAACGAGGGCTTCAACAATCGGGACCCTTACCTGCTCAGACAGGCAGCACTACAGTTCGAGGCAGCAGGGTCAGCCCTGAAGGCCAAGGAGTGCCGCGCTGCAGCATTCGAGATGGAGGGTGCCACCGAAAAGGCCGCCCGCACCTACCTGGAGCTAGGCCAGACAGAGAGAGCGACTAGGGTCATCTGGCAGGCCAACGACCTCAACCTTATGCGCGAGGCCATGGAGAGTCACGACCTGGGGAACGGCCTGGAAGTCCGGCTCGCCCGAATGGTGGATGGGCCAGGCCCGTCGCGCGCCGAAGGCCTTGCGTTGCTTACCGCAATCGCGGAGGCCGCCGAACGAGACGCCGACATGCAAACGAGGGTGCTAACTGAGCTCGCTTGGGGTGAACGAATCGCCGACGTCGCCCTCGCCATGGTCGCTCACCTCAACGAGATGGAGCGGGGAGAGGCAGGCGGGGTTGCGGCCGCACTGGTGAGGGTACTCGGGCGCCTCCAATCGGTGGACGCTAACATCCCATTGGCGGTGTGGGGATACCTGCAGTTCATGAACGGAAACGACGAGGACGCCCTAGGGCTGTGGAACAGCGCCGGGACGTCGTTCGGCTCATACGACTTCTCGAAACAACATCGCCAACTCCTGGCCCTTGAACAGCCCTACCCCGCCTCCCTACGGACGCTCGCAGAACTGAACGAGTTCACCATTCTGTTGAAGACATACCGCGCCAACCCGGGTGTAAAGCTGGAACAGCCCGACCTAGAGCGCGTGCTGGAAGCCAGCATCACGACAGGCAGCTACGACGATGTAGCCAGCGTCCTTCCGTACATCACCCGCACTCTCTCCCTCGTTTGGTCCTTTGCGCAGCTGGCGGGACTACCAGCCCCGAACCCCTTGACCCCCGACCTCCTGGACCACCTGCTCCTACGAGTGGTGGAGGAGGCCGAATTGGCGCGCATTGAGGGCCTTGTCTCGCGCAACGAGCTGATCGCTAAGAAGGAGTCGAACCAGGCGGCACACAGGACTCGGAAGGCCACCACCGATTACCTCCGGGCGAACCGGAAGACGTGGCTCCCACGATTACTGGGCTTCATTGCCCGCAGCGAGACGCTGGCCCAACAGCCGCGCAACAAGCTCAAGTCGCTGTTCGGTTCCCTCAAGGGAATACTTGCCGAGGCCAACAGCGCGCAGGCGAGTGAGCTGGACGTCGCAGAGCTTGGAGCCATCGCGGAGCGCATCGGCAGCTACGGCGACGCGCTCACCTTCTACGAGCAGCTCGCCGCTCGCGAAGACGCAACTAACGCTAGCAGGCGCGCCGCCATCGAACGATGGATTGCCATCCGGGAGCGCCAGGCTCGCGAGAGCGAAGAGCAGGGTAGGGCGAAGAACGCGGGAGAGCACCGTAAGCAAGCACGGCAGCGTCGCCGTGAGATCGACCTGGCGAGCGATGTCCGTCTCGCCCCCTATCCGGTTCTCAAGGCTTTAGGGTCCATGGCGGCACTCGGTCGGGATCAGGTGGAGGCACCGGTCGAGGCAGCCGCGAGGGGGGACGTCTCCGCTGGCCAGGAAGTCCGCCACCGTGCCCCCATCGCTTCGTCATCCGGGGACACTAGGATCAGCCCAACCACACCCGGTGCTGAGGCGAACCAGACCACCAAATCTCCAGTTGACCACCCCCACCCGATGGCAAATGAGGGGGGTACGAGACACGGGAGCCACCCCAAACGACCCCAACCAACGGAGCCCGGCACTCCTGAGGCAGACCTCGCTCGGCTCGTTGGCCGGCAGACTGGCACGGGCGACATAGTTGGAAAGCTGATGGAACCAACAATCACCGACAAGATCGGAAGTGGCAAGAGACCAGCCAGCGCCCAACCGCCTGCCCCGGCCAGTGAACACGCGGAAGAAGCCATCCGGCCACGCACCAAGGTGGAGGTCAGCATCGGCCGCATCTCGGTCACCTACTTCCCGATTTCCGGCACGGTCAGATTGGACGACGACACTGGAGAAAACATCACCCTCAAGGAGGGGTGCGACCCGACCGCCACCGTCGCCATCGACTCAACCGCGGCCGGCACCTACTCGTACGGCACCTGGGGTGTTGAGTTCCATCGCCACGCGAAAGGCGTGACCCTGACCTGGAGCGATTCCGGCATACAGTTCACTTTCCCCTCGGTCGGAGCCGATTGACCTTCACCCCGGGACATGCCGCTGGATTCTCCTAGAACCTTCCAGTCTCCCTCCCTATAAGTAGCTCTTGCGCACAGGCCCTGTTCACCCACAGAAGGGGGCTCCCGACCCATGCGCAACGACCGATCGAGTCTCGACTCGCACGATGACGCTCAAGTTGACGAGACCCGCGTAAAGCGGCCAGCCGACTCTTCTCGCAGGGTTCTCAAGTAGGCAGTAGTCGCGAAGGTCGCTGAGGTCACGGCAGGAGCTGGCACGTTGCTCGACAAGACCCGCAAGACCTTGATTGGCGACGGCCCGGATTGCATCGAGGCCGAGTGCGCCCACTTATCCGGAATCCTCCAGCCCAACTCGGCGATCGCTCCCAACCACGCCATTCAGGCGTTCGCCGCAGCCGGAATTGCTACTGGGCTCCTCAGCTTTGAGACACCCATCATGAGCTTCCCTCGGGGTCATAAGGATGTCGACGCTGGAGTGCTCCAGCAGTTGTGGCGAAGCGTCTTCCCGGAGGCGGATGTTGCTCGGGCCGTCAACACATTGATGGACCGGGTACCAGGCCCGCGTGCGGCAGAAGAAACGTTCCACCGCATCCACCACGAGCGGTGAACCCCGGAATCTCGGCGGGCCCCTTAGGTGGGAAGCGGTAAGCTTCCCGGAAAGGGTTCGGCATGCAGAGAAAGCGTCGGAACCATTCACCCCAGTCCAAGGCCCAGATCGCTTCTGAGGCGGCGCGCGAGGAGAAGACCATCGCGGAGTTGTCGCGCGAGTACGGGGTGCATGCCAACCAGATCGGCGCCTAGAAGGCGCAGCCCTTGGAGGGCGCCTCGGGCTTGTTCACGCCCGCGGCGGAGCGTAACCGCGTCAGCGAGGCTGACACCAAGGAGTTGTTGGCGAAGACCGGTGAGCTTACGATGGAGCGCGATTGCTTGTTCTGAGCACTGAAGCGCTGACCCCAAAAGAACGAAAGGCCTTGATCGACGAGGAGAGCGAGATGCCGGTAACGAAGCAATGCGAGCTGCTTAAGGTGAACTGCGCAAGCGTCTACTACCAGCCGGTGGCGGTGCCAGCCGAGGACCTGGCGGTGATGCGCGCCATGGACGACATCCACCTGCTCAGGCCGTTCCTCGGCAGCCGCCGCTTCGTGGAAGAACTGCAGGGCAAGGGCTTTACGGTGAACCGCAAGCGCGTGCTGCGCCAGATGCGCGTGATGAACCTGAACCCCATCTACCCGAAACCTAAGACCAGCAAGCGCGGAGCTGGCGTGGGCCACAAGATCTACCCATACCTGGTGGACGGGCTGAAGATCGACCGCCCGAACCAGGTGTTGGCCGCCGACATCACCTACATCCCGATGGCGCGGGGCTTCGCCTACCTGGTCGGCGTCATCGACGCGTACAGCCGCCCGCTGCTCGCCTGACGGTTATCGAACAGCATGGACGGCAAGGGCCCGTGGCGGGACAACGTGTTCATCGAGCGCTTCTCGTGGAGTGTCAATCACGAGCACGTCTACCTGCACGCCTACGACGACCAGCGCGTCACCAGGAACGGCAACGGAGCATACATTGAGCATCACAACCACGACCGGCGGCACTCCAGCCTCGAATAGCTCACGCGCGTTCACGCATACCACCAGAACCAGCCTGTTGCCGCATTGTCATCGCCGCCCCCTGCTGACTGGGCGGCTCGCTCCTCACCGCTGGGGGCGCGATAACACCCAGGAACCAAGGAAAGCCAATCTAAGAACAGGGTCCAGGGCTGTCGTCCCCCGCAACACGCTTGCCTTCCAGGCAACGGGCGCTAAGCTGCTCGATTCGCGGGAGTTTGGGTAGGAGTGGGCCCGGACCCCACCCACTTGCCAGCACCCCCCCGCATGCACCCGTTGCGGGTCAGCGCATCTGCTGCCCTAACGCGTCATGCGAGCGACCACCTCGGTTGCAGCTCGCAAGCGGTTGACGTCAGGCTTCTTGTGCTTGACGCTTGATGCACGATGCCCACCCGCACCACTCTGTCCATTGCCGACGACGCCACGGACTCGCCGACGCGAGCGGCGGCCCCTCGGGGCCGTCATCTCGCAGCTGGCGCGCACTGCCATGCGCCGTGAGAGCGCGGCTAG
>CALCHY010000043.1 GCA_937907415.1 uncultured Trueperaceae bacterium
CGTGATACTCGACGCCAAGCGCGGCGACATCGGCTCCACCGCGGAGGCTTACGCCAGCGCCTACCTCACGGAGGGCGCGTTGGCGGCCGACGCCCTGACGGTCAACCCGTACTTGGGCCTCGACACCCTCGAGCCGTTCATCACTGCGGCCGAAGCCGGTGGCCGCGGCCTGTTCGTGCTCGTGCGAACCTCGAACGCGGGGAGCGCGGACTTGCAGGAGCTTGAACTAGTTGGGGGTCAACCGCTCTACGCCCACCTGGCAGACGAACTTACCGCGCGCGCCGCTAGCTTGCCTCGGGACGCTCACGGTTACACGTCCCTCGGCGCCGTCGCGGGCGCCACTCACCCAGCTGCCACGCGCGAGCTGCGCAAACGGCTCCCTCACAGCCTGCTCCTCGTGCCCGGTTACGGCGCCCAGGGCGGCAGCGCAGAGGACGCAGCGGCAGCGTTCGACGCGAACGGTTGGGGCGCGGTAGTCAACGCGAGCAGGAGCCTCACCTACCCGAACGCCGCGGCAGCGACCATGGCCGAGGTAGGCGCGGCGGCGCGAGCGGCGGCCGCCACGATGCGCGCCGACCTCAACCACGCGCTCGGGCGCGCTTGAACGTGCCCGGTCAGGGCGTGCTTAGGTAGCTCATGAACGTCGTAGGGGCCAGGTTCGTTCTGACGTTCCAGAAGAGTCCGAGCAGCGTGACGAACCCGGCAGAGGGGCCGTCGAACACGGCCGCGTAGAGCCGCACGCCGCTCAAGTCGGGAAGGTCGAAGGCGAAGGCGGAAAGTTCCTCGCCAGCGGCTACCTCGTAAGGCCAGAAGCCGTTCTTGCTTGGCACGCTGGAGACCACGTACATGCGCGAGTCGTTATGCGACAGGAACAGGCTCTTGGCCGAGTCCTCTGGCGCCGAGATGTACGCGGTGATGTGCACGGCGCAGTTGGATAGCGCCGCCAGCGCGTCTGCTGGCCGCGTCCCGGCATCAGGATCCGGGCGCACCACCAACAGCCGCGGGTAGACCGTCCAGTTCCAGATGATGGCCCAGAAGGACGTGCGACCACTGTCTTTGGGGTCGGTCGCCAACAGCGCGGCCGGGCGGATGGCGTGCGAGACGCTGCCGAGCACGCGGCTCATGTCGTCCACCAGCGCCGCGACGTCGCCGGGAGCGTCCACGCCGGACGCCGGGAGGCGGTACCACTTGAGGAACGTGTCGAGCATGCTCGCCCACGTCTTGGAGTCGAGTTCCCCTGCCGTCCAGGAGGCAGGCAGGAGCTTGCGCTCGACCAGGTACTTGACCGTCTGGAAGTTCGGGTCGTTCGTGTCTAGTGGAACGGGTTTGTCGTACTGCAGCGGCGGTAACGCTGGTTCGACGAGTTCGACGGCGCGGCGCAACACCGTGGCAGCATCGATCCCGGTCGGAGCGCTGCTAAGGGCCTCAACAGGGAACGCCGAGGTTAGTTCGGCCTGGCAAACCTGAGCGTGCGCGCCCGCCGTCACACCAACCACGACTAGCGCGAGCATCACGCGCCTCGCGCGGAACGGCCTAACGAAAGAACGCATGGGCCGAGTTTACCGGCCCATGCGTGGACGATGTGAGAGGCGCGGCTAGTGGCCGCTAGGGATCAGGGTTGGCCCAATAGGGTGTACTGGCTGGTGGCGGGGGCGCCGGCACGACCGGCAGCTGACGATACGCGCAGGTAATCGCCAGTGTAGACGTTCAAGGTGCCAGGGCCATTCAGCCCGCCGATGACGACCCCGGTTGGGTTGAGCAAGTCGATGCGCAGCCCGACTGGGTTACCCGGTGCCGTAGAGAACTGCACGGTGCGCTGGCCACTCATCCGGTAGTAGTCGACGTCGCCGAGGAGCTCGATGGCGCCCTTATCACCGCTGCCTGAGAAGACGTCGAAGGACGTCGCGGTGGTGGTGGCATCGTTCGGCTCGTTCATGTCCTGCTCGACGTCACCGTAGAAGTAGAGGCTGGTGCTGACAGGCGAGCCAGAGTTGTTGACCACGCGGGCGTAGAAGCTGCGTGCAGACGGCCCCGGGAGGATGATGCAGCTGCCGCGGCAAGTCGTTGCGACGCCGATGGCCTGCGTGTCGAGGTCGACAGCGTTGGCGGTCAGCCCGCCAGTGCCCCTAGCGAAGTAGCTGGGCCCGACGCTGGTAGCAACGATGCTGTAGGTGTTGGGGTCGCGCAACTCGAGTTGGAGGTTCGAGTTCAGTTCGAGGTAGATGACGTCGAAGTTGTCGCTGACGCCGCTTGGCACGTCGAGCTTGAAGATGACGGCGCCACCAGCCGGAACGGTACCAGACCAGGCCGCTGCGCCGGGATTGGTGCCGGCGCTGCGCGTCACATCTGGCGTTGGCGGACCAGACGGGGTGATGGTGATGTTACAGGCAGACAGCAAGAGCGTGGCCGCTACGGCGGCAGCGAGAACGAAGTTGAAGCGCTTCATGGGTTGCCTCCTTCCGAACTATTCCGTCTAGC
>CALCHY010000044.1 GCA_937907415.1 uncultured Trueperaceae bacterium
ACAGGCCAGGCAAGCGCCCGGCCAGAAGGAGAGTTCACATGAACAGCACCCTCACCCGTACCGTCCTGCGCGCAGAAGGCTTCTCTTGCCCGTCATGCGTGACGAAGATCGAGAAGTCCGTCTCGCGCCTCCCCGGCGTTGCCAGCGTGACCGTGCACTTCGCCTCCTCCCGCGTCGAGGTCGTGCACGACGACACCAAGTCGAGCATCGATGACCTCGTGAACACCGTCGCCAAGGCTGGCTACCGCTCCAAGCCGGCCGCCTACTAAGGCCGGCCGTGATCGCTAACCGCTGGCTAGTGCCAGCCGCGGCAGGGGGGCTGATAGTGGCGGCCTTCGGCGCCGGCGCCCTTGGCGGCGATACGCTCAGGCGGATCCTGATGGTCGCGGCTGCGCTAGTCGCGGGAGCGCCGATCTTCAGGAACGCCGTCAGGGCGCTGATGGCGCGAGTGATCGGCATCGATTTGCTCGTCGCCATCGCCGCTGGCGGCGCATTGATCATCGGCGAGTACTGGGAGGCGGCGGCCGTCACCTTCCTCTTCGCCATCGGTCACGCCCTCGAGGCCGCGACCCTCAACCGCACCCGCTCCGCACTCGCTGCCCTCGTCGACGTGGCGCCAGACGTCGCGGTGGTGGTTCGCGGCAACGAGCAGGTAGAGGTGCCGGCCGGGGCCGTGGCAATCGGCGAGACGGTTCTCGTCAAGAACGGCGCCAAGGTGCCGGTAGACGGCGTCGTGGTGGCGGGTAGCGGGGCACTGGACGAGGCCTCGATCACCGGCGAGTCGCTGCCCGTCGACAAGGCAGTTGGCAGCAAAGTGTTCGCTGGCACCGTCTCGAAGGGCGGTTTCCTACAGGTGCGCGCCGAGGGCGTCGGGGCCGACACTACCCTCGCGCGCATCATCCACCGCGTCGAGGAAGCGCAAGACGCCAAGGCCGCCACTCAGAAGTTCATGGACCGCTTCTCGGCCTGGTACACGCCGGGCATCATGGTCCTCGCGTTGGTGGCTGGCCTCATCAGCGGCGACGTCACGCTTGGCCTCACCCTGCTCGTGATCGGCTGCCCCGGCGCGCTCGTCATCTCCATCCCGGTGGCGGTCGTGGCTGGCATCGGCCGCGCTGCGCAGAGCGGCGTGCTCGTCAAGGGCGGAGAGTTCCTCGAGACGGCAGCGCGCGTGAACGCCGTCGCGCTTGACAAGACCGGCACCTTGACGCGCGGCAAGCCGCGGCTGACGGACGTGCTCGTGCTCGGCGAGGGCCACACCCGCACGAGCGTGCTGCGCTGGGCTGCCCTGGCCGAGGCAGGCTCGGAGCACCCCCTCGCGGCCCCCGTACTGGCGGCCGCAACGCAAGAGGGGGCGTACGGCGGCGAGCTGCCGACGCACGCCGAGAGCGTCCCAGGCAAGGGCGTCAAGGCGATCATCGGCAACAGCGCCGTGCTCGTCGGCAACCAGTCGCTCATGGAGGCGGAGGGACTGCGCGACCCCGCCGCGGCAGCCGCAGCCGCGCGGCTAGCCGCGGCCGGGCGCACGCCCATGCTGGTGGCCGTCGATGACGCCGTGATCGGCGTGGTGGCGGTAGCGGACGAACTGAGGCCGGAGGCGAAGGAACTCGTCTCGCAGCTGAGGCGCGCCGGCGTGCGCCACGTTGCCATGCTCACGGGCGACGCCCAGCCGGTTGCTAACGCCGTTGCGGCCAGCACGGGCATCACGGACGTCCGCGCGGGACTGCTGCCGGAGGAGAAGCTCGAGGCCATCGCCGAGCTGCGCGGCCGCGGCTACGTCGTGGCCATGGTTGGCGACGGCGTCAACGACGCCCCTGCCCTAGCGACCGCCGACATCGGGGTCGCCATGGGCGCCGCCGGTTCCGCGGTGGCGGTCGAGACCGCTGACATCGCGCTCATGGCGGACGACCTGCGCAAGCTCCCGTACGCCATCGGCCTCGCCAAGCGCACGGTGAGGATCATGCGCCAGAACATCATCGTGGCGCTTCTCACCGTCGGACTGCTCCTCGCAGGCGTGCTGTGGGGCGGAGTGACCATGGCCATCGGCATGCTCGTACACGAGGGGTCTGTGCTGCTCGTGATCGCCAACGCCATGCGCCTGCTCATCGCCCCTGCCACCCTGCAGCCCGCTGGCGCTAGGCGCCTGCTGCGGCCACGCAGCGCGATGAACGTTCCCTGAACGCCGCTTGGGTGAGCGCCTCACATGCAGCGCCTAGCCTAGATACATGAGGTCCGCGGGCCGCCCCTACAGGCGCGGCCCGCTTAGATCCTCCAGGAGGAACTCATGCGCCATGCGCTGCGTAACCTGCTCGTCGTCATAACCGCCCTCGTTGGCGTTGCCGCCGCTCAAGGAGTGAACATCGTGCTGCCTGACGGCGCCACCTGTACGGCCGTCGGGCCAGACGTGAACGTCACCGTGGCCGGCGGGCAAGTAAGCCACTTCTGCAATGCCGGCGTCGCCCTCGTAGGCGAGCTGCTCCTAGTCGACGACTACGGCCTCGTAACGCGCGTGGCTTACGACCCGAACGCCGCCCAGACCATCTACGACGACGCGCTCGTTGCGCTCGAAGTCAAGGGCGTAACCCTCGCGAACGGCGCGACGTGCCTCCACGCCGGTTACGGCGCCACCCTGGCGTACGAAGGTGACCGCGCCAACTTCACCTGCGACGACGACGGCGTGCTGCTCGGCTACTTCGAGACCTCAGGCGCGGACGTCTACGCCACGAGAGGCGCAGTTGCGCAGGGAGCGGCTGGCCTCAGCGTCAGCGGCAAGGAGCGCATGCTAGTGAGAACCATCGATGCCAGCGACCCCATCACTAACGTGCAGTGGAACCTCGTGTCGTTCGGCGTTGGCGGCACACCCGCCCTCGCTGACGCGCCAGCGACCCTCACGATCACGGACGGCCAAGCGGCAGGCACGACGGGCTGCAACCGCTACTTCGCCGGGGTGGCGTTCGGGCTGGACGGCGCAGTCGGCTTCGGCGCGGCGGGCAGCACCATGATGTTCTGCGAGGGCGCCATGGAGCAGGAGCAACGCTTCCTGTCCACCTTGAGCGCGGTCGACAGGTACAGCCTTACCAGTGACGGCCAACTCATCCTCAGCGGCGCGGAAGGCGACCTCGTCTTCGGGCGCTAGGCGCAACCAAGCATCGTCATGCGCACGTGACATGATGGGGCCGTCATGAGGCCCGACCCCCACGGCGCCAGCGTGCCCGTACCCCGCAATGACCGCGCGCCCGTCACCGTGGTGCAGACCACCGGTGACAGCAACGGCCTCGACCCCCGCCGACGCCCAGCCACCCCAGCCGAACTCGCCACCGCCATCCATGCAACGCCGCACAAGATGGTCATGGCGTTCGCGGGCGCAGGCACGCAGTCGCTGACCTGGCTGCACGGGGTTGGCGGCTCGAGCCGCACGGTGCTCAGCGCCATAGACATCTACAACCAGGAGAGCATGCGCGACTGGATCGGGTTCATGCCCGCCCGCTTCACGTCGCGGCGCGTCGCGCGCGCCATGGCTAAACGCGCGTACGAGCAGGCGCGGCGCTACGCCAGCCCAGCCGACGCCGTGTTCGGCCTGGGCAGCACCGCCACCATCGCAACCGACCGCGCGAAACGCGGCGACCACCGCGTGGCGGCCGCCGTTCATGACGCGTTCGGCATAGCCACCTACTCTCTCACCATCGAGAAGGACGCACGCGATCGACCCGGCGAGGAGGACATCGTCTCCCTCCTACTCCTACGAGCGGTGGCTGACGCCTGCGGCGTGCTGGCGCGCCCAGACCTCCCCCTAACCGGCAGCGAGCGCGTCGAGATCGAGTTGTTCCCAAGCGAACTGATAGCTGGCGTGGAACGGGGCGAGCGCACCATGGCCGTCATCAGGTCCGACGGCACCGTGGTCAGCACCCCCGTGCGCGGAGCGGAAGACCGCTGGGTAGTCCTCTCTGGCGCCTTCAACCCCGCGCACGAAGGTCACCTCGAGCTGGCGCGAGCCGCCGCCGAGCACATGGGGCTGCCCGCCCTCTTCGAACTACCCATCGTCAACGCGGACAAGGCGCCCATCGGCATGTTCGAGGCGCGCCTGCGGGCCCAGCAGTTCGCCGGCCGTGGAGCGCTGGCCCTCACGCGCGCGCCCCTCTTCGTCGAGAAAGCCGCGCTCTTCCCCGGCAGCGTCTTCGTGCTTGGGCTAGACACCGCCGAGCGCATCCTCGAGCCGCGCTTCTACAACGGCTCGGAGGAGCAGATGCGGGCGGCGCTGCAAGGCATCGCTGCGCACGGCTGCCGCTTCCTCGTCGCCGGGCGGCTAGGTGAGGGCGAGGAGTACAAGACCCTCCGCCACCTGCCCGTGCCGGACGACATGCGCGGGTTGTTCGAGGAACTGCCGGAGGGGAGTTTCCGGCGGGACGTGAGTAGTACGGAGATCCGGGCTGGCTGGGGGGAGCGGGGCTAGAGTTGCGCCTGCCGACCCTCCAGGCCCGCGACTGCGAACTCGAGTGCGGCCTCTGGGTGCATCGCTTCCCCTGCTTCTCGCTCGGCCCCGTACGTTCCCGGAGCGAGCAGTTCGCCTGCCTTGGCTTGCCAGTGGGCGCGCTCGTCGGCTGCGAACCAGTCGAGCGTCGTGCCGAGTCTGCGGCGCAAGGCGTCGGCCGCGCCCCACAGGCGCGCCGCCGCGGCTGGCTCGCCGGAGGCGGTGAGCAGCGCGGCGTACTGGTCCAGAGCCGCGCTAATGCTGAACGTGATCCCGAGTTCCCGCACGAGACGCAGGCTCTCGCCGAGGTGGCTCTTTGCCTCGGCGAGTCGCCCTTGGCGCAGCGCGACGGTGCCAAGCGCACCGAGCACGTTCGAAGTCATCTGCAGGTTGCCAACAACGCGCGACCGCTCTACGGCTTCGAGATAGTGTTCCGCCGCCTGGTCGAAGCGGCCATTGAAGTAGTGCAGGTCGCCCAGGTTATTGAGGATGAAAGGCTTCATGCCGTCTGAGCCCGACTCGTCCGCCGCCAGCATGGCGCGGTGGTACCAGTCGGCCGCGGCGCTCAGATCGCGCCGGTAGACGGCGAGCACGCCGAGAGCGTTGGCTGCCTGTGCAACTGCGTCGAGCGCGCGGACTTCCTGCGCTAGGGCCAGTGCGCGTTCTAGGAGGGGGCCCGGGCGAACGTGATCGCCGGTCACGTTCAGGGCGTACGCATACAGGCGTAGAACGGCAACCAGGTCGCGCTCGCTGCCTTTGGCCGGCGTGAGGGTCGCGGCGCGCTCGTACCACGGGAACACGGAGTCGAGCCGCCCGCGCCTGATCCAGTACTGGCCAAGGCTCCGGAGCATCGTGAGCAGTGCGCGAGTGTCGCCACTTTCCCAGCACCACTGGAGGGCCGCGATGACGTCGCGCCGCTCGAGATCCAGGCGCCCGAGCCACTGACCGCCTTCCGGAGTATCGAACGCGCGCCCGGCGGCGCGGGCGACCGCGAGGAAGTGAGCGGCGTGCCGTTGCCTCGTGGCAGTGCGGAGGTCAGCGTCTTCGCCCCAACGCTGCCCTACCCAGCGCCGGAAGATGGGCGGGCACTCGAACCGACCTGGCGCAGGCCGCACCAAGAGGGACTTGCGGCACAGGCTCGCCAGGACCGGTAGGTTCACCCCCGCGACGGCAGCCGCGGTCACTCGGTCGAAGGAGCCGTTCAGGACGGAGAGGCGCAGTAGTAGGTTGCGGTCAGCTTCGCCCAAGAGTTCCCACGTGTGCTCGAACACGGCGAGGATGCTTCGGTGCCGAGAAGGCGCGTCGTGGGCGTCGGTCGCTAGCAGCTGCAGTCCCGCCGTGAGTTCGCGGACGATGTCGGCGACCGGCACGACCGCAACCCACGCCGCCGCCAACCCAACCGCGAGCGGGTTGCCTCCAGTCAGACGCCCAAGCTCTACGACGTGCTCAACATCGTTCGGGCGCAGCTCGAAGCTCGCGTCGGCCCGCAACGCCCGCTCCATGAAGAGCTCGCCTACCTCCCCGGCCTGAGGGCCGGCTGACGAGAGGCCAGGCAGCGGCAACACGTACTCGTAGGCCGAACCGATCGGCTGATTGGCGGTCACGAGCACGGACGCGTTCGGCGCCGAGCGCAGCAAGCCCGATAACCAGCCCGCACGGTCGACGAGGTGATCGAAATCGTCGAAGACCAGCAGGGTTGGGGCCCGGTCACGCAGCGCGGCGCTGAGGTGTTCTGGCGTTGGCCCTACTGCGGGGGGAGTCACGCCGAGCGCCTCCATCGCGGCGCGCACGACGCCAGTGGAGTCATCGCAAGCGTCGCACGCAACGTGAGCGACGCCGCCTGGATACGAGGGGGCGACCGCGGCGGCGGCGGTCGCCGCCAGAAGCGACTTTCCCATCCCACCAGCCCCCGTCACGGTAACGAGGCGCTTCTCGCTCGAGGCAAGCAGCTCGTGAAGGCGGCGGCTCTCAGCGCGCCTGCCGATGAGCCGCGTGACTCCCGCATTGGCCGACGGGTCAGGCCGGGGCGTTTCGAGGCTGAGAGTGGAGCGAAGTTCTAGTCCGAGGTCCTCCGCCTCGGCCCGAAGTCGCTGGGCTGAGGGGTCGCGGGCCGTAGCGAGCACGTCGTGCGCGAAGAGCAGGCCATCGGCGTCCAGCAGCGAGATGTCACGTGTCCTCACTGCCCTGCGCACGAAGTCGGCGGCACGCACCCTGTTCCCTGCCCGGATCTCCTTGGTCGCCATGGCGAGGAGCGCGCGTTGCATGGAGCGCGCGAGGTCGTCACGGGTGTCCTCGATCCACTCGTGGAGCTCCGAACTGACGGACCGTACGGCAACTCCGTAGAGGAACTCGCCCTCGTGAAGCTCGAGCGCCCTCTCCATTTGGGCCTTGTTCCCGTTGGCGCGTACGTCCACCGCGTCGCACGAGACGCGCGCCTCTACGCTCGTTGCGTCTGCGCGGAACACGCCGGGCAGATCCTTACCTACCCGAGAGAGTGTGAGGGAGAGTTGGTTCAGGGGGTCGGCAGCGGTTGGCCAGAAGAGGCGAGCGAGGCGCCTTCTAGGCTGCGGACCCTCGAGGCTCAGGTATGCGAGCAGAACTAGCGCCTTGGTGCGGCCGTAGCGTGTGCCCGCCACGCCGAGCCTGCCGAGGGTCAGCAGCCTGCGCGTGGTGTCGGTGGGCGTCTTCACGTTCTCACACGATACACATCGGTCTGTCATCTGAAGGGACTTATGACAGGGCGTTGAAAGGGGTGGCATTGCATCATCGGCCGAAATGACGCGGGGCAGACTGCTGCACTCCATTCGAGGAGTGCAGCGGGGTGCGCCACGAAGGGACTGTCGAAGATGCGCATACTACTCGTAGCCAGGCTCCGGTTGGCTGCGCTGTTCTTGGGCCTAGCGGCCCTGATCGGCGCGTGCGGTCAGCCGGCCTCACCAGCTGCTGCCCTACAGATCCTGGACGCGGAGGCTACCAGCCAGACCTCGGTGGTCGTCACGTTCAACCAGCCAGTAGACGATGCGGCCCTCGAGGTCGACAACTACGTGATCACCGGCCCTAACGGCGCGCGCCTAAGGATTCTCGCAGCCTACAGATTGGACGGCGGCAGCAAAGTGGTGTTAGCCACAGAGCCCCAGCAGCTTGTCGCGTACGGACTGCTGGTGCGCGGCGTCGGCCCGGTTGGCGTTAGCTCGGCGCGTCTCGAAGCGCAAGGGGCATTCGGGGGCTCGGGAACGACCGCCCCGATCGTCGCCAGCGCCGTCGCGCTCTCAAACTCAACCGTGCTCGTGACGTTCGCTGAACCCACCAGCGGCCAGCTCGCCAACATGGGTAGCGGCGCCTTGGTGCCGGCATATTACGAGATCGCTCTCCCCGACTTGGACGTCCTCGGCGCCGCATACGGCAGTAACGGCACCGATCGCTCCCGCGTTGTTCTGACCACGGGCTCCATGACCGACCGCGTCTACACCGTCAGGGTCACGAACGTGCTGTCGTCGTCAGGAAACAAGCTCGTGGATCCGTTCCTGAACACGGGGTCGTTCAGAGGCATCACCGCCGGTGACCAAGTCGCGCCCGAAGTACTCGAGGTTTACCCCACCAGCAACACCACCGTCGTCATCCGGTTCTCTGAACCGGTAGGGCCAAGCGCCGCGGACCCGACTCGGTACGTGATCCTCGACTCCGATGGCAAGGCGTTGCCGATCGCTGGAGCAACGCTCAACGAGTACGGCACCGAGGTAACCCTCACGACGTGGCCGATGACGGCAGGGGTCGAGTACCGGTTGATGGAAATCGTGGGAGTGACCGACAAGAACGGCAACCTGCTAGTCGTAGACGTTACGGCGCCCCCCGTGTTCATCGGAGCGCCAGTGGACGCTGGTCAAGACAAGCAGCCGCCGCGCGTCTTGGGGGCGAACTCCATCAGTAGCACGCAGGTCGTGGTTACCTTCTCCGAGCCCGTCTACGGCGCAGATGACCCAAGCAAGTACTCCATCGCCGACAGGGCCACCTTCGACGCCGGTACCATTTCCCAACAAGCGATCGTGATCGTCGAGTCTGCCACCGTAAGCGCCAGCCGGCGCACCGTGACGCTCACGACGCGGCAGCAGTCCGAGATTCTCTATGCGCTGACGGTCACGGACGTGGCCGATATCGCGGGGAACCACCTGGCGCCGCCAGACCGCGACCACCCGTTCCAAGTCACCTTCCTTGGCACGGGCGTTTCTGGGATGGCGGAAGACTTCGATGGAGACGGTCTGTCTGACGCCGCGGAGCAGGCTGGGTGGACGGTGATGATCGTACGCACGGACGGCACGACTGAGTCGCGCAAGGTCACAAGCGACCCATTCATGGCCGATACCGACGGCGACGGCCAAGGTGATGCCGACGAACGCTATTACCTGACCGACCCACGCAACGCCGACACCGACGGTGACGGCCTCACCGATTGGGAAGAACTGAACCGCTACTACAGCGAGCCGACCATCATGGACACCGACGGCGACGGGCTGAACGACGGCCTGGAGGCGAAGTTCTTCGGGACCTCGCCCTTGTTGAGAGATACGGACGGCGACCAACTCTCCGACGACTACGAGATCGGTGCAGACAACCGGAACCCGCGGGTCGCGGACCTGCCAGCCGTCAGCATCAGGGTCGGGAGCGTCGACTTGCGGCTCGACGTGCGCTTCGAGGAGGCGTCAACGACTGGGACGAGACAGGTCGACGCCAAGTCGGCGGCCGTGACGCTAGTGCAATCGCAGGAGTCGGCGCAGGCACACGAGACGTCGTCTACGCTCGACTGGTTCATTCAGGGCGGCGCGGAAGTCTGCATCAAGGGCGGCTGCGAAGAGGCCGATGTGGCTGGCGCCAAGTTCACCGTGGAGGGCGGCGCTAGCGGTGGAACGAGCACCACGTTCTCGACGGCGTCCGTGAACGCCACGCAACAGGAGTACGCAACGACCCTCGCCACTGAGGTGGAAGTCTCTGCTGAGGCCACGCTCAACAGGCGGGTGGACGGCGCCTCGATCGCGGTGGCGTTGAGCCTCACGAACGCAAGCAACATCGCGTTCACCATCCAAGACATAGAGGTCACTGCCTTGCTGCAGGACCCAGCCGATCCAACGAAGCTCGTGCCGATCGCCACGCTATTCGCTGCATCGAGCAGCCCCATAAGCATCGGGCCACTAACGCCGGAGCGCGGGCCATTCCGCTTCACCAGCAACGACGCCTTCCCCTCATTGGTTGAGAGCCTCATGGCCAACCCGCGGGGGGTGGTGTTCCGCATCGCCAATTACGACATCACCGACGAGTTCGGGCGTAACTTCGCTTTCGTAGAGCAAGACGTCAATGATCGCACTGCGTTCCTCGAGGTCAACTACGCTGGCAACCTCCCGCTCGAGCGCTACCAGGCCGCTACGAACAGCACCTTCACCGACTCTGGTGTGCCCGCTGGCATCACCATGCGGCAGCTACTCGAGGACGTGCTCGGTCTTGAGCATGTTGACGCCGCCGTAGACGCAACCTTGAACCCGAACGTGCGCGCCGACGCGGACCTGCTCGACGCTAGCTTCTCCACCCGGGTGTTACCCGACGGCACGTCGGTCCTGTATAGGGTCAAGCGCGTTTCTGCCGAGCTTACTGACTCCGAGCGCGTCTGGTGGGTGCTTGGCCCGGACGGCAACATCACGCCGGTAGGCACGCGTCCGGGCCGTGACTTCCTCAGCTACCGAGTGTTCGCGGACCGGGACTACGCCTTCGCGTTCGTTCAGGACTTGGACGAGGACGACGTGGAGGCCATCGAGGAGCTGCTTTACCGCAGCCTCGACTCCAACCCCGACTCGGACGGCGACGGCATCCGAGATGGCGACGAGGTTTACGGGCCTTACCAGGGCAACCGCCGCCAGCGTTGGCTTATCCACATGGACGACGGCCGCGACTCGTACACGACCACTTCTCACCCCGGTCGCGCTGACTCCGACGGTGACGGCCTCACCGACTGCCAGGAGCTCCTCTACGATCCGTCTTGCTCGCTGGTCACGGTCTACCTCGATGGCAACGGTGTTCCGACCATCAGGCCACGGTCCAACACCGGCGTGAACCACCAGGTGCTGGGCACCACCCGCCTTGCCAAACGTACGGACCCGGCGAACCCAGACACCGACGGTGACGGCCTCACCGACCTGGCCGAAGTGATCGGGTTCGCGTACAAGAACCTCAGCGGCGCGACCACGGTGCTCACCTACCAGACCATCCCTTCCACGCCGTACGCCACCAACCCGCTATCGCGCGACACCGACCTAGACGGCCTCTACGACCGGGCGGAGATGGTGCTCGGCTCGAATCCCGTTGTGCCTGACGGCGACACGGTGCGCGATAACGACGCAGACGGGCTCGTGAACGCCGTTGAGGCCGCCAGCCAGACGATCACCGTGCACCTGGTCGGAGGAACGACCACGCGGCAAGTGACCTCGAACCCTGACCTTACGGACACGGACGGGGACGGCCTGACGGATTGGGAGGAGTACTACGGCTGCCTGGATCAGAACCGTGACTTCGTCTGCGATTCCGACTTCCGCTTCGGCCCCACCGATCGCAGGAGCGCCGATACCGACGGCGACGGCCTAACCGACCGGCAGGAAGTGATGGGGGTGCGCTTCGAAGGCGACTCGACCAAGCCCCTGCGGTACACCGACCCCGTGCGTTACGACAGTGACGGGGACGGCACCTCGGACGGAACGGAAGTGAACACGAGCTGGACCGTCAACGTGGCCGGGCGCGGCGGTTACGTGGTCTGGTCCGACCCGCTGGCAGCCGACGGCGACGGTGATGGCCTTTCGGACTCTCAAGAACGCGTTCTAGGTACCGACCCCAACAACGCGGACACGGACGGCGACGGAGCCCTCGACGGACTCGAGGCGACGCCCAGCCGGCCGACCAGCCCGCTGGTGCCGGACCACCTCGTCACCGTCACGTATCAGACCCTCCAGATAGGCACGAACACCTCCATCTCAGACGGCGACGACGGCGCCAACCCCGGCGACTTCTACTTCGCGTTCGACGTGCGCCACCCGGACTCCAGCGGAGTACTGCAGCGGCGCAGCGTCGCTCACTCCAGCAGCTTCACCGGGGGTTACCCCAACTGCGCGAACGAGGACCAGTCGCTGTGCTGGGGTGCGATCGATGGTGTGCGCGTGATACAGCTCGCGGCGCCGCACGGCATCGAGCTTGGAGCCTCGTTCACGTTCGCCCTGCCACACACCTCACTCTTCACCATCGAGGGCGTGGTGCAAGAGATCGACCCTGGCCCCGTCGCTGACTACACCTACCGCTTCGGAGGCCTCGGAGACGCCTCGGCCACCTTCTCGGGTTCGAGCCTGAACAAGGGCAGCTTCTCAATCAGGTTCGCAGGTACGCCTGAGCCCGAACGGCCCGTGAACGTGACGGCGTACGTGCGGGTCGAGTAACTTCCAGAGAGGGAGACGGGTTGCCCGTGGGCCCGCAGCGTGGTTGCGCTGCGGGCCCACGGGCGTTAGGGGCGGATTTCGCAGCTTCACCGATGACCACAAGGTTAGGCTTGCCCGTTGCTTCGGAACGACTACGCCTCAGGGGCGGTGGACGGGGCTCACGGCCACCTACACTTGCATCGCTCCTAGGTACAAGCCGACCGAACAGAAGGGACGTCTTACCATGCGCTTTCGCCTAATCCTCCCTCTCCTAGTTGTGCTCAGCGCGGTTCTGGCGGCGTGCACGCCGCCGACGCTCAACGCCGCCGCGGCGTTCACCTCTCACACGAGCGGCCAGACGATTCACGGCAGCCGCACTA
>CALCHY010000045.1 GCA_937907415.1 uncultured Trueperaceae bacterium
TGCCCGGCACGAACTCCGACCCCCTCCCCACCCCCGTGATCAACAACCGCTCCCGCGCCCGCGAGCACGCCACGTACAGCAGGTTCCGCTCCATCTCCACGAACGCGCGCTGGGCGGCCTCGTCGGGCTGCCGCGAGCGCACCGACCCCAAGGGAACGGTCCCCTCCTCCACGCCCATCACGGCGATAGCCCGGAACTGCAGGCCCTTGCTGCGGTGCATGGTCCCGATCGCCACGCGGCTCCCGGGCGGTGCCTCGTCCGCCTCGAGGTTGAACGCCTCGAGCCCGGCGGCCTTGACGGCGGCGTATACGCGGTTCTGGATGATGTCCCGCTTCCGGGCGAAGATGGCGATCTGCCCCGGCCGGTAGCCGTTGGCCACGAGCTTCTTGAGCCACTCCGCCACCCTTTGCACCTCGTCGTTCACCCCGCGCGCCACCACGACCTCCGGCTCTGTGCCGGCCAGCAGGGAGATGGAGCGGGAAGTCGGCTCGTCGCATTCGACTTTGCCGGCGATGATCTCCTCGGCCACGCGGCGGATCTGCTCCGTCATGCGGTAATTGACGCGCAGCGTTACTGAGCGACCGCGCACCTCGAGCCCCGCCCGCGCCACGGGCGTGTAGGGCTTGAAGATGCGCTGGTTGGCGTCGGACGCGAGGAACACGTCGTTCGTGCCGCTAGCGGCTAGGGCGCGCAGCAGGCGCAGCTCGGCGGGGCCGAAGTCCTGCGCCTCGTCGGCGATCACGTGGGCGTACGGGCGCTCGTCGCCCGCTTCCAGCCGCCCGACCAGTTCCCAGCACACCCTCGACCAGGTGGTGAGCCCGGCGGCCTCCAACGGCGTCCGCATGGCCTCGATGCCGCGCCAGGCTAGTTCGCGTTGGGCCCGGTTCAGGGGCGTGCCGCGGGCGGCGCGGTCCACCGCGGCGTACTCTTCCCAGGTCGTCACCCCGTAGGGGTCTACCACCATGTTCCACTCGGCCTCCAGGAAGGCCGGGGTTACGGTGGCAGCACCGAGCGCCTCTGCGGCTCCCTTCGCCGCCTTGCCGACCGCCGGGCCGTCGGCCACCTTGAGGCTCTCGCCACGCGCCTCGCTGAGCCGGTCGACGGCGAGCTGGTGCAAGTGCACCACGTCCACGCGTTCCCTGGCCGGGTCGCCTGCCAGCAACTGGTCGAGCTGTTGGCGCAGGTGGTTGCTTAGCGTCTTCGAGAAGCTGGTGAGCAGCACGCGCCCGTTGCCGTGTCGCGCCAGGCGTGCGGCGCGGTGGACGGCCACTACCGACTTCCCGGTGCCGGGCCCGCCGGTAACGCGGGCGGGTCCCGCGAACTCCCTGTCGACCGCTTCACGCTGGCTTGGGTGGAGGTAAAGCATCCACTGCTCCCAGTCGAGCGTCAGGGCGCGT
>CALCHY010000046.1 GCA_937907415.1 uncultured Trueperaceae bacterium
ACCTCCTCGGCGACTCCGTCTACCTCCTCGCCGTCAAGGACGAGGCAGCTGCCCAAGCCGGGCTTTCTCAGTTCCTCACGATGGCAACCATGATGGCGTCGTCCTTCATCGATGCCGAAGGTAATGCCGGGGTCGTGCAGCCAACCACGCGCACCTCGAACGGGGTCAACGTCACCTCGTACGCGCTAGACGACAACATGACCATCGAGACCGCGTTCGCTGGCGGCTACCTGCTCATCGCCACCACCCCAAGCGGCATGGACGCCGCTCTGGCCGCTAACTCCACCAGGCGCGCTGGCCTCGCCGGCGCCCTCGCACCGCTGCAGCAGGACGTACCAGCGGGGGCAACCAGCATGGCGCTGTCCAACGACCAGGCCAGCCTGCGCACCCTCGCAGACACCATCCTCTCCCAGTTCGGCCTGGTAGCAGGCATGGCAGGCAGCGAGGACCTAGACTTCGCCGCCGTCGACCAGGCGGGCCAGGCCCTCACTTCGTTCGTCAACTTCGTGGCCGACAAGTTCGGCGGGTCGTACTCCTACCAGGTCGTAGACGGCGGCGCGCTGCGCGGCTACGCCCTCTCGCAGGTTGCTTGGTAAGCCTCTAACACTCAAGCGTTCCGCGGTGGCGCACCAACTGGAGAGCGGGCAACCAGCTCCTCCCAGAGGTGCGCCACCTGCGTTTCCAGCTCGGTCTCGTCTCCCCCGTTGTCGATGACGAAGTCGGCTAACGCCACCTTGTCGTCCAGCGGGAGTTGCGCCGCGTCGCGGGCGGCGGCGTCCTCGCGGCTCACACCAGACCGCTTCGCCAAGCGCGCCACGCGCACGTCGAACGGCGCATACACCACCACGACAACGTCAACGTCGGCATCCAAGCCCACCTCGTAGAGGAGCGGAACGTCGTGGACCACCACGGCAGGCTGGGGGTCGCGCAACGCGGCGGCGGCCTCCAACTCCAAGCGGCGGCGCGCCACCCACGGGTGAACGATGCCATTGAGCACCTCCCGAGCGGCTGGATCAGCGAACACGCGCGCCGCCGTAGCGGAACGGTCAAGCACCCCACCGACCACCAAGCCAGGGCCGAGCGCCGCCGCGACCTCCGCGAGCACTCCAGGGTCGGAGGTGGCCTGGCGCGCCAATGCGTCGGCGTCGATGACGACGGCACCACGCGCGGCCAACAGCCGCGCTACCGTCGACTTGCCAGAGCCGATGTTGCCGGTAAGGCCAACACGTAACGGCCGCGCCGCTCCGTCTACAGTAGGGGGCGAGGAGGGCACGGGCTTGCGCGTACCGCGATCGCTAGACACGAGCCAGTTTATGCCGTGGCCAGACGGCGCCGTGCTAGTGGGCGGCGCGGTGCGCGACGCGCTCCTCGGCCGCAGCGCCACCGACCTCGACTGGCTGGTCCAAGATCCAGAGCTCAGCGCCAAGCGGCACGCCGAAGCTCTGCACGGTTCGCCCTTCCTCATGGACGCGGTCCGCCGTCACTGGCGCGTCGTGCTGGAAGGCGGCATAACGCACGACTTCGTGCCGCTGCGCGCAGGCGCCAGCAACGTAGAGGAGGACATGTGGCTCCGCGACCTCACCGTCAACGCCATGGCCCTCCCACAGAGCGGCGCGGTGTTCGACCCAACGGGAGGCCTGGAGGACCTGCAGCAACGACGAGTGCGCATGACGTCCCTCCACAGCTTGCGCGCCGACGCCGTGCGCCCACTGCGCGCCGTGCGCTTTGCGGCCACACTGGCATTCGAACTTGACGAGGCAACCAAAGAGGCCGTCGTCGCGCAGTTCGAAGCGCAGCGCTCCGGCTCAGCGCCGCTGCCAGCGTGGGAGCGTGTCAGCGCCGAGCTGCAAGCGCTGCTGGCCGCACGCAACGCAGCGCGGGGCTTCACGCTGCTCAAGGCGCTCGGCGGTCTCGCGCTCTACCTCCCCGAACTCGAGCTAGGGCGCGGGGTCAAGCAGGGGGCGCTTCACCACCTCGACGTGCTCGACCACCAGCTCGAGGCCCTCAACCAGTTGCTCAACGGCTTCCCGGACGCCGGACCGGCGTTGCGCTGGGCAACGCTGATGCACGACGTCGCTAAACCCGCCAGCGTCGGCCGCACGCCCCTCGGCAGCCCAACGTTCTACGGTCACGACAAGATGGGCGCCGAGATGACGCGTGAGGCGCTCAGGCGCCTGCGCCTACCCAACGAGGTCGTTGACCGCGCCAGCGCACTGGTGCGGTACCACATGCTGCCGTTGCCGCGCGAGGAGCGCGCCGTTAGGCGCTTCGTGCACCGCCGCAAGGCCCTGTTGCCGGACCTGCTCAAACTGATGCTGGCCGACCGCGAGGCGGCGAGGGGTCGCGCTGCGAGCGTGGCAGGGCGGCAGGCGTACCGCACCTCCGTCTCTGGCGTGCTGGCCGAGTTGGAAGTGCAACCGGCCATCGTGCCGTTGCTGAACGGCGACGACGTCATGCAGCTCCTCGACCTGGACCCGGGGCCGAACATCGGCGAGGCACTAGCTGTGGTGGCAGAAGCTCAGGCCGTAGGCGACATCAAGAACCGTGAAGAAGCAACCGCGTTACTGCAACGTTACGCGGCCGCGCAGGGCTGGCAACTCGCCCAGCGCTCGTAACTTCAGCTTCAGACTTTCGTTACGCGCCGCTGAGGCTTGGCTGGGGTGGCCAACTGCTTCATGAGGTTAGCCATCTCGACGGCAGTCGCGGCGGCCTCGGCGCCCTTGTTGCCCGCCTTGCCGCCGGCCCGGTCGAGGGCCTGCTCCATGGTGTCGGTCGTGACGACGCCGAAAATGACGGGCACGCCCGTGCTTTCGCTGGCGTGAGCAACACCGCTGGCCACCATGCTGCACACGTGATCGTAGTGGCTCGTCTCACCGCGGACGACCGCGCCTAGGGCGATGACGGCGTCGAAGTTCCCTGAGGCGGCCAACTTGGTGGCGACCAGTGGGATCTCGACGGCCCCAGGCACCCAGGCTACGGCGGTGCCCTGCTCAGTGGCGCCGTGGCGCCGGAGCGCGTCCAGTGCGCCGTTAAGTAGGCGGCTAGTGACCAACTCGTTGAAGCGGCTGACGACCACGCCTACGCGTAAGCCGCTGGCTGCGAGCGTGCCTTCGTAAAGGATCATGCCTACCAGCTTAGCCGTGAAGGGCGAATCATTGCAGTACTACGTCTAGCACGATGTCATCGACCGCAGGCACGACGGCGTAGGTGGCCTGCTCGTCTGGGAAGCGCACGGTGAACACGTTCCAGCCGGGGTTGAGCTTCAGTTCGCTGCCGCCGCCCGTGATGGTGGCCGCCTTGTCGACGTACAGCAGCGTGAAGAAGCCGACCGGCGCCTCCAGGCTAGCTATGCCGATGTAGAAGCGGTCGACCACGCGGTCGAAGAGCCCGTTGCCGTTCTGGTCCACGTACATGTTGAAACGGGCGACTGCGACGTTGACGTCT
Source organism: uncultured Trueperaceae bacterium (assembly GCA_937907415.1). The sequence goes on from CALCHY010000046.1 coordinate 3,445, forward strand.
TCTGGGCCAACGCGGTACTCGTTCTGCAGGCCAGGAAGGATGACGCTGCCTGAGCGGAACGGCCTGAGTTGGTCGGCTGGTATGGGGCCGGGTGTAACGCGGAAGGTGCCACCGACAGGCGCAACTGACGCTACCTCGAGGCCCCAGACGTTGTCGTTGTCGACCACGTGGATGGCCACGCGGGTACCTTCCGCCAGCGGACCCTCGCTCTGCACGATGCCGCTCATTACCGCTCCCGACTGCGCCGAGGCCACCATGACCAGGGCAAGCAGGGCGGTGAGAACTAGTCGCTTCATTGCACACTCCAAGTGAGAACAAGAGTAGCACGGCAGTTCTGCGCGGCCCGGAGCCTACCGCCGGCTGCTCGCCAACGGCCCTTAGTTTCCGGTCCGGCTAGTCCAGCTGTGCGCGCGTGCGGCTCCTCGCCGCTCCGCGCCGTGAGTAACGCCCCCACGCCATCCGTGGCAGTGGCCGTCACGTCGAAACAGGTCATATCACATCTTCGGCGAGGGCCGGTGCGCGCTGGGTGAGCGCCGAGGGGCGGTGGTTCACCTGACCCTTACACCCGGCCAACCGCGGCCTCTAGTGCCCGTCGTAACCGTCCGGGTGCGCGCGCTGCCACTCCCACGCCGTGCCGACGAGCGCGTCAAGGTCATCGAAGGCCGGCGCCCACCCGAGCTCGCGACGGGCCTTCGTGCTGTCCGCCACGAGGACAGGCGGGTCGCCGGCGCGGCGCTCGACCGCGACTTCCTTGATGGCCTCCCCCGTCACGCGCCTGCACGCCTCGATGACCTCGCGCACGGAGTAACCCGTGCCGCTGCCGAGGTTGTAGTGCCGCGCCTCGCCTGACTTCAAAGCCTCTAGCGCGAGGAGGTGGGCGTTCGCCAAGTCGCTGACGTGAACGTAATCGCGGACGGCCGTGCCGTCAGGCGTCTGGTAGTCAGTGCCGAACAGCTGGATGGCCGGGCGCTTGCCTGCAGCCACCTGCAAGACGAGCGGGATGAGGTGCGTTTCGGGGCGGTGGTCCTCGCCCAAGGTCGCCGTTGCGCCGGCGGCGTTGAAGTAGCGCAGCGATGCGGACGCGAGGCCGGTCGTGCTGGCCAGCCAGCCGAGTGCCCGCTCGATCATGAGCTTCGACTCGCCATATACGCTCTCCGGGCGCAGTGCAGCCGTCTCGGGGATCGGCACGGAGTCCGGGGTGCCATAGACGGCTGCCGTCGAAGACAGCACGAAGCGGCCGACGCCGCGCCTCACGGCCGTGTCAAGCAACGCGAAGGTGGCGGCCGTGTTGGCGAGGAAGTACTTCGTCGGTTTAGCCATGCTCTCGCCGACCAACGAGGCGGCCGCGAAGTGGATGATGGCCTCTACGCCATGCTGGGCGATGGCGTAACCCACCATGTCCTCGTCGGCTACGCTGCCGTGCACGAACGGCACGCCGTCTGGTACGGAGTTGCGGTGACCAGTCGAGAGTTCGTCGAGGACCACCACGTGATGGCCCTGCGCTAGGAGGGTCGCGACCGTAACCGAACCGATGTAGCCAGCGCCGCCGGTGACAAGGACGTTCATGGCGCCGAGTCTAACCGCCCGCCTGCCCACCCCCGCGTGCGCGATACTGAAGCATCGAAGGCTGGAGGGCAGAACTCATGAGCACGATGACTGGGGCGGCGCGCCCCACGACGCTAGTCAACGACGCAGGCCTCATCTGGTTCGACGGTGAGCTGGTGCCGGAAGAGCAAGCCAAGGTGAGCGTCCTCACCCACGCTTTGCACTACGGTACGAGCGTGTTCGAGGGCCTCCGGGCTTACGAGACGCCGCGCGGCGCCGCCGTCTTCCGCTTGCGTGAGCACGCGCGCAGGCTGCTGGACTCCGCCAAGATCCTAGGGATGCGGCCGAACCTCACCGTCGAGATGGTGGAGGCAGCGGTTGTAGACACGCTGCGCGCCAACGGCAGGAAGCACGCCTACATCAGGCCGCTGATCTGGTACGGCGCCGAGACGCTCGGGGTCAACCCGGAACGCAACAGCCTGCACTTCATGGTCGCTACCTTGCCGTGGGGCAGCTACCTGGGCGAGGACGTCATCCGCAAAGGCGCGCGCCTCATGACGAGCTCGTGGCGGCGCTCTGCAGGCGACATCCTCCCGACCAAGGCCAAGGCTGGCGGCAACTACGTGAACTCGGTGATGGCCAACCTCGAGGCCAAGGCCAACGGTTTCGACGAGGCGCTGCTGCTCGACAAGCAGGGTTTCGTGGCAGAGGGCTCCGGCGAGAACGTGTTCCTAGTGAACGGCGGGGTGTTGCAGCCCATCGCTCACTCCGTGAACCTGCGCGGCATCACGCGCGATAGCGTCGTGCACATTGCCGAGGCGCTCGGCAAGCGCGTCGAGCCCATCATGGCGACGCGCGACGAGCTGTACACGGCGGACGAGGTCTTCTTGGTCGGCACGGCCGCGGAGTTGACGCCGGTTGCAAGCCTCGACCGCAGGCAGATCGGCAGCGGCGAGGCCGGACCGGTCTCGCTCGAACTGCGGGCGCAGTACCTGGAGGTAGTGCACGGCAGGGTTGCTGAGTTCGACCACTGGTTGACTTACGTCGACGGTTGAGCGGCTGAAGGCGGCGTCACGCTGCTTGCGCTCGCGCGACGCCAGTCAACTCAGCGCTCGCTGCGGCGCTTGCGCCAGATGCGCGAGTGCGCCCTGACGGAGCTGGGCTGGTTGGCCCAGTGGTGCTTGACGCGCGGGGCTGGCTCGCCGTCGTGGTAGCCGGCGCGGCGGAGGTCGGCGGCGCTGCGGTTCGCGCCCGTGCCGTTGAAGGTGTTGAAGTTGGAGGTCGTGTACATGCTGTATCTCCTTGGTGGGGGCGAGGTGGCGGCACCATGCCGCCTGATCAGTTGAGGCGCACTTTGCAGTGGGCCTAGCGAATGCGCACCCGCTTGCGCGGATCCGTTACCGAATTAGGTTGTCTGGTGGGCCGTGCGGAGTGCCGCGCGGTTGCTTACCCGAGCGCTTGTTGAGGTGGGCGCGCGGGGCGTTGCCAGTCGGATGTCGGGGCCTTGTGGCTCCCGAGTCGGATGATCATGTTACCAGATTATGAGAAGGTAAGTCCAGCCACACACGCAAGTTCTCGGCTAACCTAGGGCAAGCGCGGAGGAGGCAACGGTGCTACAGGGCCAGCAACGCGAGGTAGTGATCGTCAGCGCCGTTCGCACGCCGATCGGGCGCTTGGGCGGCGCCCTCGCCACTGTGCGCCCAGACGACCTGGCGGCGCTGGTGCTGCGGGCCGCGATCGAGTGCGCAGGCATCAACGCCGATGAGGTCGAGGAGGTCTACCTCGGCTGCGCCAATCAAGCGGGTGAGGACAACCGCAACGTGGCCCGCATGGCTACGCTGCTGGCTGGCCTGCCTGAGACCACGCCCGCCGTCACCGTCAACCGCCTGTGCGCCAGTGGCCTTACGGCCGTGAACTTGGCCGCGCGCTCCATCCTTGCGGGCGAGGGCGACGTCTACGTTGCCGGCGGCGTCGAAAGCATGACGAGGGCGCCGTACGCCTTGGCCAAGAACCCACGCCCGTTCGGCCCACCAGGCAACCAGACCGCGTACGACACCACCCTCGGATGGCGCTTCCCCAACCCGCGTCTGGCGGAGCTGTACCCGCTCGAGGCCATGGGCGAGACGGCCGAGAACATCTACGAGCTTAGCCGCGCAGGCGGCGTGGCTGGTGGGCCGATAACGCGCGCGCAGCAGGACGCCTTCGCGCTGCAGAGCCATGCTCGTGCCGTGGCGGCCATGAACGCGGGGCGCTTCGTCGCCGAGATCGTGCCAGTGGAGGTCGGCGTTGGGCGCGGCCAGACGGCGCTGGTTGAGCGCGACGAGCACCCACGCTACAGAATCGTCGGCGACCAGCTCGAGCTCGCTACCGACCTCGCGTCCCTCGCCCGCCTCGAACCGGCCTTCCGACCAGGCGGCAGCGTAACGGCAGGTAACGCCTCCGGCCTAAACGACGGCGCCGCCGCCCTAGTGCTCATGAGCGGCGAGCGGGCGCGCGAGTTGGGCGTCACGCCGATGGCGCGCTGGCTGGCTTCCGGCGCCAGCGGGGTGAGCCCGCGCCTCATGGGGCTTGGGCCGGTAACGGCCACGCGCAAGGCGCTGCGGCGCGCCGGCCTAGGCGTGCAGGACCTCAACCTTATCGAGTTGAACGAGGCGTTCGCCGTTCAGGCCCTGGCCGTCATGCGCGAGCTGGAACTGGAGGAGGAGCTGGTGAACGTGAACGGCGGGGCCATCGCCCTTGGTCACCCGCTCGGCTGCTCGGGGGCGAGGATCCTCACCACCCTCGTTCATGAACTCAAGCGCCGGGGCGCCGCGGCGGGGCGCTACGGGCTCGCTACCCTGTGCGTAGGGGTCGGCCAGGGCGAAGCAACGGTGATCGAGGCGCTGCATTAACGGAGCCTGAGTGGCCGCGCTTACGCGCGCGTGCCGGTCTGCCAAACGCCAGGCTGTTGAAGCGCGTGGTTAGCGTGGGCTACTTGGGGCGTCCTGGTCGAGGAGGCGCGCGCCTTCCTCGTCTGCCGCGACCTGCTGCAGGCGGCGCCTGAGGTGGCCGCGGCGTTCCGGACTGCGCAGCGCCTGCTCGTCGAGGCGTTCCATGAACACGAGCAGCAACTCGAACTGCTCACGCGCGAACGTGCTGCGCAGCACGTGCAGGTCGAACTCGAGGGCGTCATCCAACGCGGTCACGACTTGGAGTACCGCGTCGCGGTCGCCCTTCAGGAGCACCATGGCCACGTCGCTGGCGCGGCGCCCCTCACCGAAGCTGACCCGCACGCCGTTGCGCAGCGCCTTCTGCAGGATGAGCGCCTGCGCGGTGAGGATGCGCCCTTGCAGGTCGTCGGGTGCTGGCAGCTTGGGTGCTCGCGGCTGACGCCTGGGATCGGAGTCGGCTGCTACCACCTTCAGTACGCCTTGGCGAAGATCACTTTGCGCGCGTAGCCGCTTGGGCGGCCGGTGTGCACGCACACGGTGCCCTCGGCGCTCGGAGCCTCGAAGGGGATGCAGCGCACCGTGGCCTTCGTCTCCTCCTGGATGGCCTTCTCGCTCTCCGGGTCACCGCAGTGCGTGGCGTAGACGAAGCCCAGCTCGACCATCTCCTTGAGTTCCTCGTAGGTGTTCGCGTGGTAGATGTGCTGCTCTCTGAACTCGCTGGCGCGCTGGAAGAGGGCGTCATGGAACGCCTCCAGTTCGCGCGGCACCCGCACGGCGAGTTCGCCGAGCGGAACGGGGCGCTTCTCGCCGGTCAGGCGATCCGCGAGCATGCCTACGCCCTGGTCGAGATCCTTCGGCCCGATCTCGATGCGCAACGGCACGCCCTTCTGCTCCCACTCGTTGAACTTCCTGCCGGGCGAGAGGCCGTCGCGGTTATCGACCTTCACCCTCACGCCTTGTGCTACCAGCGCAGCGCGTAAGGCTTCGACTTCGCTTAGCACGCGCGCGGTCGCGTCCGCGTCGTTAGCGCGGTAGATGGGCAGGAGCACGACCTGATGGGGGGCGAGCTTCGGCGGGAGGATGAGGCCCTTGTCGTCGCCGTGCGTCATGACGATCGCGCCGATGAAGCGCGTGCTGAACCCCCACGACGTGGTGTGCGCGAAAGCCTGCTGGTTGTTGACGTCGTTGAACGAGATGTTGAACGCGCGCGCGAAGTTCTCGCCCAAGTAGTGGCTCGTGCCCGACTGCAGCGCCTTCGCGTCACGCATCATGGCCTCGATCGTCAACGTCGACAGGGCGCCAGCGAAGCGCTCGCCAGCCGTCTTCTCACCCTTGATCACCGGCACGGCGGCGAACTTCTCGGCGAACTCGGCGTAAACCTCGAGCATGAGGCGCGTCTCGGCGAGCGCCTCGTCTGCGGTGGCGTGCGCGGTGTGCCCCTCTTGCCACAGGAACTCCGTGGTGCGCAGGAACGGCCGCGTGCGCAGCTCCCAGCGCATGACGTTGCACCACTGGTTGTAGAGGAGCGGCAGGTCTCTGTAGCTCTGCACCCACTTGCTGTAAAGCTCACCGATGATCGTCTCTGACGTTGGGCGGATGGCGAGGGGCTCCTCGAGCTCCTTGCCGCCAGCGTGCGTGACGATGGCTAGTTCAGGCGCGAAACCTTCGACGTGCTCGGCTTCGCGCTGGAAGTAACTCATGGGGATGAGCATCGGGAAGTAGAGGTTCTCGTGACCCGTGGCCTTGAACATGGCGTCGAGCTCGCGCTGGATGTTCTCCCACAGGGCGTAACCGTACGGCTTGATGACGAAGGCGCCGCGCACCGGGCCAAGGTCGACGAGGTCGGCACGGTAGACGATATCGTTGTACCAGGCGCTGAAATCTTCCGCCTGCGTTGGGAGAGTCTTGGGCTTCGACATGACGCCACAGCTTAGCAGGCAGGCCCCGACGCGCGCTTTCTCCGCCAGCGCCTAGGTGATCACCAACGGCAGGTCGGTCAGCTCGATGACCTCGTCGAGCACCCCGCCAAGGAACTCCTCAAGCCACACTGGGCCGGAGTGGCTGCCGAGGAAGAGGACGTCGCAGCCGCGCTCGCGCGCCACGCGCGTGATCGCCTTGGCGATGGGGCCGTTGGCGCTGACGAGCTCGGCCGTGACGCCGAGTTCAGCCAAGTACGCACCGGCACGGGCGAGGGGCCCCGTAGCGCTTGACGCGCTGGCATCCGACGCCAGATCGTCGCGGCCGGGCGCCCTGCGCTCTACGTGCACGATGACGGGTGAGAGACCCCAGCGCACCGCCAGGTAGGCGAGGGCGAACAGCGCCTCCTCCGACTTCGCGCCGCCGTCGTAAGCGAGTAGCGGCCGCCGGAACTGCGGCTCGGCGTTGCCGACGATCAGGAGCGGCTTCGGACAGCGCCGCATGAGGCTGCGGATCCGCGCGTCGACCTCGCGGCCACCAGTGGAGTGCGCCGCGATCACCAGGTCGACGTAACGCGCCCGCTCGCGCACCTCAGTTACGAGGTCGTGCGCCGCCCGCGCGAACTGGCCCGTCACCCCTGCCTTGAGACACGCCTCCTCGAGCCGCGCCCAGGCCGACTCGGGACTCAGCTCGCGCGTGTTGTTGGCGTCCGCCAGAGCCTTGGCGAGCGGGTCGTTAGTAGCCGTCGGCTTCGGGGCCCAGAGGGCGAACACGCGCGCGCCTTCCCTAGCCGCGAACGCCACGCCCGTGCGCACTACCACCGCGTCGCTGCTCGTGCCCGTGAGGATGAGCAGCACGCTGTCGGCCAGCACCCGCGCGGTGGCGCCCTTCAGTTCCGCCGCGCGTTCGTCTACGCTGCCTGGGCGGGTGCGCGCCAGGCCCTCAGCTAGTTGGGCGCCGTCTAACTCCCAGCCGAGGCGCTCCGCGAGTTCGCCGCGGTGCTCGGAGAGGTAGAGGTAGAGGTCGGCCTCCGTGCGGTCGGGGAAGTCGAGCAGGAGCCCGTGCGCGCGGATCTCCTCCACGACGGGCAGGTAGACGGTGTCGTAGAAGTGCGTGACGGCCTCCTGCCACGGCACGGGCCGGCCTAGATCGATGCCCATGTAGTAGCGGTGCACCTTGATGTGCTCGAGCAGCGTCGGGTACTGACCTGGCTCCGTGACGGTCAAGTCGGCGTCCGGTCGCAGCACGTCCAGGTGAGTGGCGTCCAGGAAATCGGCCAGCTCGCTCGCGCGGATGAGGTCGTCCTGGTTCATGTCTGGCGTGAACGGCACGCGCGTCGCCACGGGCGTGACCCAGGCGTTGATGTGAGTGGCGCCAAGTTGCCGCGCCACTGACACGCGGTGGTTGCCGTCCTTGACGAAGTAGGCGTCGCCGATGCGGTAGAGGTCGACGGGCGGCACGCCCTGAAGGCCGAGCACCGCCAGTTTCACCCCCACCCACCTGCTGCGATCCGAGTCGCGGAGGGGCAGGAACGAGCGGTTGAAGTCCTGGTAACGCCCAACGCTGCCGACGATGGCGTCGAGAGGCACGTCCTCCAACGTCACTCCTGCGCCCTCGACGGCCTTGAGGCGCTTGCGCACCTCGTCGTACTGCAGCAGGCGGTCGCTCTGGCCAGAGACCAGGCCAAGCACGGCGCCGAGGTCGGCGCGGCGCCGCGCGGCCTGGAAGTCCGCGATGGCGCTGTTGGCCGCCGCTGCCCTCTCACTCATGCCGGCATTCTGCCACGCTTGGCCTGTAACCCCGTGAGCGGATCCGCTCCTCACCGGCTGTTAGCCTCGCCTCATGGTTATCGAGATCTGGTCCGACATCGCTTGCCCCTGGTGTTACATCGGGAAGACCCGCTTCGAGGCGGCATTGCAGCAGTACGAACACAAGGACGCCGTGCAGGTCGTGTGGCGCTCTTACGAACTACAGCCGAACGGCCCCAAGACGAACCCAAAGACAACGGTCGAGAACCTCATGGAGAAGTACGGCCGTTCTCACGCTGAGGTCATGGAGATGATGGCCAACGTAACGGAAGTAGCGGCCGGTGAGGGCCTCGAGTACCACCTCGACAAGGCGCTTGCCGCCAACACCTTCGACGCGCACCGCCTCATCCATCTGGCGAGCGAGCGCGGGCTTGGCCACGCCGCCATGACGCGCTTCATGCAGGCGTATCAGTCGGAGGGCGAGAACCTGGCCGACGAAGCAACGCTCGTGCGTTTGGCTATCGAGGCAGGGCTCGAGGAGCAGGATGTCAGGCGCGTGCTTGGTAGCGACGAGTACGCGGCGGCAGTTAGGGCGGACGAGCAGCGCGCACGGTCCGTTGGGGTCAACGGCGTGCCGTTCTTCGTCATCGACGAGGCCCACGGCATCTCGGGCGCGCAGCCAACGGAGTTCTTCCTCGAGGCGCTGCGCCAACTAGGCCCGAAGACGCAGCCGGTGACGTTGTTGCAGCCGGTCGGCGTCTCAGCCGACGGCAGCTGCACGGACGACGGCTGCGAGGTGCCGAGCGCCTGAACTAGGCCGCTACCGCGGTGCTATAGTGCCCGGCAGCATGGCGCAGCGAATGATGCACTCCAGCCCTGTAAACGACTGAACCGTCAGGTCGGTCGAGTCGGGGCGCCGTGCAACATGAGCGGCGCCTTCTCTTTTGGCCCCAAGCGCTGGCCGCCCCCAGCGGGTGACCGCAGCTGCTCCTCGGAGGAAACGCGAGATGGATAGCGACACTTTGATCAACCGCCTGGTCGTCGAAGAGCCAGAGACCGACCACTCCCTCGCCGGGGCCGAGGCCACCGCGGTTGCCGACCCGAACGCTTGGGCGGAGCCCGCGCCAGCGGCAGCGCGCGAGCGCGGCACCTACTACGCCACCACGCCGATCTTCTACGTGAACGCCGCCCCGCACATCGGCCACGCGTACACGACCATCCTCGTCGACGTCGTCACGCGCTTCCACCGTTTGAAGGGCGACGACACCTACTTTCTGACGGGCACGGACGAACACGGCGAGAAGATCCAGAAGGCCGCCGAAGCTCACGGTAAGTCGCCGCAGGAGTACGCAGACGAGGTCAGCGCGGAGTTCCGCTCGACGTGGGACCGTCTCGGCATCCGTTACGACGACTTCATCCGCACGACGGAGCCGCGTCACCGCGAGGTGGTCGAGAAGGTACTGCAGAACGTGTACGACAAGGGCGACATCGTCTTCGGCGAGTACTCCGGCCTCTACTGCGTGAAGTGCGAGCGCTACTACACGGAGAAGGAGCTCGTAGACGGCAAGTGCCCGCAGCACGAGATCGAGTTGGAGTTCCGCACCGAGGCCAACTACTTCTTCCGCATGGAGAAGTACCGCCTGTGGCTGCGCGACTTGCTGACCGAGCAGCCGGACCTCGTCCGGCCCGAGCGCTACCGCAACGAGGTCCTAGCCATGCTGCGCGAACCGATCGGCGACCTCTCCATCAGCCGGCCGCGCAGCCGCGTGCCTTGGGGCATTCCGCTCCCTTGGGACGACGAGCACGTGACCTACGTGTGGTTCGACGCGCTCATCAACTACTACTCGGCCCTGGAGAGCAAGGGCCTGACGGAGCGCTTCTGGCCGCACGTCGAGCACTTCATCGCGAAAGACATCGTCAAACCGCACGGCCTGTTCTGGCCGATCATGCTCAAGGCCGCCGGCATTCCGGTCTTCAAGCACCTGAACGTGCACGGTTACTGGTTGATCGACGACCGCAAGATCAGCAAGTCGCTCGGCAACGCCGTCAAGCCGCTGGACTTGCAGCGCAAGTACGGCAACGACGCCTTCCGTTACTTCCTCATGCGCGACATGCCGTTCGGCCTCGACTCGAGTTTCAACGAGCTGGCCCTTGCAGAGCGCATCAACGCGGACCTCGCTAACGACTTGGGTAACCTGCTCAACCGCACGCTCGGCATGCTCGGCCGTTACCGCGACGGCGTCGTGCCGGCCGCGCGCCAACTCGAGAGCGTAGACCAGGAGTTGATCGACACCTTCTTGGCTTTGGCCCCGACGGCCACGCGCTACTTCGGTGCGTTGCAGTTCGACCGCGCCCTCGAGAGCGTCATGGACGCGGTACGCAAGGCGAACAAGTACATCGCAGACACGAAGCCGTGGGAACTAGCGCGCAGCGAGGAGACTTCTGAGCGGCTTGACACCGTCCTCAACACCCTGATCGAGGCGTTGCGCTGCGCGAGCATCGTGCTAGACCCCGTCATCCCTGGCAAGGCGCACGAGCTGCGCAAGCAGTTGGGCGTGCGCAACGCGCCTTACGACCTGAACGCCGCCGGCGAATGGGGCTTGGTTCCTGCCGGGACCGTCACGCAGCCCGGCGAGCCGCTCTTCCCGCGCATCGACCTAGCCGCGTTGGCGGCCGAGATCGAGGCTGCAGCTCAGCCGCCCGCCGCACAGCCGCTCGAGCACAAGCCGGAGATCGAGTACGCGGACTTCGGCAAGCTCGAGTTGCGCGTCGTGACGGTCGAGAAAGCCGAGCAGCACCCGAACGCCGACAAGCTCATCGTCTTGACGGTGCGCATGGGTCCAGAGACGCGCACCATCGTGAGCGGCATCAAGGAGCATTACGACCCAGCCGCCCTCGTCGGCAAGCGCCTGGTAGCCGTGGCCAACCTCAAACCAGTCAAGCTCCGCGGCATCGTCAGCCAAGGCATGATCCTCTCGGGCGAGGGCCCGGACGGCACCCTCGGCCTGATCAGCCCCGAGCGGGACTTGCCTGATGGGAGTGAGGTGCGCTAGGCGGCACAGCTAGCGCCTAGCGCACGACCAAGACTGCGGTGATCGCCGACCTGCTCTGAGATCGCGCCCGCGGGAGAGCGCTTGGTTGTCACATCACCAATCGTTCAGTCCCACGTGCGGGGGAAGATCTCCAGGCCGCAGCAACCCGATCGCTTGGTCCTAAACTGAAGTTGCGCATGGTGGGTTCGTAGTTCTCTCGTCCTGCACGCTAGGCGTTAGATTATCGGGGTGAGCGCATCTGAATACACGCTGATGCTGTTCAGGAGATCCAGCGCCTTCTGCTGGGTGGGTTTGGGGCTGGTGGTCGTGGGGCATGTTTCGCCAGTGGCGGGATGGGTGCAGGTTTTGCGGGTGATGGTCGCCAGGTGCTCCAAGAGGCCGTTGAAGGTGCGAGCGGGCGAGCCGTCGGGCAGGCTGCTCGTGCACCCCTTGCTGGCGGCAGCGGGCGACCTCTCGGCGGGCGCCACCGGATCGCGCTCTTCGGCGTGCGACCACCCGGCCGCCCGCGCTGGTCACAGCCAACGCGACATCGCCACCGAACTCGTAACGCTTATGCGCCTTGCCTTTGCTGATGCAATCCACGCCTGGTTCGCGCAGGCCGTACCACTTGCCTTATCCGTTCGCTTCTGCTGATAGACGCGCTCACTGAGAGTCAAGAGCTCCCGCAAGGCTGAGCTGGGAGCAGCGGCTTTACGCTGCACATCTCGCTTCACGCTCACCAACCGACTGCCCGTGATCAGGTTCCGGCGCAAACCCGGCCGGATCGACTCCCGAAGCGACTCCTCAGCGCCGGCTTCACCCACCGCAACAGGACATCCTCATCGCTGAGATCGAAGGTGTACTTCAAGTAATGCAACGCCACCGGTAAGCGCTTGGAGGCGGGTGGGCGACCGACTCGACTTTCAGCGTAAGCGGCGCCGAACGCCGTTTCGAAGCCCACCCAGTCGATCTCGCCCGCCAACCTGACCAGCGGATGCGCAGCATCCACCAGGTGCACCAACTCGGTCTTGTAGAGTGCGCCCCGCGGGCCTTCCACCGCCCTTTTCGGGGGTTTCATGACCCATCATTTTGCAAGCTAATGACGCCCAGCACGCTACAACCGGTGAGTTGAGGACGCAATACCGAGGCAGAACCACCCGCGCCTATCGGGCTAACCGCAGTATTTCAAGACCGACTGCCCTAGCGTTCCTATACGCGCAATCTTGGATCTCCTGAATAATGAATGGTGCGTCTCCCAACTCAGTTACGAAGGCTTCGTTCCAGGTTCTCGTACAATCCTAGAAGCTTGACTTCCGAGAATTCCCAGGCAAGCCCACTTCGCACCCGTTCCTTGGCTGCGTCACCTAGGTCGTGGGCAACCTGCGGATTGTTACGCAGCAGGTTCAATTCAGCAGCGAAGCTGTGCGGATCGCTGGCGCGCGCATACAGCGCCGCTGAGCCGCCCGTCGCACGGTTCTCTGGTAGGTCATAGGCGACAACGGGCTTACCTAATGCCATGTACTCCATCATCTTCACCATCGTCGACTTATCGTTCAGAGGGTTTGATGGGTCAGGCACGCAAGCAACGTCGACAGTCGCCAGCAGACGCCGCCACTCTTCCACTGGCCGATAACCAGCGAACCAGATCTTGCTACTGATACCCAACTCAGTTGCTAGCTCGGTCAACCCGCTCGGTTCCTCGATCGGTCCGATAATTACTGCGAACCAGTCGTCGAAGCCGAAGCTGCTCTGAAGCTGGTGAAGAGCTTTCAACAGATGATCCACGCCGTCCTGCTTAGCGATGTTCCCCAAGTAGCCGATGATGAAACTGGCGCGGGCCAGCAGGTCGGGGTCAGGATCCACTCTCTCAAGCTGCCCTAAAGGTGGACCGTTCCTCACGATAGTCACTGCGCTCTCGGAGACCCCGTTGCGCTCAATATCAATCCGCTTGTACGAATCGTTCACTACGATCACTTGGTGGGCAAGACGACAGGAAAGCCATTCAAGGAACCGAAGCGACCCCACCACGAGCCTGCTTCCGGCGCGCCCCCCGTCGAACTTCGTTTGGTATAACTCAGGCGCTAGGTCGTGATGGTCGAATACCACCTTCTTGCCGAATAGGCGAGGAAGTACCGCTGCCAGGACCAGGGAGTCTGGGGGGTTGTGAAGGTGAATTACGTCTACGCCGAAATGAAACCATTCTTTCATGCATGCAATGAACGTGGTGAGTGTCACGTATGCGAACTCTAGAACGTAGGAGCCGACGCCCACCCCGAAGTTCGGCATTCGATATCTGATGACCTTAACGCCATTGACGACTTCGGTTGGGGCCTCTCCCTCCGCCCGAGGAGCAGCTACTGTGACTTCGAACCCTCCGGCGCTGAGCGACTCGGCCTCTAGCCGAACGCGAGTGTCGCGTGGGTAAGGATTATTAGCTACCGCCATGAACACCCTTAGCGGCTTACCTCGCCGCATAGACAACGTATGTTCACCAGACAGGGTTACAGAGGCCTCAGGTTCCAAGACGACTCATTTAACCATGTCAACAAGCGCCTTCTGGCACCAATTTCAGAGGGGCTCCTGACCCCAACGGTTTTGCTAGACTTGACCGCATTGCTGGCCCAGGAAGTGGCTTCGCCGGATGAGGGCATTCAACGAAACTTACAGAACCTTCTTCGATTGAGGTTGATTCAAGTGTCCAACATCTTGTTGCGCTTCGTGGCGGATATCCGCCGTTTCCCCTTCATGTTCATCGTCAATTTCATTGCCGCAAGCATCCTGGTGCCGCGGTCACTTCGGACTGGACTTTGGCTCCTGGCTGGTATCAAGACCAACACGGACAACTTGTACCCGCTCACTTATGTGCGATCCAGGAACCTTACAATCGGCCGCGGCACCGTAATAAACTCGGGCTGCCATTTCGAGAACGCTACAGCATCAGTCACAATTGGGTTGCGGTGCGGCGTTGGGCCCAGAGTAATGTTCATCGCGGACTCACACGAAGTCGGCCCAGAGGCGGCCAGAACTGGTACGCCACTTGGCATGCCGGTAGTCGTAGAGGACGGCTGTTGGATAGGTGCAGGTGTCGTCATCTTGCCGGGAGTGACTATCGCAAGCGGCTGTGTGATAGGTGCAGGGGCCGTAGTTGGAACGAGCACGAAGCCTAACGGCCTATACGCTGGTTCACCAGCGCGACGCGTAAGGGATCTGCCTTGAAGGATTTCCCACTGATAGCGCCATCTGCTGTACCCCTCCAACTCACCTGATATTCATCATCGATTCGCCCTACCGCTGCCGGCCAGGTGGACCGAATACCGTTGCAAAAAGGCCGAGCTTTTTGAACACGAAATAGGTCAAGATAACGTTCAAGACTACAACGCTGACAACCATGCCCACCGAAGCTCCCAAGAGTCCAAAACTCGGAGCAAGTAGTAAAGTGAATATGACGTTGAGGGGGACGGCTGCGGAATAACCCCATACTACGCTCCGCTCGTGGCCAGTCATGGTGAGTAACGTGCCGACTGATCCCATGAGAACGTTTCCTAGCATCTGACCGACTACAAGCAACGAAAGCGATATCCTCCCGGATAGAAACGAGTCACCATACAGGTGGAGGAACCAATGACCGAAAAGCAACATTCCAAACGCGATCGGTAAAGCCGTTGCCATCACCAGACGGGTGGTTCGGGTAACGATCCGCTGTAAGCCAACCGTGTCCCGCGCCGCATACAAACTAGCGAAAGTCGGCGCTAGGGCTGCGTTTACAGCAACTAGCGTGAAGGCCACCAGATCGGCACCTCGGGTAACCACTGCGTAGATGCCGGCATCGGTAGGGTTGCCCAATGAGCCGAGTATGACCGTCCCAACCCTAGTGTTAACTATATTTAGCCCTCCGATGAGCATCAGCGGTAGTGCCGAAGCTGACCACGCTTTCGCGAAATAGGTACTTTGGGCTTCCCTGATCGCCGTAGGCATTCGCTTACGAAGCAGTAAGGACGAGACCGCCAGTGAAACGAATGCAGCGATCACGAAGAGCCCGACGGCGATCAGGGCTGAAGGACGCTCGGACGTTACGATAGCAGCGGCGCCTAACAGCATTGACGCCACTAACGGCCTAACGATCAGGATAGGCACCTGACCCACGAGAACGTGTTGCAACCCAAGCATGATGCCACCCTGAACCATCGTCAAGGCGGTAATTGGAAGGAACGCACAACCAATCCAAAAGGCAACCAAGGTCGGAGTAAAGACGCCATCAGACGCGAACCACGCAATAAGACCCGCGGCGACGGCGATGGCTAGCGAAAGAATCAAGACCACGAAGACTGACCATCGAACCAGTCCCTTTACCTCGCTCCATGCCCCTACCTGAGCTGAGCTTGCCACCTCTCTCGTCAAGAGCCTGTCAAGCCCCAGAACAGCTGGGATCGTGAGAAGGCCCAGCCAGGCGACGATGTACTCGTATATCCCGTAATCGGCTGGGCTCAATAGGCGCGCAAGCAGCAATCCATACGCAAAAAGCACGAGGGTGCCAACCAGCTTCACGCCAATCGAACCCACCGAAGCTCGACGCAATCTCCCGCCCAAACCGAGTCGAGTCGTGAGTTTCGACAAGGTCCTCGTCAACAGCTGGTCCTACTCGGTGGTGGTGTGAAGGACAAGGTTACCTCGGGCTCTCTTGCTGATGAAGATACTCGCATTGACAGTCTAAGGTATAAGCTGTTTACAACTCAAAGTGGTCGTTCGGACTGGTAGCAGAGGGGATCGGAAGTGTTGAACGAGTCACTGACGCCGGAACATAACTTACTAAGCGACATTTTGCATAAAGCCTCATCACAAAGAGCTGGCTCAATAGCAGTAATCGAAAGCGGGATAAGTTACACGGTCGAACAGCTGGCTGATCAAGCTCAAACTTTCGCCGACGAGTTGCACCAGCTAGGTCTCACACGTGGAGACCGCATAGCAATATGCTTGCCGAACTCTTGGGCCGCTTGCGTTAGCATCTTCGGAACCTTCCTCGCAGGGGGCGTCTTGGTTCCCGTGAGCGCAACGACTCCAGTGCCGAAGCTGGAATTCACCCTTGACGACAGCGGTGCAAGGTTCTTAGTCACGGACACCGCGCTCCTCCTCGACTCCATTGACCACGTTAAAGAAAAGCCCGGGCTGACGGTCATGGAGAAACCAATCGCTGGAGCAGTAGCCCGCTCGAGTTGGCGGAACATACAAGAGACTGGCGTGTCAGGAATCTGGGCTGCGCGTCCACCGGTAATGCCAGAAGACCTCGCTGCGCTGATCTACACTTCCGGGAGCACAGGTCGGCCAAAAGGCGTGATGCTAAGTCACCGAAACATGTCGTTCGCACTGGCCAGCGTCTCGGCGTATCTAGGTATCGACAGCAGAGACCAGATATATAGCAACTTACCTTTCGCGCACAGTTACGGTTTGTACCAATTGTTAATGGCGGTGGCTACGGGGGCGGCGTTGATAATCGGCGGCGGGGTGAGTTATATGCCACCATTGGTTGAAGAGTTAGCGGGACATCGAGCTACCGTGTTACCAGGCGTGCCCACCCTGTTCGCCCGCTTG
This sequence comes from uncultured Trueperaceae bacterium, assembly GCA_937907415.1. The sequence goes on from CALCHY010000046.1 coordinate 20,203, forward strand.
ATCAGTTTTGCGGAAGAGACCGGCCTCGTTCTGCCCTCGGTTCGTATCGTCACCAATGCCGCCGCCGCATTGCCTGATGTTTTCGTTGGGCCGATGCAGCGACTTTTTCCCAATGCCGCCATCTTCAGAATGTATGGAATGACGGAGTGCAAACGCATCTCCTACTTGGACCCAGCATTGCTGGGCGCCAAGCCCGGCTGCGTTGGGAAAGCGATCCCGGGCACCGAAGCGTACGTTGCTGACGAGTCAGGGCGGCCATTGAAGGCAGGTGAAATAGGCATCTTGCGAGTTAGGGGACCTCACGTGATGCTGGGCTATTGGAATCAGCCCGACGCTTCGAGAGAACACCTCCAGCCCGGCAGTGCGCCCGGCGAATTTGTCCTCGTTACCGGCGACTACTTCCGAGCCGATACTGAGGGCTACCTTTACTTCCAGGGGCGCAGCCAAGACATTCTGAAAGTGCACGGGGAGAAGGTTAGTGCCCTTGAAGTTGAGAATGTCATCAACGCGATCCCTGGAGTAAAGGAGGCAGCCGTTATTGGGGTGGATATTGACAACTTCGATCAAGTCCTTCGCGCATTCGTGGTGCTAAAAGGTGACGTCGCGCTGAGCGCCGCACAGATCAAGCGGGCATGCTCGCAGCAGCTGGAGAGATTCATGGTGCCTCGTGACGTAGTCTTCTTGTCGGAGCTGCCAACCACCGAATCCGGCAAGGTACGAAAGGCGAGCCTTCGTACGCTGTGAATACTTGCCGAACCCATTTAGCAATCGTTGGTCGCCCTAACTCGCTCTCGAGGCCCGACCATCAGCGGCGCCGGTATTGGCGCAAATGAGTGCGACGATACCATCGATGGTGTCGAGGTTCGCTGGTGTCATCTCCGCTTCAGACAGCTCCATCCCATAGGTTTCTTCAAGGAATAGTATTAACTCCAGAACGCCCATCGAGTCGACTACGCCACTTTTCATCAAGGAGACATGGCCGGGCAGGTCCGTGGGTTGGTTGTCAAAGATAAAGACATCAGAGATGAATGTCCGCACAGTCGCATCAATAGTGCTAGGCGACGACCCATCACCATCCACTACAACATGAGTCTTCATTCCACCCATCAGAATCCCTCCCCGGCCACACAATCGGTCTTTGCAAGAGTGTGACGAATTTGATAGACCTTTCGATTCGCCTCGTTTTCTAATCCTTCTCATCGTACACTATTTACATCATGCTCGCTAGAGGGCCTGGGGCTCTCGGACGCGTTGATGTCCAGCTCGCAATTGGGCGCCTGAGCTGGGCGGAGCGAGTGGCGCAACCGACCGAGGAGTTCTAGTGGCACTCGTTCCCGGCAATTGCAGTATTATTTATGCACCGAAGCGGCCATCGTCAGCTGTGCGGGTAAAATTAGCTGCACTTTTGGCTGTTGTCGGACTTCTACTCGCCGCGTGCAGTCCTGAACCTTTCAATCCTTTGGAATCTCAACCGTTACCCGTAATCACAGTCACCGACCATCAAGGGCACTCTTTGAGTGGCACGGTTTCGGGCACGATTGTTATCTCCGTCACACCATTGGAACATGTTGAAGAAGTTCGGTTCGGCTTCGGTGGAGAATTCCGATCCGCTTCCCTCAACTCCGGGCCGCTCCAGATAGTAGTTGACACGCGTGAGTTTCCCAACGGCGCGATGAACCTGACCGCAACCTTAAGCCTCGGCATCCCACCCGGTCAGATCGAGCTTCAGCGGGTCCTTACGATCCGTAACAGCAATCTCACTCCCGGTCCTCCATCAACTGATGATCACCGGCTTACTTGGGCCCCGCCAACTCTAGTCGACGCAATCACCGTTCATGTTCCAGAGCAGGGTGGCGTTCTCAATCTCGACGTTGAGCGTGACTATCAGGTAGTGATGCCCGACATGCCAGTGACTGGCGGGGTTGCCATACGAGGTGGTCGCAACGTCGTGATGATCGGTGGTGAGATCAGCATTCCACTGCAAGCTGGTGACAATCTGCCAGAAAGCGCTCGACGCGGACTCTTCATTGTAGACAATGCTGGAGTGGTTCACATTGAGGGGCTGTACATCCATGGAGACGACTTGGGCGAAGGGATTCAGATTTCCGCGCGGAATTCAGTGGTCCAAGTCCAAAACGTCCGCATCTGGGGCATCCACGCTCGAGACCAAGTCGGTTTCTCGGATGCACACCCCGACCTGATTCAGACTTGGGGAAATGTCGGCGAACTACGGATAGACAAGCTCACGGGGAAGAGTGACTATCAAGGCTTCTTCTTCAAGGCCGACATGAACGGACGCCATGGCGATGTGACGATCAAACGAGTCAATGTCCACGGCGACGCCACTGCGAGGTATCTGTTCTGGATGTCTAATGCTGGCGGGGCGTATCCCACCGTTTCACTCAGCGAGTTCTATGTGCAACCTGCTCCTGGACGGTCGTTGGGCAAAACGGTTTGGCCAGACATTGCGGACCGCTCTAACCCAGCAAGCGTACATTTCGAGCCCGAGTCAGGGGCAGAGCTGGCCTCATGGGCCTCTCTTCCAGTGGCCGGCTTCGTGCAGCGCGGACAACCTATCAACGGTGACTTCGTTACGGCTTCCGAAGTGGGTATCTACTACCAATCGCCCGGCTATTTATAGTTGTTCAGGAGGCCGTCCAGCCGTCGAGGCTTGCGGGGGAAACGACCAGATGAGAGGAAGATGGCGTTACATGAGCGGAGCATGTGACGATGTGGCAACGTGACTCCGCGCGCCAGCATATGATGGACCGATGGCGAACGAAAACGAGGGACCCGCAGGGCTCCTCGAGATTGACGATTCAGTTGAGCTGGAAGGGCTGAGACTTCGATCCCCGGAAGCGGCATACGTTGAGGCCGAAAGGGTGGTTGGAGAACCAGCACCTCGATGGTTCGTCCAAAAGCGCATCGCTGACCTTGTGTTGGCAACGACTCTACTGCTGGCTCTAAGCCCGCTCCTTGTTGCTTGCGCAGTTGCCGTGGCGCTTACGTCCCGTGGCCCAATATTCTTCGTCCAGGAGCGGATTGGCTGTAAGCGCATCCAGCGAGGCGGGGCTTACGATTGGGTGATTCGCCCTTTCAGACTCTACAAATTCCGCTCCATGTATGTGAATGCGGATGCTGACGTCCATAAGACTTTCACCGACGCATTCATTAGAGGCGACGAAGCATTACTAGGTACCATCAGCACCGCACCTGGCCTCTATAAACTCGGCTCAGACAAGCGCATTACCGCCATCGGTCATATTTTACGCCGCCTAAGCCTTGACGAACTTCCCCAACTATTCAACGTCGTGAAGGGAGATATGAGTATGATTGGTCCACGCCCGCCAATGCAGTACGAAGTGGATGCCTATTCACCCCGACACATGAGCCGCTTCCATGCCACCCAAGGAATAAGTGGACTGTGGCAGGTGATGGGGCGAGCAGAACTGACCTTCGAACAGATGATCGACCTCGACATTGAATACGTTCGGACTCAGTCATGGAAGGTCGATACCCGAATCGCATTCAAAACGGTTGCCGTCGTTCTGACCGGACGGGGCGCCGCATGAATCACGAAATTTCTCGGGCTGGACCACGTAGAAAAGTAAGAGTTGGAGTCGTGGGGGCAGGGTATTGGGGACCGAACTTGACTCGGAATATCGCGGAGTTGGCGGATGCTGAACTCATCGGTATCGCCGACCTCGACGAATCGCAACGAGATCGCGCCCGGCGTCGCTACCCGGCATCGATCGTCACGTCAGATTTCAACGACTTCTTCGACAACTACGTGGACGCCGTTGTGATCGCCACGCCACCAGCTACTCACTTCGCGATTGCAAGTGCATTTCTCGAGCGTGGCGTGCACTGCCTAGTTGAGAAACCCCTTGCTGGCACCATCGAGGAGTCCCGAGCCCTCCTCAGCATCGCCGCAATCAATAAAGCCGTTCTCATGGTTGGTCACACGTTCGAGTACAACCCGGCGGTGCGCGAGATCCGCCGTTTGATCGACAGCGGCGAACTCGGGGAGATCTTCTATATCGATGCGGTCCGCACCAACCTCGGAATCTTCCAGATGCGCACGAACGTTATGTGGGATCTCGCTCCGCACGACATCTCAATCGCCAACTACCTCCTAGACGCTAAGCCCGTCAGCGTGGGGGCACAGGCCGGCTCATTCATCATGCGTGATGTAGGCATCAACGACCTGGCTTACCTCCACATGGAGTATCCAGGAGGACAACTGGCCAACATCCGGGTGAGTTGGCTCGATCCGAACAAGACTCGCCGAACTACGGTGGTGGGTAGCAAGAAGATGCTGATCTACGACGACGTCGCTAATTTGGAGAAGATTAGGATTTACGACAAGGGCCTTACTGACCCTCCCTTCGTAGACTCGTATGGTGAACTTCAATGCAGCTACCGTTACGGCAATGTAACCATTCCTCATCTTTCGTGGGAAGAGCCGTTGCGACTGGAATGCGAGGACTTTATAACCTCAATCCTCGGCGGCACGGTGCCGCAGGCTGACGGCGAATCGGGCCTGAGGGTGGTTCAGGCATTGGCCGCGGCAGATCGCTCCCTAGAACTTGGACGCGTGGTGGAACTAAGCGAGCTGGATAGCAAAGTACTGGCTACAGAAGCGTTTAACAGCTCGGAAGTCAGTACGGGACAGCAAACGATTACCACTTCTTAGGCATCCGCCACTGACTACTTCGACCTCTCGCTAGATTGGATTGCGTGCCTACAAAGTGAAAGTATCCTTCGTCGATCTATCCGCCCAAGACGCGCCTATCCGTGACGAACTGACCCAGGTCGTTGCCGAGGTCATGCGCGATGGCAACTACATCCTCGGACACCAGGTGACAGACTTCGAGGTCGCTTTCGCTGAATACTGCGGGACAGACCATGCAGTTGGAGTGAGCAGTGGACTTGCTGCACTTGAGTTGATCCTAAGGGGGTACGGCATCGGGCCTGGAGACGAAGTCATCGTCCCAGCTCACACCTTCGTGGGGACCGCCGCCGCCGTTTCGCTCGTTGGAGCAACGCCAGTTCCGGTAGACGTCGACGATGACTTCACGATATCTCCAGAGGCAGCTGCTGCCGCGGTCAATAAACGCACCAAGGCAGTTATCGCGGTTCATCTCTACGGCCGAATCGCGAAAATGGCTAAGCTTTTGGCGCTGTCGGCAGATAATGGCCTCAAGCTCATCGAGGACGCGGCACAAGCGCATGGGGCTACGCTTGGCGGACAGCGGGCCGGTTCGTTCGGCGACGCCGCTGCATTCAGCTTCTACCCGAGCAAGAATCTCGGCGCAAGCGGCGATGCGGGTGCAGTAACCACGAACGATCCTGAGCTCGTAAAGCGAATAAGCGCCATCCGGAACTGCGGTCAGTTCGAGAAGAACATTCACTCGTTGATCCCTTATAATGGTCGACTTGACACGCTGCAAGCAGCCATTCTGCTCGTTCGCCTTCGTCTGATCGAAGACTGGAACTCGGCAAGACGAAGGGTCGCTGTGAGTTACGCACGTGCCCTTGAAGGTAGTGGCGTGGTGCTGCCACCCCAGGACCACACTGAGCGCGAGTCAGCCTGGCACCTTTACGTCGTTTCGTCCAGCGACCGCGATGGGCTAAAGGCGCATCTGGCAAGACATGACATCGAAAGCGCCGTGCACTACCCTAAACCCGTACATCTACAGCCCTTCTATGCAACGCTAGGATTGGGAAGCGGGTCGTTTCCGAAAGCTGAGACGGCGGCAGGCTCCGTCTTATCGCTGCCCATGCATCCGAATATCTCCATTCAGCAAATACAATACGTCGCCGACAGAGTGAAGGAGTACAGCAAGGCCAACGTCTAATAACTAGGTAGTATTGCGGGCACGGGCAAATCGTTGGTCAAGGCATAGCCCGGCGATGAGTAACGGGTTCCCACCTCATCCATCTTTACGAAGTTGCCGGTGGGCGGCGCTCCTTGAGTAGCATGCCCATATATCGGGGGCATCATCTCTAGGGGCCAGGCTACCGTCGTGGCGCCGGCCTGTGTCGTCGAAGCTTGGTGCGGATAGGTGCCATTCACGTCGGGCCAAACTGCTCTACCAATGCCGCCAGAGCGCTGAGCTGGGACTTGAAGCCAAACGTTTTCCAAAGACACAACATCTCGTTGGCCCTCTAGCGTGAACCATAGCAAGTATCGTGCGGTAGGCCTGCCGATGATGTTGATATCACGTAAATTGACTGGTCCGTGTTTTGCGGTAGCGGTGATGGACTGGAAGAAGAGCCCCTGATAATCGGTCGAACCCGTGAAGCGATCCACTGTGATGCTGCGCGCGCCACCGAAGCTCTGTATCAAGTCTGGATGGTTGTCGGTGAACGAAACTTGGTCTCGGGCGTGCACGTCGATCACTGCCACGTTCGTAATCTGAACTTGAGCGTCAGGAGTGTTCAGTTGGATTCCCTCGCTCAAATCGTCGCCATGCAGCTTCACGCCTTCCAGGTGAATGGTACCGGTCTGCCCTGTGAGGTAGAGACCGCGCCTTTCAGCAATCGTAGGTAGCTCTCCACGCCAAGGAATCTTGATCTCGCCGCCGACCATCACCACGTTTCTGCCGCCTGAAATGATCATGCCGCTACCCACAGGGGACTTTGGCATCACGATCAGGTAATCACGGCCCGAGGCCAACTTTAGGTTGTATGGACCACGCTCAGGATCAACCCTCACTACTTGAGCATCCACGAGGAGGGGAGGTTCGAGAGCCAAAGGCGCACTTCCGCTCTGAATTCCACCTTGGTTCGGGTCTGTATCAATCCCACCTTCAGGGCTGCCCGGGCAGAGTAGCCGGACAGGAAGCGCCCACTCGGACTCGCCATCGTGGGCAGCGAGCCAACCGTGCTGGACCCTGCCTGCAGCCAAGCAAGTCAGCTCCAAGGACACGTCGACACTTGTGGCGGGTCCAATTCTAAAATAGCTTTCGTTGGCCAGGGCGATCCAATCTGCAGCTGGCAAAAGGTTGAGCTCGATTTCATCTGGTCCCTGGTTAGTAAGGGAAATAGTAACTATGGTAGGTGTTTCCCCGGGCACAGGCGCTTCTAACAATCTTTCGTCCACCACGACCGACCTTCCGGTAGGACCATCTTGAACCGGTACGCAACCCCAAAGTCCAACGAGAACAACCAAACCTACGATAAGTCCCCATTGATTCCGAGAGCCCTGAGGCCTCGAAGGCTGCCATCCTCTCCCTCTGCTGCTCAAGGTTCGCATCCCTTCCAGTATAGCTGCTGTTAAAATCGCGTTACGATTGCTTCCGTTGGTCGCGAGCCCGAGGCGTCGGTTACACGAAGCCTTACGAACACGCACTCCATGGCTGGACTGGAGGATTCCTTGAGCATCCCGCAGGTCGTTGCGATATGCGGAAAATCGAAGATGGCGGTAGAAGCCCTCGATTTCATCCACTACCTTTCGTTGAGCCATGGCTTCGATCTGTTAGTCGTGCCAGGTAAAGGTGACCCTGACCTGGACACTTGGCAGCCTTCGCTCCGTCAGGCTGCGGGCAAACTAGGGGTGTCTATCGCTAGCCTCAGCGACCTGAAGCCCCTGGCCAATCTCCTTCTGCTCTCGCTCGAGTACGACAGGATACTTCGCACCGAGCATTTCGCTTCGAGCAGGCTTTACAACATTCACCTCTCCGCGCTGCCGGCGTATCGGGGATGTTATACGGCGACGTGGCCCATTCTGAACGGCGAAACCAGTGCTGGGGTGACTCTTCACGAGATAACCGACGGCATCGACGAGGGGCCCATCGTAGACCAGGCCCTGTTTCCTCTGTCGGAGCACGTCACGGCCAGGTCTCTTTATGACCACCTATTGCAAGAGGGATCCCGGCTATTGCATAAGAATATTGAGGCTTTGCTGCACGGGACAGCGCGAGCCGAGACTCAGAACGAGGCGCGCGCCACCTATTACAAGCGCTCCAGCCTTAGACTGCCCGAGGATGCGAATCTACCTACCAGCCTGACCAGCGAGCAGATGTTGAGGGCGGTGCGGGCCTTCAATTTTCCAGAATACCAAGTGGCTAAAGTGTTGGGCCGCAAAGTAACCGCTGCCCGGGTCGTGGCGAGGAACTGCGTACAGCCGGAAGGGTACGTAATTGAGGCCAATGAAAGGTACTTCGTGTGTGTACTCAGCGACCGTACGGCAGTACAATTTACGTTAGGAACGGATTTGACCGCAGGATAGGGGAGCAAGACCGCTGGTAGACTGCGAGACGATGCAACCGAGGTGGCTGAATCCCCTGCGAGGCCTTGCGGGGGCAGCGGTTTTAGGGGCGGCGATTGGCGCTTCAGTCTGGTTGGACCCCAATCTGCCGCTGATCGTTTCCGGTGCACTCGTGCTTCTGGGCATGTTGTTGCTTTCCCAACCCGTGCACTTGCTGTTTCTTCTGGTCGTCCTAACTCCCTTTACGGCAGCGATTCCCGCTGGTGCCCTAATTCCGATTCTAAGCCCATATGACCTAATGTTGATATTGGTCACGGTGTTGATGGCGGTGTTTGTACTGCTTTGCGGGCGCCGTACTCTCTTGCCTCCGGCGCTGATCGCAGCGCTAGTGGCCTTCGGATTGGGAACTAGCGTCGGCCCGCTCTATCTGTTTCTGGCCCGCGGCGACCCACTTGAACTGGGTGACGTCGTCAGCCTACTCGCGCCTTTGAAGTTCTTGCTTGTGTTCTGGCTCTTCATGGTCGGGCCACGAACTACGGATCAGCGTTCCAACCTAATCAGGTGGATGGTATACAGCGCCACCGTCGTCGCGGGAATCGGACTCTTGCAGGCAGCCCGCCTCCCAATGGTCGACGAGATCCTCAATGCCGTCTATCCCAGCGCGCAGACCGCAAACTCTTTGGAGCTGGGCCGCGTGACCTCGGTGATGGGGGCCTGGAACTCTCTAGGTCTATTCTTGCTGACCGCTTTGATGATCATAGCGGCGACGATCGCTGACGAACGCTCAAGGGGCCGGCGTCGTGGGCTTATTCTTTGTGCTGCGATAGTGCTCGCTTGCCTACTAGCCACGAACTTATATTCCGGTCTTATCGGCGCGGCGTTAGGTCTGCTGATCCTCAAGACTTCCGACCCACGCGGAATTCGATCCTTAATGCCGCTCGTGCTCGTCTCAGTACTCGGTGCGCTGGTACTACTTCCGACGATTATTCAACGCGCGGAAATGCAGTTCGAAGAAGAGTCCTGGGTTCCACAGACGCTGCGTTTTCGTTATCACGTGTGGACTGATTACTTCATCCCGGCCATCGCCGAAGAGCCTTGGCTGGGTGTTAGCCCGAACTTCGACGATATCCCCTTCCCTTATCCCGAGAGCCAGTACATCTATTACCTCTATCGCTCCGGTGCACTGTCACTTGTTGCCCACTTGATCTGGATCGCTTCACTGCTAACTTGGCTGATTTCAAGCAGGAAACGAGAACCGCCGGGACCAGATCGACAACTCAATCGTTCCGTCGCCCTGATCCCCATTGTGCTGATCCTTGTTCTCAGTCTAATCGGAGCGATCAACCCAGTGTTTACTTATACCGGCAGCATGACCTACTTCTGGATGATCGTCGGGCTGATCATCAACGCGAAACAAGGAGCTAACTATGACGCGACCTGAGATCGTGGCGATCGTGTGGGCCCCACACGAGGCCCGGACGGCCTCATTTGCCGATTGGCTAGGCGCAGAACTCCACAACGTCCACTTCCTACTCGAGAGGAGGCCGTGGCTCGCACCCATCAAGTATGTGCCCCAGTGGATTGCGACCTGGTGGTTGCTTTTGAGGAAGAGGCCGAGGTTCGTCTACGTCACCAACTCACCCCCCTTTGCTGGGCTTTGTGTGATGCTTTTCTGCTCCATATCAAGAACGAAATTTGTGATGGATACCCACCCACCGGGCCTATTTAGCCGCCGCTGGGCGTGGTCTAAACCACTACAACGATTTACCGCTCGTTACGCCCATATGAATGTCATTGACCAGGAGCGATTCGCGAGAATGTTCCGCGAATGGGGCGCCCCTGTCATGGTATTAGAGAACCCTCCTAAACTAAACCTACCAGCCCGACCTGCCTTGGGCTTGCCAACGCAGCCGACCATCAGCTACATCGGTACTTTCGGCCAAGACGAACCGGTTGATGCCCTCATGGAAGCCGCTCGTCTGCTACCTGACGTTAAGTTCTACGTCCTGGGCAATATCGGTCTAGCGAGACAATCGGTGATAGCTACCGCACCTCCCAACGTCGAGTTCACCGGCTACCTACTCCGTGACGAATACTGGAACAGACTATATAGATCGCACGCGATTGTAGCCCTGACAACTCACGAACATTCCCTTTCCGGCGCAGCTCAAGATGGCCTGACTATCGGTGCACCGCTCGTACTCTCGGATCAGCCAACCTTAAGGGAATACTTCACTCAAGGAGCAGTGTTCGCGCCTAACAACGGCAGAGGGTTAGCGACTGGAATCCAAAGCGTGTTGGAGGACAACGAACGCTTGCGGAGCGAGATGTTTGGCCTCCGCGATGTCGTTTCAATGAGATGGCGGGAGAACTTCGAGGCTCTTAAACGCATCATGAGTGACCCGAAGTCCTCATGACGACATCGCTCTCGCCTTCTCACGCCCTGCAGTTTTTTGAGTCATTCGATACGCAACTAGTTGATATTTCTACAAAGCTCTGAGGGGACATCAACAGCTATGACACCTACGATGTCCTGCCGCACCGGGGACAACCCGTTTAGCACAGCTCTAAGAACCTCTCGGTTTAGCCCGGTGAATCGAACGACTACTATCAGTTTGGGGATCTCTGAGGCCAACGTCAATGCGTCAGGCATTGTCACGGCAGACGCTGTATCGATCACGATCGTGTCATAAAGAGGTTTGACGTGCTCTAGGAAGGCCGCAAAGCCACCCGCTAACACCTTAAGTGGGGAGACGCCTGATTCACGGGGAGCGACCATAGCAAATGTGTCTTCCCCCACGGTGAACTCGTTTGGGTGATAGCGATCGAAGGGGGCAGTCATGAACTGTTCCAGGCCCGGCCCAGGTAGGTCGATCTCAGCGTCAACGAAGGCCAGTTTGGTCATCGGGCGCCTTAGGTCTGAACTCACGAACAGAGTTTGGTGGCCAGTTCCAGCGAATGCGCGTGCCAGTCCGAAGGATAGTTCACGAGTGTCGAGACCATCGCTTAGGCCGACCACTAGGAATTGATTCTGCGTCGCGTTCGATAATAGTGCGAGCTTCGCAGCCAAGTATGTCAGCCGATACTCGTCTCTACTGCAGCGGCGCCTAAGTGCTCCTTGGGGAATGGCCGCCAACACCGGTGCCTCTACTAGCCGAGCTAGCTCCTCAAGGGTTCGGACGCGCCCGCTCGCGGCGCGCATGACGATCAGTAGGGCATAAGCGCAGACGAGCCCCGCGATAAAAGCCAGGGCAGCGTACAAGGCCGGGCGGGGCGCAACTTGTGGAGCAGGGCCAAGAGCCAGCTGGAAGACACTGAGCGAAGCGAAGGTGTCGCCTACTGTGCCACGCATCGATAGAAGCAGGTTGCGTTGCGAGTCCCTCAACGACACGACTTCGGCAATTGCCAACTCGTTCGCGCCATCAGCCGACGCTAGTTCTGCGATCTCGGCAGACAATGCATCGACCCGCGCAGAAAGGGCCGAGATCGCTTGTGCCACGGTGTCAGAAGCACGCTGTTGTTCCCAGGCCAGCATGCTAAGAGCAACTGCGTTGGCCTCGGCGCTTGCTGTTTCAGGGTCGCCCGCCCAGACGTTCACGCCAACGACGCTTGAAGACCGCCCCTCGGAGGTCGTGACCTTCATGCGTAGCATCAACTCCTCGGCATCACTCAACTTTGGTAGATCGCTTCCCAAGCGCCGCAAAGCTTCAAGAAGAATTGTGTCGGTCTTAGCAAGCTCTTGATAGGTCGCACTGTCCAAAGGTGAGATCGTGAAGGGCATCCCTGCCACGTCGCGGAGATTCTGACCAGGAGTAGCGACGAGGAGGCGGGCATCGGCGGCGTATCGCGGAGACATCCAACCAGCAACCACTAGTGCCGCTACCGCAGCGATAACGCCTGTGAGCAGGGCGAAGCCCAGCCCACGAATCAGGAACCGCATGACGTCAACGTATCCTAGCTCTTGTTGCTCGATCATTGGCCTCTTTCGTGAGCCTTCTGGCGGTTTCGCCTATTATAGGCGGAGCCAGCTCACGTTAACCTTCTCCAATTTCATCCCTCCGCCTCTTCCAAGCCGTGAGCCGCTTACCCGTCACCCCCGATACCCATCACGCCCCCGCAAACCCAACTCGCCTATGTCCTTGACGCAGTACAACGTTCTCGTGTCCGGCCGGCCTCGCGCGGCGCGAATACCGGGGTCCGCGGCGCTCAATCAAGCTGTCCAGCGGTCCGAGCAGACGCAACGCAACGTGGCCCCCCTCAACTAGCCAGCACCTCGAGGAACCGCGTGCCGTAGCGCTCGAGTTTCGTGTCGCCAACGCCCTGCACCGCATGAAGCGCTGCCAGGCTTCTGGGCCGCATGGCCACCATCTCCCGCAGCGTCTTGTCGTGAAACACCACGTAGGGTGGCACGCC
>CALCHY010000047.1 GCA_937907415.1 uncultured Trueperaceae bacterium
GAGCCAACGGAGAGGTCGATGCCCGCTCCGATGATCACGAACGTCATGCCGAAGGATCTATAGGGCTTTTAACTGTCCCACTACTACTACTAGGTTGAGGAAGGAAGGTACAATTTCCCTTTGGAGCACCAATGACTGGGGTTGTTCTATTGGGTGATAAATATCCTGCATCCCAATAGGTTTTAGGTTAGACTCCAGCAATACAACTCAGTTTTCGAAGGGTCGTCAAATCCAAATGCCTCCAACTGTTGAGCTTGGCACGACCCCATTACGATCAAGGCATTGCCTAACTAACGATCAGCGATTCGTTACCGGCTCTGCGATTGCGAGTTTGCTCGCTGAACTGAGCCAATCCTCGCCTCAGGCTTTACCATCCCAACTGCGTGATTTCTCCACACTAGGTACAAGCCTTTGAGGCATGCGACAGTATTAGGGACGGTCGTCAGAGACAACACTGGCGCTTCTACTCAACTCCCCGTAATCCTCACGGACCACGGCCCCTTAATAGTCAAGTCCCTAAGCCTTTGTACTTTCGCTCCTCCTCCTAGATTTCTGTAGGCGAGGGGTTATGCCGCCATGATGGTTTCCTCCTCTTCTTGACTGGCGCTGGGTGCGGCCTCTTGGAGTTTGCTCATGTCGAGATAGACGCGGCTGGCTAGCCATTCCTCGCTCTGTTCTACGCACAGCGCCGTCACGAGGCGGAGGCAGGCTTCGGGGTTCGGGAAGATCCGAACGACCCGGGTTCGGCGTTTGAGCTCCTGGTTGAAACGTTCCAGGCCGTTAGTGCTGCGGATGCGACGCCGGTGCGACTCGGGGAACGCGAAGCACGCCAGGCCGTCCTCCAGGGCCGCCTCCAGCCACTCGGCGACGGCCGGGTGAGTCTTGCTCCAGCGCTCGATCACTTCGTCCCTGAGTTCCTTGGCCCATTCGAGGCTGGGGGCGTTGAACACGGCCCTGATGTCCTCGGAGATACCCTTCTGGTGCTTCCTACCGACCTTCCCGAGGGCGTTTCTGGCGATGTGCACCTGGCAACGCTGCCAACTCACGCCCTGGAAGTGTCGCCTTATGGCGTTGACCAAGCCGCGGTGATCGTCGCTGGTCACCAACCGCACGCCGCGCAAGCCGCGGTCCTTGAGCCCCCTGAACAGCGCCTCATAGCTCGCCTCGCTCTCGGTGTCAGCCACCTCCACGGCCAGCAGTTCGCGGAAACCGTCCTCGCGCACGCCCTTGACGACCAGCACGCCTTGGCTGACTACCTGGCCGCCTTGCCTAACGTGCTCGTACCTGGCGTCGACTACGAGGTAGGGGTAGGCGACGTCCAGCCGCCGCTCCCGCCACGCCGCCAGGTCCTGATCCAGGCTCCCGACGAGGCGACTGACGGTGCTCTTGCTGAAACTCGTGCCGCACAAGACCTCGGTGACATCCTTGACCTTCCTAGTGCTGACGCCCTCGAGGTACATCTCCATCAGCGTGCCAACCAGCGCCTTCTCGCTGCGCTGATAACGCTCGAACAGCTCGCTCTTGAAGGTGCCCTCGCGGTCCATCGGCACCGCCAACGTCAACGTCCCCACCCGCGTCTTGAGCTGCCTTGGCCGGTACCCGTTACGGTAGCCAGCCCGCCCCTCGGACCGCTCATACGGGCCTGCCTGCAGGTGCTCGCTGATCTCCGCATCCAGGAAGCGATTCAGCGCCGCCTCCACCAGTTCACGCAGGAAGTTCGGGTCATCGACCAGCGCCTCACGCGCACCGGCCGGCAGTCGCATATCCTCAAGTTGAGCCATCGTCCACTCCGATCCAATGGGTTAGTTAGCGCTTCCCATCTTGGAGGAGCGATGGCTCCTTGACTACCAGCAGCAGCTCAAGAGCCAGGAAGAACAAGATTTACAAAGGTTACGGGGCGCAATCGGCTACGCGCATTTCTTGAGCGCTTTCGTTCGTTATCAATGTGGAAATCCTCAAGTCGGAAGCCCCCCTACCCCTCACGGCGTAAATAGGCCAAGGACGTCCGAAATGGAAGGCCTATGACACACGGTGGCTCGAGTTGAGCAAATCTCCACTCGTCTCCTAGGCCTAGCAGCATGTGAATGCTCCGGCCGTTGGACTCGAGCCTCGCTGCTGTTGTCCGGTACGTCTAAGGGATTACCTCCTGGAGGTAAAAGGAGTGGAGCCTTGGCGATGGGAGGGCGAATGGCAACCAAACGCAGTAAGCGCCGCGGAAATGGTGAGGGCACCCTATTCCAGCGACGGGATGGCCGCTGGCAGGCGGATCTGACAGTGGGCTATGACGAGAATGGCAAGCAATTGCGGAAGTCGCTGTACGGCCGCACGCAGGAAGAGGCCAGGACCAAGCTGGACGCCTTCAAGCAACAGCGTGGGACATTGCGCCTCGACCGTGAAACCGTTAGCGGCTTTCTCGAGCGGTGGGCCGCAGTTAAAGATCGCCATGTCAAGCCCACCACAATGGCACAGTACCGCTACTGCATTGATAAGCACATCGTCCCGCGGCTCGGTCGCGTCAAGTTGGTCGAGTTGACGCCCGTGCAAGTACATCGGTTCGTCGGGCAGGTGGCTGACGAGGCCGGAGCTTCAACGGCCAACAAATGCCGGATCGTGCTTCATAACGCCTACAAGCAAGGCATGCGGTGGCAGGTCGTATCCGTGAACCCCGCTGCTGTCGTCGACCCACTTCCGCAGAAGAAGCGGGAGATGAGGCTGTGGGAACCGGACGAAGCTGCCCGGTTCCTTGATCTGACACAAGGTCACCGCCTGTATGCCCTGTTCTACCTAGCCATGTCCACAGGACTCAGACGAGGTGAGCTCCTTGGTCTCCGCTGGCAAGACATCAGAGGCGCTACCTTGTCAGTCGTTCAGACACGCGTAAAGGTTAACGGCGAGATGGTGGTCCAGAGCCCCAAAAGCGTCAAGGGTACCCGTCGGATTGGCCTCTCTACTGACCTGCTGACTGTACTTGAGCGACACCGTCGCGGGCAGGACATAGAGCGGGCGTCCTGCGGTCCGAGCTGGCATCACAGTGACCTAGTATTCACTTCGGAGATCGGGACTCCGGTCGACCCGGATAACCTAAAGCGAACTACATATCGCCTGATGGATCGTGCCGGCGTGCCTCGAGTGCGGCTTCACGACCTCAGACACTTTCACAGCTCTATCTGCATCCGCCACGGAATGGACCCGAGGATGCTGGCGGATCGGCTCGGCCACTCCCGGGCTAGTTTCACCTTGGATCGATACACTCACCTTTTCGAGGAACAACGGCAACAGAGCGCCATCTCTTTGATGGACTTCATCCCAATCAAGGCCAGTACGGACTTGGGCAATTGACGGCAGAGGTCGTAAACCGTCAACGCCCAACGGTTCTTACAATGACGTGGCTGATTGCCCGCGGCCGGAAGAACTTTGATGAAGGCGTAGGAGATCGCTAAGGGTCGAATTTGTCATCGCGAGTACATCGACGGACTTCAGAGATCTGTAAGTACCCAATCGCCATGGAGCCCGGGGATTCTGACTCTCAACGTCGCCAGAGAGTACCCGCTGGAGGTGACCACTGCCCCGGCCAGGAATCCGACAGCGGGAGAGGTTCGCTAAGTTGAACCAGGTAGATAGACCGATCAACAAGGCAACTGGCCGTGTGTAGACGAGCGGGCAGGGGGCGCCACACCGGCTGCCCTCGTTGACCTCTAGGCGGCAGCAGCCGCTTGGCGAAGCGGCAGCGCGGTACCGCCGCCCCCTCATGCAATCTGCCTGTCCACGTCGGTCGCGCACAACGACCTGAGTTCCCAAGCGACCGCCGTGCAGATCGCGGGCTCCGGACAGCGGGCCGGCTTATCTCTTTTGCTCCAACGTCGTAAATGGCCCGGACGATCCGGCGTACGCGCTGACGTGTACGAATGAAAGGCTGTCAGATTTGAGGGCCGGCGCGGGACCCACGAAGACTGATCGTACCGACGGAGCCGGCATCGCTGGCCACCCATTGACGCTCGCGGACGCAACTTCGAGCGCTCGGAAAGGCGTAGCCTAGCGACGATGAAGGGCAGGTACGCATGAACGATTCGAAGAGTCACGGAGCGACCCCCGGTGAAGCGGTCGGCATCGGCACGTACGCCGTGAAGACCGGCTTCGCCGAGATGTTCAAGGGCGGCGTCATCATGGACGTCGTCAACGCCGACCAGGCGCGCATCGCCGAGCAGGCCGGCGCCGTCTCGGTCATGGCGCTCGAGCGCGTGCCGGCCGACATCCGCTCCCAGGGTGGCGTGGCCAGGATGTCGGACCCGGGCATGATCGAGGAGATCATCGCCGCGGTCTCGATCCCGGTGATGGCCAAGGTGCGGATCGGCCACTTCGTCGAGGCGCAGATCCTGCAGTACCTGGGCGTCGACTTCGTGGATGAATCCGAGGTCCTCACGCCCGCCGACGAGGCCTACCACATCGACAAGCGCGCGTTCACGGTGCCGTTCGTGTGCGGCGCGACGAACATCGGCGAGGCGCTCAGGCGCATCGGTGAGGGCGCCGCCATGATCCGCACCAAGGGCGAGGCCGGCACCGGCAACGTGGTCGAGGCGGTGCGGCACGCGCGCAGCGTGATCGGCGAGATCCGCGCCCTGCAGAGCATGGCCAGCGAGCAGCTCATGACCTACGCCAAGGAGCACGGCGCGCCCTACGAGCTGGTGCGCTACGTCCACGAGCACGGCAGGCTGCCGGTGGTGAACTTTGCCGCCGGCGGCGTGGCCACCCCGGCCGACGCCGCCCTGATGATGCAGCTCGGCGTCGACGGCGTTTTCGTCGGCTCGGGCATCTTCAAGGCCGCCGCCGGCGAGGCCGACCAGGCCGCGCGCCAGCGGGCCTGGGCCAGGCGCGCCGAGGCGATCGTCAAGGCCGTGACCCACTACGACGACCCCGCCATCCTGGCTGAGGTCTCCAAGGGTCTGGGCGAGGCGATGGTCGGCATCGGCATGGAGGAGCTGGCCGAGGACCAGCTCCTGGCCCGCCGCGGCTGGTGAGGAGGGCCCGCAGCTGCCGCGCCTAGGCGTCCTGGCCCTGCAGGGCGACTTCCGCGAGCACCGCCTGGCCCTGGCGCGCTCCGGGGCTGAGGTCGTCGAGGTCAGGCTGGCCAGGCACCTCGAGGGCCTCGCCGGCGTGGTCATCCCCGGCGGCGAGTCGACCACGATCGCCAAGCTGATGCGCAGCTACGGGCTCGACGACGGCCTGCGGGAGTTCCACCGCGGCGGCGGCTGGCTCTGGGGCACTCGCCACCGGCGCGGGTGTGGCGGTCCGCGCCGCCTGGCGCGGCGAGCCCGTCTACGTGACCGGCGAGCGGCTCCTCGCCACGGTCTTCCACCCCGAGCTGGGCGGCGACGACCGGATGCACCAGCTGTTCCTGCGGCAGATCGCACAGGCGCCCGCGGCCAAGGTGCTCGCGGTTAGTCGCGAACGCCACCGCGGGCACCTCCTTTAGGCATGGTCGACGGCAGCCGGCGCGACCGGCTACGTTCGAGTCGCCGTCGTCAGGTCGGTGCGCCGCAGCAGCATGGCGTTTATCGCGACCACGATGGTCGAGACGCTCATCAGGATCGCCCCTACGGCTGGAGAGAGAAGGAAACTCACACCGGCCAGCATCCCGGCGGCGAGGGGGATCGCAACCGCGTTGTAGCCGGCGGCCCAGGCCAGGTTCTACGCCATCTTGCGGTAGGCCGCCTTGGAGAGCTTCAGTGCGGTCAGCGCGTCCTGGAGGTCCTCCTCGATCAGCACCAGATCGGCGGTCTCGATCACCACGTTGGTCCCGGCGCCGATGGTGATGCCGAGGTCGGCATCCAGGAGCGCGGGCGCCTCGTTGATGCCGTTGCCGACGAAGGCGGTCGGCGCGCCGCGCTTGAGCCCGCGGACCTTCGCCGCCTTCTCCTGCGGTTGGAAGGTGACTTGCGCCAACCCTAGCCTCCGTGCGTCGAAGCGTATGCGGGGTCCCGATCCTGGTGCGCGTGGAGGTAACCTGACAGGAAACGCGCGACGATCGCCGTCGTCACCTCCTGGTGGCTGCGCCCGCCGTAGAACGCGTGGTCGTCGAGGTAGCTCCCGCGCCCGTTGTGACGCATTGGCCCCGGGTCGACGGCCTGGTAACGGTCGCTGCGCTTCAGTCGCGCGTAGCGCGAGTCCGGCCAGATGGCCCACAGGCCGGGGAACGCGAGGCGACCGACGCCAGGGATGCGGTCGCCTCGTGACTCGATGTGCAGCATGCGCTCGAGCTCCAGCATCCCCGGCTCGTCTGCAATAACGCCGGCCAGCGAGACGAGCGTCAAGGGAGCCCCGAGGCGCCTGCGTAGGTACGGCGTGGCGACGAGCGCGACCTGAGCCCCGCCGCTGTATCCGATTAGCGCCACGGGCACGCCGCTGTCGGGTCGGTAGCCGTTCACGAGCAGGGCATCGACGATCGCGCCGGCCGCGGCACGGCCGTAGAGGGCGCCGTAGCGCCGGTCGGATGCGACGAGCACCTGCAACAGGTTCCGGACGTTGATCGAGAAGGTCAGGGCCGGCCGCCGCCCTTGCAACTTCAGCCTCAGCATCCGCCGCCAGAACCGGGCGAGCGGGCGCCCCTCCGTCAGGCCGAGTCGCGAAGGCGAGTACGGCAATACGTCGCCGAGGACCGCGGCGCCTGGCAGTGCACGCTGGAGGCGCTTCAGGAAGCCCTGTACGTCGTGGTAGTTCACATGCCCGGCCTTCGCGATGCCGTCGAGGTAGACGACGTAGAGGTCGGCGCCGACCGCGTCGTCCGGCACCGTGAGGTCCTGGGGTGGGTCCTCATCGCCGAACCAGCCCGCCCACCAGCCCAGCGCCTCGATCGGGGCGAGCAGGAGCGACACCGTTAGCGCCAGGACGACGAAGACAAGGGCGGCGACGATGATCACCTGACGGCCTTCTCGGCCGGCTCGGCGTCGGCCGCGGCCTCCTCAACGGCTCTCGGCTCCATCGCGGGGGCCCCCTCGCCCGCCGCCTCGAGGAGGCGCTCCACGGCCTCCGCCGGCGTGGCGAGTTCCACCCCGGCGGTCAGCCACCTGAGGCGGCGGGCCACGTAGGCGAAGGGGCGGCCCACCGTCCGCTGCACGACAACGAGCAGCAGGGCACCGAGGACGACCGCCGCCAACGCCTGCGCGAGGGTGGCTCCCTGCGTCGCCCGTACGCAGGTGAGAAGCGCCAGAACGGACCAGCCTTGCAGGGCCAGCGCGATCGGCTGCCCGAAGTAGGGGAGGAACGCGAGGAAGCCGAACATGCGCGGCGCGAACGCGACGGCGACGATGGTCGTCACCGT
The DNA here is from genome assembly GCA_937907415.1 of uncultured Trueperaceae bacterium. Next base: position 7,316 of record CALCHY010000047.1, read on the forward strand.
CGGCAGCCGCACCTCCGGGTCGACGAGCAGGCGGGAGACGGTGTGCACGGAGCCCGCGAGGAAGAGGTACGTGAAAGCGAGGATCAGCGCCGAAACGAGCAGGCTGAGCACGAAGCGGCGTGGCCGCACGCGGTTCACGAAGAGCACGACGCTCTCGCCGGCCGCCTCGGACAGACCGGCGAGCAGGACAATGGCCAGCGCCGCCGCGCCGACGTGCGGCAGATCGGGCACGGCAGCGAGCCTCTCTGGCGATAGCGACAGGGCCGCCAGCGTGGCCTCGCGGAACGTGTCGCCGAGCGTCATCGCCTGCCAGCATAGGCCGGTTCGGACGCGTCCAAGGTGCGGGGCCGGGGCCGTTGCGGGCCGCGGCTGGCGACCATAGCGTTTGCCATGCCAGCAGCGGCGGCAGGGACAACCCGCTCATGCGAGGCACGCTGAGCGTGACGTGGCGTCGTCGCACGTGCCGCCCGCCTCGTCTTCCTCCTGGCGGCGCCTCCGCTCGCGGCCGGGACTTACGTGGCCCTGCAGGGCCATGCCGCCTTCCCGACAGGTGCCTGACTCGAGACGAACCCCGCCGGCGCCGTCGGCCTCGCCATCACGGTCGGGTTCGCCGACGGACTCAACCTCTGCGCCATCACCACGCTGCTACCGTCATCGGCGGCTTGCTCGCCATGACCGCTGGCGCCGCGGGGACCGCGGGCGACGGTGCCGCCCGGGCATGCGTCTGGCCCGTCGCGCTCCACGGTCTCGCGCGTCGCTGGGACCGTCGTACCAGCGCGGGCGGGGCGCTCGGAGGCGAGATGCTCATCGGCACGTGCGCGATTCCGCGCGGCGGGGCGATGTATCCCCCGGTGGCCGCGGTGATCGGCGGCCTTGCCAGCACCGCGTACGGCCTCACCCTCCTCACCGCCTACAACCTCGCCTTCATCGCGCCGCTGTTCCTCCTCGTCGTGGTCGCGAGCGGCCGCGACATCCTGACGGGGTTGAGCCGCGTGCACATCACGCACCGCGCCCACGCGAAGGCGGTCACCTGGTCGCTGGTGGTCCTCGTTGGGCTGTTCGCGCTCCTGTAGCGGGCGAGCCGAGCCGGACACGCTGCGGTCGAGCTGATCCGCGCTGCGCCGCGTGCGAGGGCCCCGCAGGTTTCGGACCGAGGTCGTGCAGCCCCTTTACAAGCACGTAGCGTACGTTACACTTGGCCAAGCGAGACTCGAGGAGGTCCGGCATGGTCAGGGATCCAGTTTGCGGCATGGAGATCGATGAGGAGCAGGCGGAGACCCAGGGTCTGGTGAGCGAGTACGACGGGGAGGAGTACTTCTTCTGCTCGCCGGGCTGCAAGCAGTCGTTCGATCAGAACCCCGCGGCCTACGCAGAGTGAGGACGGCGGCGGACCGGACGTGACCGCCCCCAACCCGACTGGCCCGACAGCCCATCTTGCCGCGCGACCGTCGGGCAGCCTCGGCCGCCGGCTCGCGATACCGGCAGGCGCGCGCCGGTCGCCGTGACACCGCTCGCGCAGTACGCCGTACTCTTCGGCATGGCGGTCGCCACCGTCGGCTTCGTTGCCATGCTCTACCTGATCGCGCGTTCGTTCGGGAAGCCGTTGCCGGAGCCGGGGAAGGACGTGCCGTTCACCGCGGGCACGCTCTCGCGAGCGCCGGCCTGGGTTCGCTACCACGCGCGCTACTACGGGTTCGCTCTGCTGTTCCTCGCCTTCGACATGGAGATGGCCTACATGTACCCCTGGGCGGTCGTCTATCGCCAGTTCGGCCTCATCGCGCTACTGGACATGGGCGTGTTCCTAGCGATCTTGTTCCTCGGCCTACTCTACGGCTGGAGCAAAGGCGCGCTCAGGCGGCAGTGAGAACCGGGCCGAGGCTCGGGCGTCCGGCGGGGCTGCGGCAGCTGCTCACCGCCGCACTATCTGCTCAGCTCGACGTCTTCGTGCTGCCGGGTGTCGACGTCGCCTCCGCCGCTGGCCTCGATCTGGAAGCGGCGGGAGCGCGCGTGGTCGCCACCCCGCGTCACGCCACCCTGTTGCTGGTCGTCGGTGAACTGCCGGCAGGGCTCCGGGAGGCCGCGGTCGTCGTCTACGCTCAAATGCCGCGCCCCCGCGTCCTGATCGCGCTCGGTGCCGGCGACGTCTCACCGCTTCCCCTACCGGACGTCGCGGCTGCTGCGGACCAGCACGGCCTGGAGCACTCCCTTGAGGAGGCGCGCCGTCACCTACGAGAGGGAGCTTGGTCACTGGAGGCTCAGCCGTTCGAGGCCGATGCGCTGGTTCCCAAGCGCAGGAGGAAGAAGGAACGGCCCTCCGAGAAGCCTGGGCCGGCGCACCAGCCTCAACACGGCCAGATGGATCATGCCAAGGCGGGTCACGGCGGCATGGACCACGGCCCTGCCGATCACGGCGGCATGGACCACGGCCGGGCCGCTGATGGCCGGGCCGAGCCTGACCCGGCGGGAGGCGGGCGGGAGGAACCCGGACGCTCGGAGCACGCCGGCATGCGACACGACGCCAGGGAGCACGGCGGTAGGCAGAAGCGGGGCACGCAAGACAGCGCCATGCAAGTGGGGGACATGCAGCACGGCGGCATGCAGGATGGCGGGATGCAGCACGGCGGGGCGAGCGGCGGGATGCCCATGGGCTTCATGTCGATGGTCAGGCTCACGCAGCACCTGCCAAGGAGCTCCGACGGCCTGCCGATGGAGAGGGTGCAGGCGCCGTTCGGCCCGTTCTTCCCTGCCCTGCCTTCCGGCCTCGACCTCACGCTCTGGTTGGACGGCGACACCGTCGCGCGCGTCGTGTCGGCTCAGGGCGCGGCGTCGCGCGGCATCGAGGCGAGCCTCGTGGGTGATGTGGCCGGCCTACCGGACCGGCTGGCGCGCGTTGACCCGCTGGCGCCGCGCTGCTACCGCCGCCTCGCCGTGAAGGCGCTCGAGGCCGCCGGCATGGCCGGGCCGGAGCCTGCCGCGCGCCTCGGCTGGCTGGCTGCCGTGGAGCTCGAGCGAGCGGCGAGCCACCTAAACTGGCTCTCGCGCCTGGGCTTCCTGTTGGGCTACGGTTGGCTGGCGAGCGAGGCCGGGCGCTGGCAGCGGGCGCTGCGCGGCAGCCGCAACGTCGACGAGGTGGCTGAGCTGGAGTCCCTGGTCGGCGCCTTCTTGCAGAGGGTGAGGCGCACGCTCCTGCTCGCCAGGAGGCTGCGCGGCCTCGGCCGGCTGCCGGGCGCGGAACTGGGCGGCGTGAGCGGGCCGGTCGCGCGGGCTTCCGGGCTTAGGCTGGACGCGCGCCTGGCGGACCAGACGTACCAAGAGCTGGGCTTCGAGCCGGTGGTGCGCTCGGAAGCGGACGCGCTGGCTCGCCTGGCGGTGAGGTTGGACGAGGTGAGCCAGAGCTTGGGCCTCGTGCGGGCCTGGGCACAGCAGCGGAGCGCAGGCGACCGCCAAGGTAGCGCCTCACTCGTTCCCCAAGACGAGGCGGCGTCGTCCCTGGTGGCGGCCGAGGTCGAGTCACCCAGGGGACGGGCGAGCCTGGAGCTCGCAGTCGACGGGCGGCGGGTCGTCAGAGCGGCACTGACCACACCCTCGCCAGGCGCCCAGGAGCTGATCGAGCGGGTGGCGCTGGACGCTGAGTTGGCTGACGCGCTCGTCGCCGTGGCCTCGCTGGACATCTCGCCATGGGAGGTGGACGGATGACGACGTTGGCCTACCTGCTGCTCGTCACGCTCGGTGGTTACGGACTGGCGGTGGTCGAGGAGTGGAGCAGCAGCGGTCGTTGGCGCCCGTCAGCGCCGCTGCTTCGGAGCGTGGCGCTGCTGGCCAGGGAGTCGCTCTCCCCGCGGCTCCTCGACCGCAAGCTCTTCGAGGCCGCGCCGCCGTTGCTGCTGGTAGCGGGGGTGCTCTCCATGGCGGTCCTGCCGCTGGCGCCCGGGGTCGTGCCCGTCGAGCTCGCGACTGGCGCCCTGTGGCTGAACGCGGCGCTGGTGTACGTCGCGGTCGCCTTGCTGATGGCGGGTTGGGGACCCGATGCGGCCTACCCGATGGTCGCCGGCTTCCGCTTCCTCGGCCAGTTCGTCGCTTACGCCATGCTGGTGGTGATGCCGATCACGGCGGTGGCGATGCGCGCCAGCTCACTCGTGGTGGGCGACATCATCACCTCGCAGGCCACGCTATGGAACGCGCTCCTGCAGCCACTGGGGTTCGCGGTGTTCCTGCTGGCCGCGATGGCGATCTGTTACCTCCCGCCGTTCGATCAGCCGGTGGCCCCTGGCGAGCTGGCCGGCGGGGTGGTCGGCGAGTACACCGGCGCGCGGCTGGTCGTCATGCGCCTCGCGCGGCTAGTACTCGTATTGAGCCTGGCCCTCGCGGTGACGGTGTTCTACCTGGGGGGCTGGCTCGGCCCGCTACTACCGGCGCCCGCCTGGAGCGTCCTCAAGACCCTGGCGGTCGCGGGGGCTATGCTCGCCGTCGGCCGTTACCTGCCCAGGCTGAGGACCGACTGGCCGCTGGAGTGGGGTTGGAAAGTGGGGATCCCGTTGGCCCTCCTCAACATCTTCTGGGTGGGCGTGGTGCTGCTGGTGGCGGACCTGTGATCCAGTTCCTCTTCGTGCTCCTGTTCGGCGTTGCCGCCATCTGGTTTGGCGTCAAAGTCTTCACCACCGCCTCGATGATGCGCTCCGCCCTGGCGCTGCTCTTCTCGATGGCGGCCCTGGGAGCGCTGTTCATGGCCGCTGAGGCTGAGTTCCTCGGCGTACTCCAACTCATGATGATGGCGACCGAGATGTCGATCATGGCGCTGTTCATGATCATGTACATGATGAGCCCGGGGGGTCTGACCCCGATGGAGATGACGCACCAGAAGCGGTTCTCGCTGGTCGCCGGCGTCGTCACGGCCCTGCTCATCGTCTCGGTCGCGGTGTCGCAGTTCCGAGAGCCGTCGGCCGTCGCGGTGGCGCCCGCTCCCGATGCCCAACTGCGCGGCCTGGGGGGCGAGCTGCTGGAGCGCTCGATGCTCGTGTTCCAGGCGGCCGGCGTGACGATCCTCGTCGCCATGATCGCCACGACCGCGGTGGCGATGAGGAGGCACGAGTGAGCGTCCTCCTCACCGGCCAGCTCGTGGCCGCCGTGCTCTTCGGCGTCGGCCTCTACGGCGCGTTGAGCCAGACCAACCTTGTGATGATCATGATGGGCGTCGAGCTGATGCTCGGCGCCGCGATGTTGAACGTCGTGTTTTTCTGGCGCTACCTCCACCCGGAGATGTATTCGGGCCAGATGTTCATGCTCGTATTGATGACCGTGATGGCGGTCGAGATGGCGGTCGGCTTCGGCGTGGCCACGGCCCGCTTCCGCGCCAAGGGCTCGGTGGAGATGGAAGAGGCCGGGGAGCTCCGAGGATGACCGCGACCCTCGTCGTCTTCCTGGCTCCCTTGGCGGCGGCTGTCCTGTCGGTACTCTTCGGTCGCGTGGCTGCCTGGCTCGCCGCGTCCGGCGCCCTGGCCTCCGGGGTCGCCGCCGCGGCCATCCTGGCGCGGACGGCGAGCGGTGAGAGCTGGGAGGCGTCGGTGGAGTGGCTACCCGGGCTGTCGGTGAGCCTCTCCGTCACCACGCTCACCGCGCTCCTGGGCGTGACGGTGGCCACCGTAGCCTTCTTCGTCCTCGTCTACGCCGTTGGCTACATGGCTGGCGAGACCGAGAGGACCCGTTTCTTCGCGTCGATGTCGCTCTTCCTCGCCGCGATGCAGGCCCTCGTCCTCTCGGGGGACTGGCTGTCGTTCCTGGTCGCCTGGGAGGTGATGGCGCTAGCCTCCTACCTGCTCATCGGCCACTGGCACGAGCGTGGCGACGCCAGGGACGCGGCGAGCCGGGCGTTCGTCACCACTCGCACGGCCGACATCGGGCTCTACATCGCGGTGTTCCTGTTGGCGAGCACCACCGGGACCACGTCGATGGCTGCGGCCGCTCCGGGCGGCCCGGCGACCGCGCTCGCCGGCCTGTTGCTGCTCGTGGCGGCGGCGACCAAGGCCGCTCAGGTGCCGTTTCAGGGCTGGCTCGCGGCCGCCATGGCCGGTCCCACCCCGGTGTCGGCGCTACTGCACTCCGCGACCCTGGTGGCGGCGGGCGTACTGCTGATGGTGCGGGCCTTCCCGCTCCTACCCCCCGGGGTGCTGTTGGTGGTCGGCCTGGTCGGCGGCATCACGACGGTCGTCGCCGGACTCACCGCGGTAGCGCAACCCGACCTCAAGCGCCTGCTGGCGGCCTCCACGTCCAGCCAGCTCGGCCTGATGCTGCTCGCGCTCGGCGCCGGCTCCGTTGCGGCGGCGGTGTTCCATCTCATCGCTCACGCGGCCATGAAAAGCACGCTCTTCCTCGCGACCGGCGTCTTCCAGCGCGACCGCGGCTCGACCGCCTTCCGCGACCTGCTGGGCGCCGGCCGGGACAGCCGCCCCGCCTACTTGGCGTTCGCCGTCGCGGGCCTGGCGCTCGCCGGCGTCCCTCCGCTCAGTGGCTTCTGGTCCAAAGACGCCGTGCTGGCCGCCGCCTTAGCCTCCGCTGATGCTTGGATTCTCGTCCCTCTCGGGTTCGCAGGGAGCCTGCTCACGGGGACCTACGTGGCGCGCGCGCTGCGGCTGCTATGGCGGGGCGAGACCGTCGTGCCTGGGCCGCGCGGCGGCCAAGCCGGGATCCGGAGCGACGCGGGTGGCGTCTGGATGCGAGCGGGCCTGCTCGCGCTCGGCGCGGGCGCCGCGGCGGTCGGGCTCCTGGCCCGCCCGCTGGAGGAGCTGACGGCGATGACGCTGCCGGGTGGCTGGGGAGCGGTCGCCATGGGCCTGGCGGCCGCCGCGCTGGGCCTGATGGGAGGCTGGCTGCTGCCGGCCAGGCGGCTGCTGGGAGGGCTGCTGCCCTGGGCCGAGAGGGGCTTCGTAGTGGGAGGCGGCCTCGCCGCCTTCATCGTGCGGCCCGTGCAGCGCTTGGCCATGGCCATCGGCGGCTTTGACCGCTCGCTGCACTCGCTCGTGGGCGGCGCAGCTCGGTTCGCGCTCGCGCTGGCGGCGCGTGTCTCGGCCGTCGACGTCCGCTTGCATCGCGGGGTGGAGGGCGCCGCTGACGGCGCCCTGAGCGTCGCTCGATTGGTGCAGGCCAGTGACCGTGATGGCATCGACGCGCTGATAGCTGCTCTCGCGCGGGGAACCCGTGAACTCGGGCGGGCCGGACGACGCCTGCAGAGCGGCCTCGTGCACCGTTATCTCGCCTTGACCGTCGCTGGCTTCGCGGCCTTGGCGCTGATCGTCACGCTGGTAGTGTTCGTCTAGATTCGGTTCGCTGTCCGGAAGGCAGGTCATATGTTGCCGCTAGTCTCCATCACGGTCTTCCTTCCCCTCCTGGGGGCGTTGGTGTTAGTGGCGTTGCCTCGGTCGAGCGCCCGCACTGCCCACCGTCTGGGCGTCGGGGTCGCCGCGCTCACCTTCATTGGAGCGCTCTGGATATGGGCGCGCGGCGTGGGCGACGGCTTCTCGCAGGTCGAGGAGGTGGAGTGGATACCGTCGCTGGGCGCGGCCTACCGGGTCGGCGTTGACGGGATCAGCTTGCCTCTCCTGCTGCTCACCGCCCTCGTGTTCCTGGTGGCGCTGGTGTTCTCCTCCAAGGTGGAGGCGCGGGCTACCTCGTACGTGGCGTTGTTCCTGCTGCTCGAGACCGCCAGCCTCGGCGTGTTCGTGGCGCTCGACATGGTGCTGTTCTACGTGTTCTGGGACGTCACGCTGGTCGGGATGTACTTCATCATCGCCGGTTGGGGGTATGCCGACCGGCAGCGAGCGGCGATCACCTTCTTCCTCTACACCCTGCTCGGCAGCCTGCCGCTGCTGCTGGCGATCTTGGCCCTCTACCTGGGCAGCGATCCGCGCACCTTCGACATGCGCGTCATGGTCGACTCGCCGCCGCTGGCCGGGCTGGCGGCGATGCTCACGCTGGTGGCCCTGCTGGTGGCCTTCGCGATCAAGACGCCGGTGTTCCCGTTCCATACGTGGTTGCCGGCGGCTCACGTCGAGGCGCCCACGGCCGGGAGCGTCGTGCTGGCCGGTGTGATGCTGAAGCTGGGGACGTACGGGCTGGTGCGATTCGCACTACAGATGACCCCCGATGCATACCGCTCGGCGGCGACGGTGGTCATCGTCGTGGCGGTGATCACCGTGCTCTACGGCGCGCTGGCGGCGTTGGCGCAGAGCGACCTCAAGCGGATGGTCGCCTACACCAGCGTCAACCACATGGGCTATGTGGTACTGGGAGTGACGGCCGCGGCGGCCACGTCGGATGCCGGCGCTCGCTCGCTGGCGCTGAACGGCGCGGTGTTGCAGATGGTGAGCCACGGGCTCGTAACGAGCGCGCTGTTCCTGCTGGTGGGGATGATCCAGGACCGCACCGGCACCCGGGAGATGGGTGAACTCGGCGGGCTGCTGCGCAGTGTGCCGCGTCTAGGGTGGGCGTTCGTGCTGGCCGCGTTCGCGTCGCTGGGCCTGCCGGGCCTAGCCCACTTCCCGGCGGAGTTTCAGGTGTTCCTAGGCACGTTCGAGGTCTACCCGGTCGCGGCCGCCCTGTCGGTCCTCGGGATCGCCATCACCGCGGCCCTCTACCTCCGTGCCATCCAGGTCGCGTTCCTCGGTGAGCCGCCGGAGCGTCTCGCCTCCCTACCCGACCTCAGTCCACGTGAGCTCTGGGCGGTCGTGCCGCTGCTGCTGCTCACCATCTTGGTCGGTATCGCGCCGCGGCTGGTGCTCGATGTCATCAGCCGCGTCGGCTAGGCCTCGCCGGTGATGGAGCCCGCGGGCGACCTCCAGATGGCTCGCGACCTGGCCCTGTTGGCGCCGGAGCTCGCCATGCTGACGCTGACCGTCCTGGCGCTGGTCGCCGACATGCTGGCGCGGCCACGCTGGTCGTTCTGGCTGGCGCTGGCCGGTCTCCTGGCAGCCGCCGGCCTAGCCGTGCCGCTGGTGGGGACCGACACGACGGTCTTCATGGGTACCTACCGGGTGGAGGCGCTGTCGGTCTGGGCGAAGCTGATCCTGGCGCCCGCCGGGGCCCTGGCGTTGGTGCTGTTGCGCTCGGAAGTCAAGGGCAGCGACCGCGAGGGTGCGGCTTACGTCCTGCTGAACTTCACCACCTTAGGGTCGGTGCTGCTGGCCGGCGTAGGCGACGTGATGCTGGTAGTACTTGGCGTGCTGCTCACGAGTCTGGGGTCGTTCGCGCTGGTATCCCTCAAGCAGGACGACCTCTCCACCGAGGCCGGTATGAAGTACCTCGTGTTCGGTTCGGTGACCAGCGCACTGATGATCTTCGGGCTCAGCTACTGGTTCGGCGCGACGGGTTCGACGCTGCTGAGCGACTCGGGGGTCCTGGCGACGATGCGCGTGGCGGGCGTGGCCGCACTCGTGGCGCTCGTCATCGGTCTTGGCTACAAAGCCTCTGTTGCTCCCCTACACTTCTGGGCGCCCGACGCCTACGATGGCGCCCCGCTGGCGATCGCCGCTCACCTCTCGGTTGTGCCTAAGGTGGGCGCCCTGTTCGCACTCGCGCAGGTCATGCAAGACCTCCCCCCGACGCTGGGTTGGCGCGAGCTCTTGGCGGCGCTGGCGGTTGCGTCGATGACCTACGGCAACCTCGCGGCCCTGACCCAACAGAACGTCGTGCGCCTACTGGCCTACTCCTCCATCGCCCAGTCGGGCTACTTCCTGTTGGGCGTGGTGGCCTTGGGCCGCAGCGACTTGGCGGTCGGGTCGCTGGTGGTGTTCGCGGCGGCGTACGCCGCGATGAACCTGGGGGCGTTCGCCGTGGTGCTACAGGCAGGGAGGACCCTGGACGACCTCACCGGTCTGGGGCGGTCCGTCCCCTGGTTGGCCGTCGCGATGGCCGTGTTCCTACTGTCGCTGGTCGGCATCCCCCCGCTCGCGGGCTTCGCCGGCAAACTGCTGCTGTTCGGGGCCGCGATCGACGCGCGCTACGCCTGGCTGGCGGTGGTCGGGATCATCAACAGCGTGCTCTCGCTGGCGGTCTACCTGAGGATCGTGGTCGTGATGTACCGCTCCAGCGACCATGCGGCCCCGCGTCCTTTGCGGCCGGCCCTCTTCGTCTCGGGGACCGCGCTCCTCCTCACGCTCGCGATCGGCTTGGGCGGCGAAGTGCTCTTGGGCGGGATAGGGTGAGCTAGCGGCTGATGGCCTCCCAGGAGGCGCGGTCAACCGTTGCCTCCTGGTCCCGAGCGGGCCACCGCCTCTTGCTGCGGTGGCCCACTACCGTCGTCGGGACGGCCGGCCATGCACCCAGTCGACAGGACCGGATCTTACGGTCCCACGTCACATGTCAGGGCCGTGCCGCTCGAGTGCGGTCTTGCGGCGCTCGAACTCCTCGAAGTCGATCTCTCCGCGAGCGAAGCGCTGTCGCACGATGTCCATGGCTTCGTCTCGTCCCGGGGGGTCAGGGGAGCGCTGGGGCCCCCAGCCTGTCAGCGAACCGCTCCTCACCAGGTACACCACCAGTAGGATCAGCGCCACCCAGAAGAGAGCCATCCAAACGCCACCTGCCATGCCCCAACCGTGTCCCATCACGTTCTGCCTCCTTTCGGAGCCTCGAGGGTCGACCCTGGTTCATCGGTCGCGACCCCCTCGGTCACCGTAACGCCATCACCTGCAGGCGCTGCCTCCAGCGCTTGTGCCCCAGGATCTCGGCCTCGCACGGCCGGTCCCCCTGAACGGCGCTGCCCTCCACCTTCACCACCGTCACCGGCTCCGTCCGGCGCGAGCGACAACGCGTGCCAGTCCGGGCGACAAGACGGGGCGGCGGTGCCATCACTGGTCGGACGAGCGCCTTCGAAACGGAACTCGAGTGAGGTGGCGCCGGCGAAGGGGCCGAGGATGGCCTGGTAGTTTCGCGCTCCCGCCATCGCGCCCCCCACGGGTCTCAGCGTCTGCGTCCGCTCCTGACCTCCGTCGAGCCGCCACGCGAGCACGCCTGGGCACTTCGTGCGCACCCGCAGGCGGTCGCGCCGGCCCACGTCGGGGAGGGGGCTACCAAAGCTCCACGTCAGTGTCCGGGGCGTGATCGGCTGGGCCAGATTCTCGGGAACCGCCAAGCGGGCACCGCGGTAGACGTTGGCGAGGTGCATGCGGAAGAGCTCATCGAACTGCTGATCGTTGCCCGAGTCCTGGTCCTCACCGAACCACCAGAACCAGTCGCTGCCCTCGGCCGTGTGCATGGCTTGGAAGGCCGCCGGGTGGCTGGCCGGGGTGGCGCCGGAGCGCGCCAGCGCCTCCCGTGCGTCGCCCAGTAGCTCCCATGCGCTGTTCTCCTCCGGCTCTCCTACCCACGTACCCAGATCTACGCCCGGCAGCGAGCCGTTCTCGTCGATCCAGGACCCGGTGAAGAGTTCGTGAAGCTGCCACTGATCCGCCGGATGGTGGGCTTCGAGGTCGCGCTCGGGCGCGCCGGTCAGGCACTCCGCGAAGGTGACAGTGACGAGGTCGGGACTTCGTTCCAGCTCGCCGTACAGCGCGTGCAGGAAGGGACGTGCGTCCTGTGGGTAGGCGCCCCACGCGTTCTCGCCGTCGAGCACGATGGTGAGGACGCGCTCGCGGGGGCCCGCGGGTCCGGTCACTAAGCGATCGCGGATCTGTCGCACGAAGTCCCGAGCCGCCGCCTCGTGGTCGCTGTAACCCTGGTAGTGGAAGCCGATCTCGTCGGACAGCTCGGTGTCCCGGAAGAAGATCGTGATGGCGTGGCCGTCCTCTTCCGCCCGGTAGGGTCGGTAGAGGACGTCTGGGTCGCTAGTGTCGTAACCCCAGCGGCCGCTCCGAGCCAAGACTCCCCGGTCGCTCGCGGTCCACGACAGGCCGGCGCCGGCGAAGATGGAGGCAGCCGCTCGGCTGACTGCTCCCTCGGGCGGCCACATGCCCCTGGGTGGCCGGCCGAAGCGCTCCCGGTAGAACTCGACGGCGCTGGTCACCTGGTCTCGCGCGTCCTGAGGGTAGCTGAAGCGCCTTGGGCGCTCGGCGCCGGGCCTGTCGACGGTGGCATCGTCGGTGTCGATGAGCAGCGGCAGGATCGGGTGGTAGAAGGGGCTCGTGGCGACCTCGATCTGGCCCTCGTCCTGCAGCTTCCGGTGGATGGGCACCACGGCGTGCATGATCTTGTACTGCTCCGCGATCAGCGCCGTCACGTCGTCTCGTGAGAAGCCTCGACCTTTGGCGATCAGATGCGCCACCGAGACTCGCTCGCCGGTTACCAGGTCGACGACGCCCGTGCGGAACTCATGGCCGAACCAGGCCAGGTTGAACCACGCCTGGAGGTCGCGCAGGTCCCGCGTCTCGAACGGGTCGCCGGCGGCACGCCGCTCGAACAGCTCGCGGTAGCGAGGGTGAGGGAGGATCTGGCCTTTCGGGTCGGCGTCGAAGAAGGTCGCCACGATCTCGTCGCGCTCGCTGGGGGTTAGGTCCTCGGCGGGGGTGAGGGTCAGCTCCAGTTGCCGGTCGGTGGCGCCGCGCTCGGTGTAGTCCTCGAGCTGCCAGAGGAGTACCGGGGTGAGGTTGAAAGTCAGGTGTATGTCGGGGTGCTGGGCCACCAGTGCCGCCATGGAGTAGTAATCCCGCACGGCGTGGAGCCGCACCCAGGGTCGAAGGTAGCTTCCCCTCGGGTCGTCGCGAGAGACGTCCTTGTAGAGGGGCTGGTGCTGGTGCCAGAGGAGCGCCAGGTGGAGCCGGGCACCGACCTTGAAGGACACCCGTTCGGTCCCCGCCTCGTCGTAAGGCGAGCTGCCCCTCAGCTCGTACTCGACCTCGTCGCCTCTCGCGAACGGTCCGATGTGAGCGCTCCAGTAGCTGTTGCTGCCCACGTTGTGCCGCCAGTGGGCCTCCACTAGGTGGTCGGTCGAGACCCCGTCGAGCGCTGTGCGGGTGTACTGGACCCAGACCTTTTGGCCCGGTTCGATGGGCCAGGTCCCGATCAGCAGCTCGACGCGCTCGTCGGGAGCGACGCTGGCGGGCAGACGGGGCGTGTCCTGGGTGAGGTGCCAGAGCTGCATCTCAGCTCACCTCGTAGCGGCGAGCGCCCAGCTCGGCACCGCCCGCGGGGTCGGAGGGCCTCGGCGGCCGGCGCTTAGGGAGCTGATCTCGAGGGGGCAGGCGGCTCTCGACAGGACCGACGCCCGTCTCGCCCGCCAGCAGTCGGGCCAAGGCGGTCCGTTGTGAGCGGACGGCGCGCACGCCCGCGGCCACGGCCGCGCGCTTCCGGCTGAAGTCGAGTGCGTGGATCGGCACGGGGAACTCGGGGCGCAGCACCAGGTCCGCCTGCTCGAAGAGCAGGTGCGCGTGTCTGGCGTGGCAGATCTCCAGCGCCCGGGCCAGGGTCTGCACCCCGTTCCGGAGGCGCGGGGGCGCGTCGAGCGGCAGTCCGACATCGACAGCCACCACCCGCTGGGGCACCAGTTCGCGAGCCACCTTGGTCGGGGCGATGTCCGAGTAGGCGCCGTCGGCCAGCAGCATGTCGCCCCAGGGCAACGGCGGCAGTATCCCTGCCAGGGCGGAGCTGGCGTAGGCGGCCCGGGCGGCGTCGCCCTGCGTCAGGATCGTCTGCCTCCCCGACAGCAAGTCGGTGGCCGCGACCGCGACCGGCAGCCGGCACTCCTCGAGCGCGCCGCCCAGGGTCAGGTCGTACAGCAGCCTTCGCCCGCGGGGTAACGCCCGGCCGCCCACGCCCCAACCGAGGATCATGTCGCGCACCGTGCTGCCGAGAGCGACCGCGGCGCGTAAGCGCTCGCGAAATGCGTGATCGCTCGCCGAGTAAGGCCGGGGGAAGCCGCGCGTGTCCATGCCGAGGAGCCCTTCGTACCACCGGGGGTTGAGCCCATAGGTGACCGCGACGACGGCCCCCATCGAGACGCCCACGAGTGCGCTGGGGCGGTAGCCGTCGTGCTCGAGGGCCCTCAACACCCCCGCGTGGGCCAGCCCGCGCGCGCCCCCGCCGGCCAGGACCAGGGCGAACGGCTCGTGACTCTGAGAGGGTACGTGCATCTACGATCCGACTCCTCGTGAGGGCTCGTGGGCCGGCTGCAAGCGGCGCCATGCCCCTCCAGGGTAGGGCGTCGTTACCAACGCCCCCTCCGGTTCATGTCCCGCGCTCGGGCTCGGGACGTCCTCGTGGGCGCGGGGCCCCCCGTGCCCAAACCCCTCCTGTCCCGCGCTCGGGCTCGGGACGTCCGGCGTCCCCCCAGCGGCGCCCAAATTGCCTGCCGCAGTGATCCGCACGCTCAGGTCGGCGTCCCTGGCCAGCTCCTCCAGCGTCTCGCTATGCGTGCTGCGGTTACGCGCCACCGCCCTGCGGACGACGGGCTCGTAAGCCTTGGCGAGCCGCGCGAGCAGCGCCGACGGCGCACTGGGGTTCGACGCGACAGGGTAACTGCACGCCCAGTGCTTGGCGAGCTCCTCGAGCACCTGGGAGGGCGTACTGGGGTTGGCGGCCACGGCCCTGCGCACCGCCTCGTCCTCGTCGCTGGCCAACAGGGTCAGCGCTCCGGCTCGCAACTCCTCGCTCTGGGCCACTACGGCCCGGCCGCGGGGACTGGTGAGCACATGGAGCAGGAGGCGCTTCAGCCCCGCCGCGCTCTCCGCATCCGGTGTCAGCACGAGAACCTCGTGTACCAGGGACCTGCGGTAGTCGTCGTCCATGAATCTCTCTCCTCCCCCTCGGGCGCCGGCATCTGTCCCGTGGCGCTGGAATCAGGGAAGCCGTGACGAGCCGCCGCTTTGGGCCCAGCATGCCAGCCCTGGGGGGGTGGGGGTAGGGACAACTGTCCCTACCCCAGGGATAGACAACACATCGCCTCGAAGAACCGGACACGGGCACTGTCAGCGTGTGCGGGACCGGCGTGCCCTGCGGACAGAGCGTGAAGAAGCGACACCGCCAGCGGGACATCCGTGAGATGCGGATACGCGCCGGCATGGTCTTCCAGAGCTTCAACCTCTTCTCCCCACATGACCGCGCTCGAGAACGTCATCGAAGGGTGCGTAACTTTCAGGAGGATGCCAAGGACCGAGGCGGTAAGCCTCGGCGAACAACTCTTAGACCGGGTCGGCCTCGCGGCGAAGAGGAACGAGCCCCCCTCTCGTCTGTCGGGGGGTCAGATGCAGCGGGTAGCCATCGCTCGTGCGCTCGCCATGGAACCGGATGTCGTCCTCTTCGACGAGCCCACGTCGGCGCTCGATCCGGAGCTGCACGAAGAGGTCCCGTAGACGATGAGGAACCTGGCTGGAGACGGGATGACCATGATAGTCGTCACCCACGCGATCGGCTTCGCCCGCGACGTGGCCGACCGCGTGGTCTTCATGGCCGACGGGACGATCTGGGAAGAGGGGGAGCCGAAGGCCTTCTTCGCCAGCCCGAGCCACCCTCGGGCCAAGGCCATCCTGCGGCTCGAGAGCTCGGGGGCCGAGTCCGCTTGAAACTCCCTCCGGTCGCGGCTCATGGAGCCGAACAGCGACCTGAGTCCCTCCAGGCCCGTCGTACGGTGAGGCGCTCAGTGGTACGGCCCGAAGGCACGCGAGCTAGCGTACCTGCTGGGGTCCTCCTCGAAGGCGCTCTTGCAGTGCGCGGAGCATAGATAGTAGTCACGCTCGAGGTAGCGCACAACCAGGCTGGCGCCCACGATCACGACCTGTCCGCACACCACGTCGAAGACGAGGGCTTCCGGGGCGTGCTGGGGCGGGTGCATGTCTAAGTTGAGATCTGGCATGGGTAACCTCCGTACTCATAAGGCAAGGCACCGATCCGCCGGGCGGTGCGCCGCGCTCACTCGGCGTCTTCGCTACGGCCATTATCCCCCAGCCGGGGAGGGGGGAATGGTCACTAGTCCCGTTGTAACGGCTACATGATGGACGAGCGCCTCAGGCTCGTCGTGTGGCTGCGCACGGAGTGACCCACCGGCGACGGTACACGAGCCGGTAGAGGAGCAGTGCGACCAGGACGAGGGCCGCGGCGACGAGGGCCAGGTAGAAGCCGCTATCTACGGCCGCGACGGTCTCGAACTGCGCGATCTTGCTCCTGCCCAGCACGGCGGGTACGAACGGCTTCACCGAGCTGCTCAGAGGCGCGGTGGGGTCGAGGTGGAGGCCGAAGTGCCGTAACCACAGGTAGAGGTCGAGCAGGAACACCGCGGGCAGCAGTAAGGTCGGCAGCGTCAGCAGCCATGACCAACGCACGTTCACGAAGATCGCGGCGACGACGATCAGCGCCAAGGCGGTGATCGCGTAGACGCTCACGGCGCGCTCGAGCTGGGCGGCCTGCTCCAGCGGGCGCATGCCGATGTAGTGGTTGAGCCCATCGATCTCCTGGACGTCCCCCTCGATGCGGTTGACGTAGGTCTGGACCGAGAGCCCACGAGGGTACTGCGGGGCCAGCAACGTGAGCCGCCAGTACGGCAGGAAGATCGAGGTGAAGAGCAGTGCGGCGGCCAGGGCCAGGAGCCCGGCCGGCACGAGGTGATGGCTCAGCCGCGGAGGCTGGTTCACGATGATGGGTCCTCTCTGGCCTGGCCGTGCCGGCTCGGGCACGGCCAGGGATGCGGATGCGGACGGGTTTTGTCGCTTGGTCAGTTGGGGCTCACCATCAGGTAGCCGGCCATCTCCAGGTGCAGGGCGGAGCAGAACTCGGAGCAGTAATAGGTGAAGACGCCTTCCCGGTCGGCGGTGAACTCGATGGTCTCGGCTTCGCCCGGCTCCAGGCTAACGTTGATGTTGTAGTCGGGGATCGCGAAGCCGTGGATGGCGTCCCTGGCCCGTTCGATGTTCGTGACGTGCAGGGTGACACGGTCGCCCTTCTTGATCTCGATGCGCTCGGGGTTGAAGCGGCTACGCGCCGCAGTCATCCACACGTGCACCGAATCGCCGTCACGCTCCACGCGTTCCTCGCCAGGCATGGCCGCGTTCGGGTCGACCGCCTGAATCCGCGAGTCCCAGCCGGTCTCCGGGTAGACCTCCCACGCGTTCAGTTTGTCGGCCTTGATGATCTGGGCGTAGTGCGGCTCCGCTACGCCTATCGGCATGTCGTAGAGCCCCGGCATGGTCTCGCCAGGCTGCGAGATGTCGATGAGCTGCAAGTTCTGCGGTAGAAGCGGCCCGACGTTCACGAACCGGTCGACGGACCACTTGTTGAGCGCCACCAGGTAGTTGCCGTCCGGGCTCACGGTGTCGCCCTCGGCGGTCGCGATGTGGCCCGGGTTGTAGTTCACCGGCTGCTTGGCGACGAGCGACCAGGGTGCCTCGCCACCGGCCGGGTCCGTGAGTGACCAGCGGGTCACCGCGCTCTCGAGGAAGAGGCTGGTGTAGCCGTACCCCTTGTCGTCGAACTGCGTGTGCAAAGGGCCGAGGCCGACTTCGACCTGCGCCTCGACGACGTCGTCGAAGGCCAGCACCGGCACGCCGTAGGCGTCGGTCTCGGTAGTGCCCTTGGCGATCGCTTCCTGGATCTTGGCGAAGCTGTAGATCGTGACGTAGGGCGAGAGCTTGCCCGCGACGGCGATGAAGTTCCCGTCCGGCGTGACGTCGACACCGTGCGGGCTCTTGGGCTCGGGGGCGAAGAAGAGCACGCCCTCAGCCGCCGCCACCTCCAACGGCAGCACCTGGAAGCCGTTGATGGTCTCTGCGCGGCCGCTCGCGACCAGTCCGGCGGCCTTCTCGAGGTTGACGATGTGGAGGTAGTCGAACTCGTTCTGGGAGGCGCCAAGTTCGAAGGGCGCGTGGCCCATCTCTATGCCGCCCGTCGCGTTCTCGGTGTTGATCGAGTTCAGGAACACCCAGCCGTCGCTGCTCAGCTTACCGGCGTCGGCGATGTCCTGCCAGTAGGGGGGCAGCTCGAGCGCGAACGAGGCTGCTGGGTCGATGCGGCCCGCCTCACGGTCGAACTTCCAGAACGTGACCATGCCGCGGTACTTCTCGGTGTACTCGTCGATGGAAGCGTAATCTCCTCCGAGGGGTACGGAGTACTGCGCGCCCTCGATCACCCACTCGGTGTCCGGCGTGACGTAGGCGCCGCCGTGGTCGTTGTTCGCGACGGGGTTCTTGACGATCTGCTTGGTCTCGAAGTCGCGCAGATCGATGACCGCCACGCGGGCGTTGGCCTTGTCGTTGACGAACAGGAACTGCCCGTCGTAGTCGCCGGCCGTCTCGCTTATGGCAGGGTGGTGGGTGTCGCCCCAGGTCAGCTGGACGCCGTCGCCGCTTCCCGCGGCGAGGATCTCCTTAGACCCGCTCGAGTATCCCCAGCCCTGCCAGGGCTCCGGGGTGAAGACGCCGATGACCTTGAGCAGGCGCATCGACGGCAGGCCGGTGACAAGCACCTGACCGGACTGGCCGCCCGAGCTGAACATCACGTAGTCGTCGAGTTGGCCCGAGGGCACGTACGTCTTCAGGGCGGCTAGGACGTCCTCGGTGGCCAAGCCGCGCGCCTCGGCGACGCTGGCCGCCTCTCCGGAGAGACCGGCGCCTGCCGGCGCCTGCGCCGCCGCGAGCGGGAACAGGCTCAGGAGCAGTGTGACGAATAGGATCACCACCTTTGGCGGGGTTGGTGATGCTGCGTCCTGCTGATCGTGAAGTGGTCGTGGCGGGTGTGTCATCTTCGTACTCCCTCCTGTGTCGTGGGAGCCGCTACGACGCGTACCGCGACTCGCACACGTAGTGCGAGTCTCGACTTCTCCCTCCCCCCGGGGGTAGGGTCAAAGGTCCCTGAACATCGCTGCTGGTTTGTCGACGGGTCAGCTCTCGCCGATGAGGGGCTCCCGAGGCGGGCGACCCTGATACTGGCTTTACATGAGCATAATAGTCTCCTGCGGAAGGAGGTCAGGTGACCATCTCTCGTAGGCGGTTCCTCAAGTTGACAGGGCTCGGACTGGCGGCTGGCGCGGTCGGCGGCCGCTTCCTCCCGCTGGTCGATGCGGTGGCCTCCGCCCAGGGCGTGGGGCTCGCCTCCCCGGTGGAGTTGGGCAGGCGGCCGGGTCCCGGCGTGGTGCGCTTCGACCTGGCGGCGAGCCCGGCGACGGTGTCGGTGGCTGGGCGCACGGCCCGCCTATGGACGTACAACGGTGGTTTCCCCGGGCCGACGTTGAGGCTTTGGGAGGGTGACCGGGTGGAGCTGAGGTTCAGCAACGGCCTGCCCGAGGTGACCAACCTCCACTTCCACGGCTTGCACATCCCCCCTACGGGGAACGGTGACAACGTGTTCCGGCAGGTGGCTCCTGGCGAGACGGCACTATACGAGTTCTCGGTGCCCGAGGGCTCGGCCGGCACGTTCTGGTATCACCCGCACGTGCACGGCACGGTCGCCTCCCAGCTATTCCGCGGATTGGCAGGCGCAATCGTCGTCGAGGGCCCCGCCGACGCGGTCTTCGGCGACCTGCCGGAACAGCTCCTGGTGCTCAAGGACTTCGAGTTCAACGCTCGCGGTGACGTCGCGCCCCACGGCATGATGGACTGGTCCATGGGCCGCGAGGGCAGCCTGGTGACCGTCAACGGCGAGGAGTCGCCGAGCGTGGAGGTGTCCGGTGGCGCGCTGCGGCTGAGGCTCCTCAACGCCTCCAACGCACGCTACTACCGACTGGCGATACCGAGCTCCGAGATCACCGTCATCGCCAGCGATGGCGGCTTCGTGGCGAAGCCGTATCGCGCGACCGAGCTGCTGCTAGCGCCCGGCGAGCGCTATGAGGTCGTGGCGAGCTTCCCGAGCCCGGGAGAGTACCATCTCGTCACCTTGCCATATGACAGGGCGCCGGAGGACGACATGGCGGCGATGGGCGGCATGGCGGGGATGGGCGGCACGGCGGGGATGGGCGGCATGGCGGGCATGCCTGGCATGGGTCAGGGCGCCGAGGGCGGCGGCATGGGGGCGATGCCGGGACACGACATGGGTGCGCCCGGGATGGGCATGCCGGGCGGGGCGCCCCCCGCGTACTCAGCCGCGGCCCCGCTCACGCGCTTCGTCGTGAGGGAGTCAGGCGACTACGTCCCGCCGCGGACGCTCGCCGCCATCGAGCCTTTGAGGCGGGCGGACGCGGTGATCAGCCGGCGCCTCGTGCTCGCCGAGGACATGGCCGCCGCACGGTTCTTCATCGACGGCAAGGAGTTCGATCCCGACCGGGTCGACGTCGCTCCGAGGCTGGGTACCGTGGAGCACTGGGAGATCGTGAACGACACCGGCATGGACCACCCGATGCATCTGCACGTGCACCCCTTCCAGCTACTGGCAGGTGATGGAACGGATGAGGGCCGGCGGGAGTGGAAGGACGTCGTGAACGTCCCGGCGCGAGGCAGCGTCGAGATACTCGTGCCGTTCCGCGACTTCGTAGGCAAGACCGTCTTCCACTGCCACGTGGTCGAGCACGAGGACAGGGGCATGATGAGCGTCGTGGACGTCCGCTAGTGGACCTACACGCCGGGGGCGGCTCGGCTCAGCGCCAGGGTCGGCGGCGGGGTGGGTCGCCTCGAGCCATGCCGATCAGGTAGGCGCCCAGTACCAGCGTCGCGATCAGTAGCCCTCCAAACACCCATCCCGCCCACCGCTCCCAGCCGGGCGGGTGGTAGACGACCATCAGCAACGACAGGGCTAGCACGATGGCGATGACCGGCCCGCTTAGGCGCAGACTGGCGGCGATGCTCTTGAGTTCCTCGCGGAGATCGCGGTCTTCGAGCCTCGCGTGGAGCACGAGCTCGTCTCGGTCCAGCCTGCCGCCCACTCGCCGCAAGCTCGCGGGACCCTCCTCGACGAGGTAGAGGAGATCGAGGGCGGCATCGCGCAGGCCAGTGGCCACGTTCTCGGGGCTGAACCGGTCGACGAGCGCCCGCCAGAAGAGCGGCTTGAGGAGCGGCGCCAGTCGGAAGCCCGGGTCTAGCTGCCGGCCGACCCCTTCAGCCATCAGGATGGTCTTGGTGAACAGCGCGAGGTGGGTCGGCAGCCTCAGTCGGTGAGCGCGGATGATGGCGAGGAGCTGATCGAGGACGTCCCCCATGGGTATCTCTCCCAGCGGCGCCTCGACGTACTCGGCGAGCAGTCGCCCCAGGTCGACCTCGAGCGCCGTCGCTTGACGGCGCGAGACCTCGACCCCCAGGTCGATCAAGCGTTCCGTTGCACGCCTGCCGTCTGACTCCACGACGGCAAGCACCAGTTCCAGGATGCGGTGTCGCTCGGCGCGGCCGAGGCGCCCCATCATGCCGAAGTCCAGGAGTACCAGCTCCCCTTGCGCTGTGACCCGGAAGTTGCCCGGGTGGGGATCGGCGTGGAAGTGACCCCATTCGAGCGCCGAGCGGAACAGCAGACGGGCGAGGCGGCGCGCCAGTTCGGCCGGATCCATGGCCAGTCCTGCGAGCCCCGCAACGTCGTCGACGCGGAAGCCCCCCACGAACTCGAGCGTGAGAACCTTTGGTCCTGACAGCGCGGGGTAGACGCGCGGGACCCGGACGCCGGCGTCGTTCCCTAGCATCCTGGCGAAGCGTGTCAGGTTCTGTCGCTCGCGCATGTAATCGAGCTCCGCGACGATGGTGCTGGAGAACTCCGCCACCAAGGCTTCGGGGTCGTATGGCCGCCAGGCCTCCCTCGCCGCGGCCCTGCGAGCCAGGCCATGCAGCACGGCGAGGTCGAGCTTCACCTGCGAACGTACGCCCGGCCGCTGCACCTTGACGACGACTTCCTCCCCGCTCGGCAGCGTCGCCCGGTGCACCTGAGCGAGCGACGCCGCGGCGAGCGGTACCGGATCGATGCCGGCAAGGAGGTCCCTGCCCGCCGCTCCCAGCTCCCGCTCGATCTTGGCCTCGACCTGTCCCCACGGGACCGCGGGCGCCTGCTCCTGGAGCTTGGCGAGCTCGGCGGCCCAATCGCCGGGCACCAGGTCGGGTCGGGTGGACAGGATCTGGCCGAGCTTGATGAAGGTGGGCCCCAGCTCCTCGAGGGCCAGGCGCAGGTGGTCGGCGCGGGTGTACGGGTCGGAGCGCCGAGGATGACCGACCAGGCCGCGGTGGAAGGGCAGGGAGCGCACCAGCCCCACCTCGGCCGTCCAGTAGCCGAGACCGTGACGTGACAGCACGGCAGCGATCTCGCGGTAGCGGCGGAGGACGGCTTGGCGGGTCGCGATCATCGTCGGTCGAGCGACGTCGTGGCGATCACGATCGACGTCCTTCGTTCCCTCCTCAGGCCGGCACCGGTGCCGGCTGGCTGGCGTCGGTGATGGGACGGCTGCGCTGGATCCCGGGCAGCTTAGTGTTCTTGAGCAGGACGGCGTTGACGGCGACCAGCAGCGAGCTGCCTGCCATCGTCAGGGCCGCGATCTCGGGCCGCAACAGCAGCCCCAGGGAAGGGTAAAGGAGACCGGCCGCGATAGGGAACGCGACCGCGTTGTAGCCGACTGCCCAGAAGAGATTCTGACGCATCTTGCGCACGGTAGCTCTGGAGAGCGCGATGGCACCGATCACGTCGAAGGGGTCGGACTTCATCAGCACGACGTCAGCCGTCTCCAAGGCCACGTCGGTTCCGGCTCCGATCGCGATGCCAACGTCCGCCTGGGCCAACGCCGGCGCGTCGTTGATGCCGTCTCCCACCATGGCGACCTTCTTACCTTGGCTCTGCAGCTCCCTGACCTTCTCGGCCTTGTCGGCAGGCAGAACCTCGGCGAAGACGGTATCGAGCCCCAGCTCGTCGGCGATGCGCGCGGCGGTTGCCCGGTTGTCGCCGGTGAGCATGGCCACCTGCACGCCGAGCCTCCGGAGCTCCTCCACGGCCGCCCTCGCGGTCGGCCTGATCGTGTCGGCTATGGCGATGATACCCGCGGCCCGGCCGTCCACCGCGGCGTGGATCACCGTGCGGCCGGCGCCCTCGAGACTGCTCGCCTGGTCGGAGAGGTCGCCGAGGTCGATGCCGCGGTCTCGCATCAGCTTGCGGTTTCCCACCAGCAAACTACGGCCTCCCACCAGCGCCTCGAGGCCGTGGCCCGGGATCGCTTGGAAGTCGCTCGTCGCGGCCGGGCTCAGGCCACGCTCGCGCGCGTAATCGACGACGGCGCGGGCCAGCGGATGCTCGCTGGCCTGCTCGGCGGACGCGACGAGCCGGAGAAACTCCCCTTCTTGCTCGGGCCGCGTCGCCGCGTCCGCCAGCGTCACCTCCACCACCCGCGGCTCGCCCATGGTCAGGGTACCGGTCTTGTCGAAGATGACCGCCTTGACCTTCGAGGCCTGCTCCAGGGCGGTGGCGTTCTTGTAGAGGATGCCGTTGATCGCTCCCAGGCCGGTGCCGACCATGACCGCGGTGGGGGTGGCCAGTCCCAGCGCATCCGGGCACGCGATGATGACGACGGTGATGGCGAGCGTCATGGCGAAGACCAACGGCGTGATGTCCGGCGGGATCAACGCGGTACCGAAGAGGTACCAGCCCAGGAAGGTGGCCAAGCCGAACACCACGGCCGCCGCGACCAGCCACTGTGCAGCCTGGTCGGCGAGACGCTGCGCCGGCGCCTTGGAGTTCTGGGCGGTCTGCACGAGTTTGACGATCTGCGCCAAGGCGGTGTCGGCCCCCACGCGGGTGGCGCGGAAGCGGAAGGTCCCGGTCTTGTTGATGGTGGCGCCGATCACCTCGTCACCGGGTTTCTTGGAGACCGGCACGCTTTCGCCGGTGATCATCGCTTGGTCGACGCTCGACTCCCCCTCCAGCACGACCCCGTCCACCGGGATCTTGTTGCCAGGACGGATGAGCACCACCTCGCCCCGCACGATCTCGGAGGTCCGGACCTCCACGGGAACGCCGTCACGGACGACGGTGGCCTTTGGCGGGGTGAGGTCGAGTAGCGCCCTGATCGCGTCCGAGGCGCCCGCCCTGGCGCGCATCTCCATCCAGTGGCCGAAGAGCACGAACGTCAAGAGGACCACCGCGGCCTCGTAGAAGACTTCGGCTTCGAAGAAGAAGGTGGCGCCGACGCTGAAGAGGTAGCCGGTCCCCACCGACAGCGCCACCAGCACCGACATATCCAGCGTGCGCCTCGAGAGGGCGCGGTAGGCCCCGACGAAGAAGATCTGACCGCCCCAGAGCACGGCCGGGGTGGCGAGGGCGAAGAGCAGGACGTCGGCGGGAATGCCGGGAGGCAAGGGCAGGCGCAGCCTGAACACCTCGGTGGCGAGCGCCGAGTAGAGGAACACAGGAATCGCGAGCAGGAAAGTGACCCAGAACCGCGCGCGGATCTCACGCACCATCTTCTCCATGCTGCGCCCCATGGCGTGGCCCATCTCGTGCGCCAACTGCTCTGACTCGCCCGAGACCGCCTGGGTGGGCCCATGTCCGGCGTCCGACCCGGGCCCGTGGGGTCCTGTCGGAGCGCCCTCGCTGGTCGCGACGCGGTCGACAGTGGATCCGTGCGGGGCGGGCGACTGGTGCACCGCCGTGACGCCCGGACCGTCCTGCACTGGTGGCGCGGGGAGCACCGCGCCTCCGCCGTGGTAGCCGGCGCGCTCTATCAGCAGGCGGACGTCCTCCAGCGTCAGCCTAGCCTCGTCGTAGACCACCGTGACCGTGCCGTTCAGGTAGTTGGCGGCCGCTTTCTCGATGCCCCGTTGCCTGCGCAGGAAGCTCTCGAGTGCCGGTCCGGAGCTACCGCGGAGCATCCCGCCTGCTTCGAGCGTGACCGTCGTCATATCAGGGTCTCCTCCACGCGCTCCGGGCGGCGGCTGTCGACGTGTGCCGGCGCAGGGCACATAATAACCGTCATCTCCCGGGCCGGCCATGCTGGTGCTCGACGTTAGGGGGCGCGCCGGCCGCGCCGTGACCGCCGTGGCCGCCGTGCATGAACAGGTGCAGCAGTGGGCAGGCGGCGATCACGAGGAAGGGCAGCGCACGCAGTGTGTGGGCAGGGTGCTGAACGACGAGGAAGACTGCCGCGCCCGCGGCGATCACGACCGCCGCGCGCACGAGGGGGGAGCGGAGCCAACCGCGTACCAAGCCCAACGCGTGACCGCTCATCGCGGCTCCTCGACGACCACGACAGCGAGCGCCGCGCGCGGCTCGCCGGCGCGTATGCGGCGCAAGACCGCAAGGCCAGAGACTATGAGGCCGAGAGCGCCCACCAAGCTTGGCGGGCCCGGAAGCGCCGCGACGCTCCCAAGAGCCGCGGTAATGCTCATGACGACCATCGATGAGATCAAGAAGACTGGCGGCGAAGCGCTCATGCTGGGGTCTCCTCACAGGAGGCGAGCGGAGCTCGGCGGCAGATCGGAGAGTCGCTAGCTGCGCGGTGCCGTCGTTCACTACCGGGTAGGCAGCGTCGTCCGGACGTCAGCCGGCACCGATCCGCCGGGCGGTGCGCCGCGCTCATTCGGCGCCTCCGCTACCGCCATTATCCCCCCCATCTGGAGTGGGGTATGGACATTAGTCCCGAGCACGAGCTACACCCCAAGCGTCGACAGGTCGGTGCGGCGCAGCAACATGGCGTTGAGCGCAATGGGTCGCCTTGGAGAGCT